>UQQA01000128.1 GCA_900543105.1 uncultured Ruminococcus sp. | reverse complement strand
GTAACATATTACAGTAGAAATTTGGTGTGCATATCTGCATTATTTTGCAGGAAATGTCGCCGAAAATTAAACAGAAAACCTCTTGACAAATGCGGTCTATTGTGATAGACTAAGCTTAACAGACGGGTCTATATTTATAGACCAAAGCTTGAAAGGGGGATTTATATGAAAATTCCGGACAGCGAGTTAAAGCTTATGGAGCTGATATGGGAAAACGAGCCGATACGTTCGGGCGAGCTTGTGACGCGTGCCTTTGACAGCCTCGGCTGGAAAAAATCCACCGTTTATACCGTTATAAAAAAGCTCTCGGGCAAAGGCTTTGTTAAAAGCGAAAATGCCGTGATAACATCGCTCTGCTCCCGTGAAGAGGTGCTGACCGAACGTTCGGAGAGCCTTATCTCAAAGGATTACGGCGGCTCACTGCCGATGTTCCTGACGGCGTTTTTGCAGAAAGAAAGGATAACCAAAGCAGAGGCTGAAGAGCTGAAAAAGCTCATTGATGATCATACGGAGAGGTGATAGATATGACGGAAATTTTCAGAACTGTACTCAATATGAGCATAACGGGCGCATACATCGCCGCCGCAGTAATTATCCTGCGCATCGCAATGAAAAAGCTCCCGAAAAAGTATTCCTATCTGCTTTGGGCGATACTCGGGATACGCCTTTTGTGCCCGTTTTCGTTCTCATCGGCGGTAAGCATCTTCAACGTGCTTGTTCCCGAAAAGCCTGCGATATCATCGGGGCAGATGGAGTTTATCCCGAACGATATTGAATATGCCGCAGAGCCGAGGATAACCGTTTCCGTTCCTCCCGTGAACAATGCGATAAGCGAACAGCTTCCCCCTGCACAGCCGACCGCAAGCGCAAACCCGATGCAGACCGCAATGGCTGTCGGAGCGTTTGTCTGGGCGTTCGGAGTGCTTGCAATGGCTGTTTACTCAGTGATTTCTTATGCTTCCGTCAGGAAAAAGGTGAGGAATGCGAAGCTTTCGGACGGAAATGTTTACACCTGCGAAAGCATCGAAACGCCGTTCGTTTTCGGCTTGATAAAACCGCACATATATCTCCCCGAAGACCTCGCCGACGGGGACAGACCTTACATAATCGCACACGAACAGACACACATTGACCGAAAGGACTATATCGTGAAGCTCATCGCAATGGCGGCGCTCTGCGTTCACTGGTTCAACCCGATGGTGTGGCTCTCCTATCGGCTCATGGCAAAGGATATGGAGCTTTCCTGCGATGAAAAGGCGCTCGGAAGCTTTGATGCGGACGTGAAAAAGGCGTACGCAAACGCACTTCTGAACATTTCGCTCAAACAGAACAGGCTCTCCCTCGGCGGTGTTCTCAGCTTCGGCGAAAGCAATATAAAAAGCCGCATAAAAGGCATTCTCGGTGCGAAAAAACCGAAGGTCATTGCCGTTGTCTCAGCGGTCATCGCAGTTATTGCCGCCGCAGTCTGCCTGCTGACAAATGCGGTGAAAAAGGACAGCATTTTCGAGCCTATACCGAACGGAACTTACGTCACGGATAAGCTTCTGTACACTGCGCCTTACAAGAACTCGTACTTTGGCGATAACAACGGCTGGACGTACGAAATAAAGGACGGAACGCTCACGATATCGGGCGAGAATATGATGCATACATACACGCTTTCCGAGCCTATGGAGATACCTTTCACCGACAAAGAATGGGACAGCACATACAACAGCATGGAGGGCATCGGCTGGCAGGACGGAGCAAAGCACCTTTCCGACTGCAAAAACAAATACTGCGCTGAAATCTTCACCGATACGGACGGCTTTGACAGCTATATTTTTGTAATGGACGATGAGCTTTGGTATGTACAATACGGCTGGGAGATATATCGGCTCAAAGCCGCCGGCGGCAATGTTACGGGAAAATTCACCAATCCGACAGATGCGGCAAGAGCCTATCTCAACGGCAAAAACGTTCCCGATGATGATATTTTCACGCTCACTGTTCAGCAGGACAGCTTTTTCCACGAGGCTTGGAAATACACCTTGCCGCCGCTTTCGGAGCAGTACAATGTGAATGAAAAAGACAGCATTGTTGAAGTTTTTGCGGAGTACAGGCTTGACGGAAATTTCGTGCAGTCATACATCATCACCGCCGCAAACGAAAACGGCTTCCGTATCGTTGATGAGGTTAATTATTCGCCCCGACAGTTTACGGCAACGATCTCCGAGGTCAGCGGCAACGAACAGATAACGGGTTATGAATGGCAGAAGTATGTCATTATACCGAAAGAGGACTCGGGGCTTTTCAAGGCAAACGAGCCTGCTGTAGTTTACAGCCGCTCCCTCATCGGAAATAATTTCGCCAATGTCGGCGACAGTGTGACAGTTGAGTACGGCGGCGAACCCATGAGTGATATCGGTCTTGAACAGCCTGCATATTTCCTCACGATGACACTGAATGACGAAGAACCCGAGGACGTTTCCGATGATGATACAGTTGACGAGCCTGCTTTCGTACATACACATTTACAGCAGATATCATTAAAACGTCAGATAGTTTTCCCCGATGAATACGGCGCATACAATTTTATCGGAAGTGCAGAGATCGTTGACATTCGCTTTTCCGTTCCCAAGGACTGGGTCGCTGACGGATACGGCTTATTTATGCTCGGCGACAAAAAAATGCTTGAACAGAATGTCGTTTATCCCGACAGCTGCGGACTTATGACCGAGGGCTTTTTGACTGATATGGTTTCGGGACGTGAGATACAAAAGCTTGACGAGAAATACGGCGGTGAGAACGACCCTTACAGCTATTATATCCACACCTCAATGGAGGATCATGACGGCGTATATGACACACATTATTTCGTTGTTCACCAAAACGGATATTATGCGGTGTTCAGATTTTCCGGCGACGAAGAATTCAGCTTTTCAGAAGCGGAGGATATTCTCAGAACGGTAAGCATCGCACCTGTTCACACTGTGATCGACATAAATGCAATGCAGGATATCACGGCGGAAATGCCGATAGTAACACTTAACGCAGACGGAACTGTTACTTCGGACGATGAGAACGGAACGGCTGTGATCTCGTTCAGGATGCCGAGCGAATGGACACCTATAGACAGCTCGGGATATTATTACGGCAAGCCTATATTTCGGATAGACAGCGTTTACAATGCGGTCGAAGATCGGGACTATTCTTTTTCCTCCGATGATGAAGTAATAGACGAAACAACAGCCGGTGGAGGCTTCGACTATATGGTGCATAAAATATCCTACGGCACGGAAATTTATGAATACATCGTAACAAGAAACGGTCTGAGCGCAGATATCAGATTTTACGCAGATGAGAGCCTTACCGAAGAGGTTCGCAGTGCGATAATTAACAGCATAGGGCTTGAAAATTCACCAATATAAGCCTCAGGCTCACGGCTGAACGGATGATGTGCCGATTTTGTCTGCGTGTTTGCTTAAAATCAGTATTAGCAGTTGAAAAAAACAAATTAATATGCTAAAATATAAAAAAACGCTGATTGGTGATTTGATGAAACGTCTTACAATAGGAATACTTGCGCACGTTGACGCAGGAAAAACGACCCTTTCCGAAATGCTTCTGTACAAAACTGGCGAAATTCGCAGGCTCGGCAGAGTTGACCACGGAGATACCTTTCTCGATAACAATTCCCTCGAACGAAGCAGGGGAATAACCATATTTTCAAAGCAGGCAGTGCTTAAACGCGGTGACTGCATAATCTCATTGCTCGACACGCCGGGGCATATCGATTTTTCTGTCGAAGCGGAGCGTGTTCTGCAGGTGCTTGACTATGCAGTGCTTGTCATAAGCGGTACGGACGGCGTTCAGAGCCACACCGAAACGCTCTGGCGGCTTCTGAGCAGGTACAATATCCCGACATTTTTATTCATAAACAAAATGGATATCTCCGAAAATCGGAACTCCGACCTTATCGGCGAATTGACAAAGCGTTTCGGCACAGGCTTTGTTGATTTTTCCGCTGACAGAAGCTCAGAAGCCTTTTATGAAGCAGTTTCGATGTGCGACAATATTCTTATGGAGCAGTTTCTTGAAAACGGGAGCGTAAATGACGGGGACATCGTTTCGGCTATAGCAGGACGAAGGATCTTCCCATGCTGTTTCGGCTCGGCACTTAAAGATATCGGCGTTGACGAATTTATCGAAGTCTTGTGCGGCTATACCGCACAGCCCGTTTTCGGAAACGAGTTCGGCGCAAAGGTTTTCAAAATTGCCGATGACGGTCAGGGCAACCGACTTTCCTATATGAAGATAACGGGCGGAAGTCTTAAAGTCCGTACCGCCGTGAGCGACTTCGGCAAAAGATGGACGGAAAAGGTCAATCAAATACGAATTTACTCGGGTGCAAAATTCCAAGCCGTTGACGAAGCGGTGGCGGGAACTGTCTGCGCCGTAACGGGTCTGACAAAAACCGTAACGGGTCAGGGACTTGGTGCGGAGCGTGACTCGTTCTCACCCGTGATAGAACCCGTGCTTTCATACAGAATTGACCTGCCGCCCGATGTTGACGCTCACACTGCTTTGAGCAAGCTTCGCATACTGGAGGAGGAAGACCCTCAGCTCCACATCGTCCGGAACGAGCAGCTGCAGGAGATACACATTGCCTTAATGGGCAAAATCCAGCTTGAAATACTGAAAAGCATCATTGCCGAACGCTTCGGAATGAATGTCGATTTCAGCAACGGCGGCATAACCTACAAGGAAACTATCGAAAACAAGGTCGAGGGCGTGGGACATTATGAGCCGCTCCGTCACTATGCGGAAGTGCATCTTATCCTTGAACCTGCGGAACGGGGGAGCGGTGTTAGGTTTTGTTCCTCCTGCCGTGAGGACGACCTCGACAAGAACTGGCAAAGGCTTATTCTCTCAAATTTGCAGGAAAAAACGCATCTCGGCGTTCTAACGGGTTCGCCGCTGACCGATGTGAAGATAACCCTCGCCTCGGGCAGAGCGCATCTTAAACATACTGAGGGCGGTGATTTCCGTCAGGCTTCGTGGAGAGCCGTGCGCAACGGTCTTATGAAAGCGAAAAGCGTTCTCCTTGAACCTCGCTATGATTTCAGACTTGAAATTCCGAACGAAAACGTCGGCAGAGCCTTGACGGACATTCAGCAGATGTGCGGCGAATTCGAGCCGCCCATTTCCAACGGCGAAACGACGGTCATAATCGGAAACGCTCCCGTTTCGGAAATGCAGGACTACCATTCGGACGTTATTGGTTACACCCACGGCAGGGGCAGGCTTATCTGTACGGTAAAAGGCTATTTCCCGTGCCATAACCAAGATGAGATCATCGCCGCCGCAGGCTATGACCCCGAAAGCGACCTCGACAATTCCGCTGACTCGGTATTCTGCGCTCACGGTGCAGGCTTTAACGTAAAATGGAACGAGGTTGGCAGCTATATGCACCTCGAAAGCGCACTCAAAGAGCGAAACGATGACTTTTTCGAGCCGATAACAAGACAGCAGGTAAGCTCCTACCGTGATCGACTTGTCGAGGACAAGGAGCTTATGGAAATATTCGAGCGGACATACGGCCCGATAAAGCGTGACAAGCGCACCGCGATGTACACGGAAAAAGAGCCTGCTTCATCGAAAAAGTTCAAGGCTTCACCTATCCCGAAAGGTCCCGAATATCTCCTCGTTGACGGATATAACATAATCTTCGCATGGGACGAGCTGAAAAAAGCCGCCGAGGAAAATCTCGACCTTGCCCGAAGTATGCTGATAAATATGCTCTGCAACTATCAGGGCTTCCGACAGTGCAGCCTTATCCTTGTCTTTGATGCATATAAGGTAAAAGGCTCGGTCGGTGAAGTCGAAAAGGTCAACAACATCACTGTCGTTTACACGAAAGAAGCCGAGACCGCCGATACTTATATCGAAAAAGCAACGCACGATCTGAGCAAGGAGCATCGAGTGAGGGTTGCGACCTCGGATAACCTTGAACAGACGATAATCCTCGGCAACGGAGCATACCGCATATCCGCTTCGGAGTTTTATGATGAGATAAAGCGCACAGAAAAGGCTATCCGCGAGTTGATAGAAACACTGTGACAAAATAAAAAGGACGCTGCACAATTCACAGCGTCCTTTTTATTTTGTATTATATTATGAACGTGCAAGTCCGTCCACCTGAAGAACAACGCCCGTGATGTATGAAGCCTCGTCCGAAGCGAGGAAAACAAAAGCATTTGCGATATCCTCGGGCTGTCCGAGACGTCTGAGCGGTATCTGAGCAACGAGCGGCTCTATCACCGACTTCGGAACGGATTTCATCATATCCGTTTCGGTGATGCCGGGAGCAACTGCGTTTACCCTTATTCCGCACGGTCCGAGTTCCCTTGCGAGCGAGAGCGTAAAGCCGTTCACCGCGAATTTTGATGTCGGATATGCGATGCCCGACGGCTGACCGTAAATACTTACCATAGATGAGGTGTTGAGGATAACGCCCGAACCCTGCTTCGTCATAATATCCGCAGCCGCTTTCGAGCAGTTGAATACAGCTTTCAGATTGAGATCCATTACCCTGTCGAAATTTTCTTCGGTATAATCGGAGAATTTCATCATATCGGCAACGCCTGCATTGTTGATGAGAATATCTATCCTGCCGTATTTTTCGGCAATGCCGTTCATTGTTTCTTTTACTTTCGCAAAGTCGGCGAGGTTCGGGAAAATACCTTCGACCTTTGCATCGGGACATTCTGCCTTTATGTCGGAAACCGCCTTATCGGCTGTTTCTTTTTTGCTTGCGCAAAGAATGACCGAAGCGCCCTCTTTCAAAAAAGCTTTGACAACAGCAAAACCGATGCCTCTGCTTCCGCCTGTAACAACAGCGACTTTTCCGTTTAATCTCATAATGGTTTCCGCCTTTCTGCAATAATTTCATAAAAAAATAAATTTCTATACATTTATTA
>UQQA01000127.1 GCA_900543105.1 uncultured Ruminococcus sp. | reverse complement strand
CACCTACTTTAGACAGGAGGAAAACATAATGAACGATGTAATCGAAAAAATCAGCAAAACTATCAGCGAAACAGGTAAAGTAGTCAGCGAAAAAACAAAGCTTGTAGGCGAAACCGCAAGACTTAACAGCAAGATCCTCTCCAAAGAGGGCGTTGTCCGCTCGAATTATTCCGCTATCGGCGAGTTCTATTATAATAAGTATAAGGACGCTCCCGATGCAGATATCGCAGACACCGTAAACGAGATCACAGAAGCTCTCAACTCTATCGACGAGATGAAAGCGCAGATACTCTCCCTCAAAGGCGCAGTAAAATGCGTAGAGTGCGGCGCTGAATGTCCTATCGAAAATTCATACTGCGGCCACTGCGGCGCAAAGCTTGTAAAGCCCGAGCCTCCCAAGGAGGAAGAGCCTGCCGAAGAAACAGAGCAGGCCGAAACAGCAAGCTCCGAAGCTGCCGAAGCAGCAGAGGAAAAGCCCGAGGTACTTGAAGGCGAAGTTATCGACACAGACAAGACCGAGGAATGATCCAAGTGTTTAATTAAACAAAATAAATGACATCACGATCGACAGCAGGAATGACATTTTTACCCGACATTTGATTTTGACATCACGAAAAACATCACGAATGACAATTGATACCGACATCACGCTATGACAACCCGACAAGACAATAAGTTCAGACATCACGTTCCGACATCTCAGCGAAACATCACGTTCCGACAAAATTTAACGACATAAAATTCAGACACCACGAACGACAATACATATTGACATCAGGAAAAACACCATTGTTCAACATCATCAAAACCGCCGCAGTTCACTATGAACTGCGGCGGTTTTATACTGTAAAAATATACTATTATATATGAACTGCCCTTGGAGAAAATCTCTAATACTAATTCCAAACCGTTCTATAGACAAAGACGACAGATAGAATAATCCAAGTCAAGGAAGACGACCGCAGGCAGGCTGCCGCCTGTCAAGGGAGTCTGACGCAGAATCGGATTATTATATCCGAGTATTTGTCTATAGGTTGGTCTGGAATTAGTATAAGGGCAGTTTGAGCTTTAATTTCTGAACTGTGCCATAAGATCGTCGAGCGTTCTTGCCTGACCGCTGAGTTCTTCGCTCGATGCGGCGGATTCTTCTGCTGTCGCAGCATTCTTCCTTGCAATATCCGAAATAGCACCAAGCTTATCCGTGATAACGCTTATCTGCTCTCTCTGCTCGTCGCAGGCGTTGGAGATGCTCTCAACGAGGTCGTTTACATCTCTCGACTTTGTTGTAACGGCATCAAGCGATTCGGCAGTTGCATTTGCGATAGCCGAACCCTTTGCAACGGCTTCGGTCGTGTTCTGGATAAGTGCCGTTGTACCCTTTGCGGCTTCTGCGGACTTCGATGCGAGATTTCTTACCTCATCGGCTACAACTGCGAAGCCCTTGCCTGCCGCACCTGCTCTTGCGGCTTCGACAGCGGCGTTGAGTGCAAGGATATTTGTCTGGAATGCGATATCATCGATGGTCTTGACGATCTTTTCGATCTGTGTAGACATCTCTGTGATCTGCTCCATTGAATTGAGGAGCTCTTTCATGCTGGCATTGCTGTTTTCGATACATTCGCCCGTCTGATTTGAATTCTCTTTTGCCTTGTCGGCATTGTCAACGCTCTGCGAAACGAGCGTCATAAAATGCTCGATTATTTCGTTGAGTTCGTCAACGGTCTGCGACTGCTCGCTTGCGCCCGTGGCAAGGCTCGTTGCCGTTTCGGAAACGCTGTCCGCACCGATAGTTACCTGCGAAGAAGCAGTGCTTACGCCCTCGATAACACCCTGCATAGATGAAGCAATACCCTCGATCGAACCCTTTATGGAGGAGAAGTCGCCGACATAATCTGCCGAGAACCGAACGTTGAAGTTTCCGTTCGCCATACTTTCAAGGTTTACGGAAATATCATTTACATAGCCTTTGAGCGCCGTGTTCGTCTTTGCAAGTGCTTCGCAGAGCGTACCGAGAATATCATCGCCGAAATAATCGGGAGCATAGCTGAGATCGCCGTTCTCCATGCTGATGATAGCCTTATGTATGCTCTTTACAGGCTTCAGACACTTTTTAAGGACAAACCTTCCTACGAAAAGGACTGCGAGTATCGCAGGAACAAGGATCGCAATGTAGACTGTCCTGAGCATACGGAGTGAACGTGAATATTCTCTGTAATCGATGCTGTAGCCAAGCTGCCAGCCGTTTGAAAGCGGCGAGGTGCATACCATAACTGTTTTGTTGTTGTAATCCTTTATCTTTACAACAGAATCCGCTGTAATATTTTTTCCCGAATACTGCGGAACATCGGCAATATTAACAAATTTTGCTTCGCCGTCTGCGGCATTCGGAAGGAAATCGGTATTTTCGTGTACGATAAAATCGCCCGCTGTTGAAACAAGGAACGTGTATGAATTATCATATATCTTGAACTCGCTGCATTTTGCAACCAGTTCATCAATAGTAACATCTGCACCGACAACGCAGAAGATCTCCGATCCCTTTTTGATTATTTTTGCAACGGTGACAACAAGACTGCCCGTGCTCGCATCAATGTAAGGGTCGGTGCAGATCATCTTTCCGTCCGCCGCAACAGCAGCCTTATACCAATCGCGTTCGGTCACGATAAGTCCCTCGGGAACATCGATACCGGAAGCAAAAATAACATCATCATTAGGGAAGCATACATAGTTTTCCATTATTGAGCTGTCAAGTGATTTACGGTCGTTGAGAGCCTTCATCGTCTCGTTTCTGTCAAGTCCGTAATCAGCAACTGCCTGTCCGACAAGATAAAGTCCGTTTTCCTTGTCCTTTATCCAGCTGTCAAGCCCATTGACATAGATCTGCATTTCGGCAACGATCTTTTCACGCTGTTCGTCGCCGACGATCTTATCGGAAATACCGTAGCCCACACCCATAACAAGCACCTGCAGTATCACCATTACCGCACAAATGTAGAAAAGTATTCTTTTGTCAAAACCGATCTTCTTTTTCATTTTATTCACCCTTTATCATACTTTTCTGAATAACTGAAATGCAGCGAATACCAACGCAAAGCAAAGATTGTAAGCGCAGGTCATTGTTGCCGAAAGCTCGCCGAAGCATTTGAGAAGCACCATTGCGAAGCATATCATTATTCCGAGCAGTACCGATACCGCTTCAAGCGCAATGCCCGTAGTGATAGTCCCTCGGAGGTTTTTGCAGCCGCATATTATAGATGAAAGCGCCGCAAATTTTCCGGAGCAGGCAGCCGTTGCCTTTACCTTCGGCTCATAAGAAACGGTTTCTTCATACTTTTCGTAAAGCCTGAACGGCAGCAGCTTGAAATATTCGGACGAGACCCCATAAAGCTCCGATATAAGGTTTATCGAAATGAGCGAATCGACCGTCTTTATCACCGTGTAAACGCCCTGCTTTGAAAGCTCCGTCAGCGCCCTCTTGACTTCGAGTGAGGGGCTTATCTCAACAATGAACATCGCCGAAAGCTCACCCGAAATGGAGAGATATACCGCCGATCTTCCGCCGCGCGTGTATTCCTGCTCCTTTGCCGCCGAGGGAACTTCCTCAATGCTGTGGTTTATCATAAGCTCACGGCTGCCGAGAAGAACACGCTTGTTGTTTATCCAGCCGCAAAGTCCCATTGAATCCTCGAAAATATAGCTTTCAACGGGGTCAAGAAGCTCAGTCTTTCCTGCGATGATGTCGTAGAACATATTCTTTAATATGCTGCCTGACTGATTCGTAAGGCTCGCCGCCTCAACGATAGCTTCATCTATTCTTGTATCGGAAAAGACCTTTATCGCCGAAAGCGTAACGCTTCCCTGCGGGAAAAGCTGCGCAGCATCAATGAGAACGCTGTTCGTGTCGGCGAATTCTTCAACTGCATCATATCCGAGCAAAGCACCCTGAAGCTCCGAATTCTTCTTTGAAGCTTTCTCCATGGGAAGATTTACAACGAGCATCAGCGAAACAGCCGAGCATATCGCAACGCAGCCCGTGAATACCGAGAAGCCGACATAAGCACCTGCCGAACCGTATTCGCCCTTAGCCACAAAGCCTGCAAGCACCCCGACTATCACTCCCGCCGCAAGTATTATCGGCGTGAACACACGGCAGAAATTGTCCGTGCTGTCGGGCGCATACGAAATTTTGAGGAAATCACGGAGCATCTCCGTCTTTTTCATCGAAACGAGGTTTGGAAAATCGCGAAGCGTTCCCCTCGTGAAATTCTGTGCAGTTTCTTCGTCCCCGACCTTTAGCAGAGCGTATTTGTCGCCGCTGCCCGAAACGAAACCGAAGCTTCGCTTTGTCCTCATCACTATCAACAGCTTTCCTATCGTGTTGAACAGCAGCGAAAGTATCGCCGTCGTGAGGTAAATATGTACAATGCTGCCCTTTATAAGATTGCTGTTCGCGAACATTATAACGCAGTTCGCAATGCCCGTCACCATAGCAACGGCACTCAGACTGTCACAGTCAGCTTTCATCGAAAACAGCTTTGAAAGTCCGCAGCTTATAACGGGATAAGCCGAAAACGCCGCAAGTATGCCTATTATCGCATTGACGAAGAGATATGTGTTCGTCTGCGTCCTCTTGCTGAGAAGATCGAACATCGGGAAGATGTTGAGGTCGTTCGCAAGTGAGATATACGCACTCACCACAAGGCAGACCGCAACCACGATGAGCCTGAGCGTGAGCGTTCCCTTTATTCGGTCGATGTCGCTGACAACAGCCGCCGCATCATCATATTCCTCATAATCTTCGATAGCCTTTTCATCGGTTTCTTCATCAGGCTCGTCCTCCTCGTCGCCGACAAGAACGAAATCCTTTATCTTCTTGTTTCTGCGTTCTTTGAGTGCATCGAGCTTTGCGGATTCAGCGTCTATCCTGAACTGCGCCGTGTCGGGCAGTATCTTGTCCTCCAGCTTTAAGTCGATATCCGATATCGACTTTCTTTCAACGGGAGTTACCCCCTGCGTCCTCGACAAACGCTCCCTGCGAAGTCGGCGCATCTCATCGGAAAGCTCGCCGCCCGCATCATCTGTCGGAAGCTTCCGAGTGAAGAATTCGGTTATGCTGCGATGCTGAGTGAACTCCTTTTTTGCTTTCTGTGCAGGGCGTTCCTTGGAGTATTCATCAAGTATCTCGTCAAGACTTTTGCCCTTTTTTATAGTTTCGGAAGCCTTGTCCTCCGCTTCGTCATCGTCCGAACTGTCACCGGCAATGGCTTCATATTTGTCGAATGGACTTGGCTGAACGGGCTTCTGTACAGTCGGCTCGGGTGTGGGAGCTTCTTCCTTTTCCGCTTCCTCCTGCTTCTTTCTGTTTTTGAAGCGTTGAGCAAGCGAATCGCCCTTTTCAGCCTTTTTATCATCTCCGAAGCCGTTTTCTATCTTCTCGGAGAAAGAACGCTCCCTGCCCTGACCTTTTACGACCTTTTCGGGAGTTTCACTCTCACGCTTTGCAACCTCGTTCATCTTTTCGGAAAGCTTGCCGTACTTTTCCTCAAAAGCGCCATCGGACTTCAACGGCTTTTCCGACTTTTCGTCCGAATCATCAGCGGCTTCTTCGTTTATCTTGCCGAAAATATCCGTGTTGTGCAGTGTTACCGTTTCGGTAGGATCGTTTTTTCGGAAATTTTCGAGCAGCTCGTCAACGCTTTCCTTTTTGCCGTCATCCGAGCCGCCTTTTCCCGAATATTCGTTTATGATATCATCGACCGAGTAAAGCTTGTCTGCCAAAATTCTTCACCCCCTAACCGTTTATTTTTTCAGTCCGCGTCTTCGGACAGTTTCATACATAAAAATTCCTGCCGCAACCGAAGCATTCAGCGAGTTGACCTGACCGAACATCGGCAGCTTTAACAGAAAATCGCATTTTTCCTTGGTGAGCCTGCCCATTCCGAAGCCCTCCGAGCCGATAACGATAGCGCAGGGACCGCTTGTGTCAACCTTTGTGTAATCCTCGCCCGAAGCGTCAGTGCCGTATATCCAGATGCCGTTCTCTTTCAGCTCATCGATAGCCGCCGCAAGGTTAGATACCCTCGCAACGGGAACATAGCTCGCCGCACCTGCCGAGGTCTTGTAGACCGTCCGGTTGAGCGAAGCGCTTCTTCTCTTCGGAATGATAACGCCGTCAACGCCTGCCGCTTCGGCTGTACGGATTATTGCACCAAGATTGTGCGGGTCCTCTATCTCGTCACAGATTATGATAAACGGGTCAGCGCCCTTTTCCTTTGCCTTTGCAAGTATCTCCTCAACGCTCGAATATTCGGCACAAGCGCCCGAAGCGATAACGCCCTGATGCGACTTTCCGTCCGACATCGAATCAAGCTTCTGCGAGTTTACCTGCTTTACAACAATATCGCGTTCCTTTGCCATTTTGCAGATAAGACCGATGCTTCCGCCACTGTCGCTGTCAACATAAACAGTGTCTATCTGCTTTCCCGACTTCAAAGCCTCGATAACGGGATTCCTGCCGATGATAAGACCGCCGTTGTCGTCACATTCATCATCACGCTCTATGCGCTCCTCGCGCTCATAACGCTCGGACGAATTGCCGAAACGCTCATCATCGCCGGAGCGTCTTTCGCGGTAACCGCCGCTTCTTCCCGTCGGACGTGAGCCTCCCCGTCCGTTGCGGTCAAATCCGCGGTCATTTCCGTGTCCGCTTCTGAAATTTCCGTTATCGGAACTGCGCTTCTGCGGCGCATTTCCTCTGTTATTATTGTAAGCCATATTAACTCCTTAATTATTATACTAAAAAAGTGTATACTTTCCCTAATTATAATATTATCTTTGATATTATAGCATATTTTCGCATAAAATGCAATAAAAAATCCCGAAAAAACGCCTTGTCTTTTCGGGATATTATATATTTTTATCAGCCAATAAGCTTTTTGAATGAGTTTGCATTAAGGATAGTGTTTGAAACGAACTTACCCTTGTAAAAATTCGCCCGGCTGTTGAAAACGCA
>UQQA01000126.1 GCA_900543105.1 uncultured Ruminococcus sp. | reverse complement strand
ATATTGTTGCCGATAATACGCAAAGCGTTCATTACGGGAGTGACTTCATTCAGGTCAATGACGTTGATTTTTCCGTTGAGGGATATTCGCTTTATATATGTGCCTGTTTTGAGTGAAGCGATTTCGGCAAGCCTTTTTATTTCTTCCCATTCTTCAATGCTGTATATTACTTCCTTGCGTTTAATCTGTTTGGTTTTTCTCAAAAGTACACCTCCACTATTGTTTTTGGTCTTAGGCAGAGCCTAAAAAATATTATAGAGCCACATTCAGGGTAAGGGTTCCCTCCTGAATGTGCATTTTTGAGGGGTAATCCTCTAAAATGCGGCGATTTGTGAAAGAATACGTATTCTTTCTGTGCTTGCTACGCATACCCAAAACAAAAAAATACGTACACCATCATTTTGATGTTTTTTCCTGTATAGGGATACCCCTCTTGAAATTTTCTGCGGCAGCGAACAGCAGAATTTTTTTGCCCTCTTATATATAAGGAAAATTTTCTTTGAAATTTTAGGGGTATTAGGAGAAAATCGTGAAATTTTGTATATATGCCTATTGCTCAATATTGTTTTTTGTGCGAAAAGTAGAAAATGAAAAAAGTTGTGCTGTAACCCCTAAAAAAACTCCAATTATTTTCCTTATAGGTGAAAGGGTCTAATTCTCAGAACGATTCTTCGCCGCATTGTTCTGAACCTCGCCATAAAAATTCAGCCCCTTTCAGATTACAAAACGAAAGGGGTTGTTTCATTGGAAAATGTTTTTGATGAAATACGCAGCAGGGTATCTATGCGGGACGTAGCAAAATTCTACGGCTTGCAGATGAACCACTCCGGTATGGCTCGCTGTCCCTTTCACGATGACAGAACACCAAGCCTGAAAGTGTATGACGATCATTTCTATTGCTTCGGCTGTGGGGCAACGGGAGATTGCACAGGTTTTACCGCAAAGCTGTTCGGTATCCCTCAGATTGAAGCTGCAAAGAAAATCAGCTATGATTTTGGACTTAACCTTTTTAATGGGGAAATCGCCGTTTCTGTTAATCCAAGGCTAAAGTCTGAGAACGATTTTCATGTTTGGCTGAGAAATGCTAATCTTGCCGTATCGGAGTATTTATCAAAACTCAACGAGTGGAGAAAAATCTATGCTCCCAAAAATCAATGGGAACAGCTTCACCCGCTGTTTGTTGAGAGCCTAAAAAGAACCGACTATGTTGAGTATCTTTCTGATTTGCTGGCTCATGGTTCCGATAAGGAAAAGAAACTGTACTATAAAGAGAACGGCAATGACATCAAGAAAATACAGGAACGCCTTGAAAAGCTCGCCGCTGAGGTTCGTCCTGTGAAACGCAAAGCGATTTGACGGAGGGATACCTATTTATGATACTTGAAGATAAACAGACCTGCTGCTTCATGCACCTCGTCGAAAGGTTCATTGCAGATAACAATAATTATCTGCTCCCTGTGAAGCAGTATATGAATACTGTGCCGAACAAGGTGCTGCTGGGGTACTATGATGATGAGTACATATATCTGATACCGAGTGTTGTTATCGGTATGTGCGATAAACTGCTCGTTGAAAATAACCTTGCAACGTTCAATATGCAGACTGTTTTGAAACAGCTTTTTGCCCTTAATTATATTAAGGTACATTGGATAATGAGCAAGGAAGTCAGATACCGTCCGCAGAAGCGTATCGGCTCGACAAAGAGAAGATACATCACATTTCATCGCAGGGTATTTCCGAAGAGTATAAGAGAAAGGGGCAGAGTTTAATGGATAAGAATGAATTTATAGACGCAGTTGCAAAGCAGAAAGGTATCAGCCGAGGAAAAGCCTACCGTTCTGTTGAGGCGGTAATGGATACCATACGCATTTTGATAATGCAGGGAGAGGAAATTAAAATCGGAGGGTTCGGTACTTTTGATATTGTAACTGACCTCAAAGGAGAGCGTATCCCTGTGTTCAAAGCGGGCAGGGCATTGAAGAAGGTTGTCAATACCCTTGGTAAAGGGGGAGATAAAATATGAGCGAACAGAAGCAGCGTGATATAATTCTGACCGATGACCAGAAAGACGCATTGGTACAGAGCTTCTTTCCTGTTATGTTGGAATTCTTCCAATCTGATAGGGGTAAAAAAATCTATACCGAATACCTTAAAAATAAGGAGTGTGAAAAATCGGGAACCCCTTAATTCCTGCTGGCTGTTTTCTAATCATAAAAAATGCGATTTAGCACTTTAAAGCGTTGACAAATTGTTTTAAAAGTGGTATACTATTAAATATAGAAGGCAATTGACAAAGCAGTAAGACAGGAGGTATATAATGATAAAGGCAGTAATTTATGCACGATACTCTTGTGACAACCAGAGAGAAG
The DNA here is from genome assembly GCA_900543105.1 of uncultured Ruminococcus sp. Lineage (GTDB taxonomy): Bacteria > Bacillota > Clostridia > Oscillospirales > Ruminococcaceae > UMGS363. The sequence continues at coordinate 5,004 of UQQA01000126.1, read as the reverse complement.
AGAGTATTGAGGGACAGCTTCGTGAATGTAAGGAGTTCGCAACTCGCAAGGGATATACATTGGTTGGCTCATACATAGATAGAGCAATGTCCGCAAAGACTGATAACCGTCCTGAGTTTCAGAGAATGATTAAGGAGAGTGCAAAGGAACTTTTCGATGTGGTCATTGTTTGGAAGCTGGACAGATTTGCAAGAAACAGATATGACTCAGCACATTACAAGGCTACGCTCCGACGGAACGGTGTAAAGGTCGTTTCTGCAACGGAGGTAATCTCAGAGGGTGCAGAGGGTATCATTCTTGAATCGGTACTTGAAGGTTATGCTGAATATTATTCGGCTGAACTCTCTGAAAAAGTTATCAGGGGTATGACTGAGAATGCTCTCAAGTGTCAGTACAATGGAGGATATATTCCTGTAGGGTATAAGGTTGACGAGAATAAGCATTATCAGATTGATGAGCTGACCGCACCTTTTGTAAAGGAAGCATTTCTGATGTATGTTAATGGACGTCATATCAAAAAAATCGTTGAGTACTTCAATGAAAATGGTATCCGTTCATCACGAAACAAGCCTATGACCAAAACAACGGTGTCTACAATCTTGCAAAATAGAAAATACATTGGTGAATATCAATATAGGGATATAGTTGTTTCCGATGGAATCCCAGCGATCATTTCAAGAGAACTTTTTGCGCTGGCGCAGCAGAGAACGGAACAGAACAAATATGCTCCGTCTGCTTCTCGTTCGGAGATAAAGTATTTATTGACGGGAAAGTTGATGTGCGGCGACTGTGGTTCGGTTTATGCAGGTGAAAGTGGAACAGGACGTACAGGACAGAAGTACCACTATTATAAATGTGTAAAAGCAAAGAAGCGTGATGGCTGTGAGCGAAAAGCGATAAAGAAAGATGAAGTCGAGGAAGCTGTTATTGAAGCTACCGTTGAAAACATTTTTGTGGATGAGGTCATTGAAGAAATTGCAGACCGTGTAATTTCATGGCAGGAAAAAGAGAGTACACTTGTACCGCTTTATCAAAGAGAGCTGGCAGAGGTTGAAAAGAGCATTGCCAATTTGCTGTCAGCCATTGAACAGGGTATCATCACATCTGCTACAAAAAATCGAATGGCAGAGCTTGAAAGTCTGAAAATCGACCTTGAAGTGAAAATTGCCCGTGAGGAAATCCAAACACAAATTCTGACCAAAGATCAGGTTAAGTTCTGGCTGAAGAATATGGAAAAGCTGGATTTAGCAAGTATTGATAATCGTCAGAGAATTATAAATACGTTCGTCAACTCTATCTATGTCTACGAGGACAGATTTGAAGTGAACTTCAACTGCCGAGAGGGATTTGAAACAATCCCTCTCGATATTGAACGGTTTGTTTCTCGTTTAGAGATAGTGGGGGAGCCAAGCTAATTTTAAGGCGACCTAAACGAGAGGTCAGAGAGTAATGTTTGTTAAACTCTTTCTCCTCGGTGTTAGGTTGCCTTAAATCGTTTTATATGGCAGTTTTCATCATTGCAGCAAGAGTATTGTTTTATTTATAGTATGGAAGCAGGGCTTCCGTATGCTTACGTTTATGTAAGTGTACGGAAGTCCTTTTTTTATTATCCGAACGAAAGGAACAGCGAAAATGGAAAAAGATATGAAAAGCTACCCCAACAATCTCCTCAGACAGTTATTCCCCGGAGAACAATTTGACAATCTTGCCGATGACAGCGGAATTGCTCTTGACTATGTAATTTCCGAAACTATGAGCGAACGTGAAGCTCTTTTGCTCCGAATGAGGTACAAGGAGAATATGACCTATGCAGATATTGCAAAAGCTGTCGGCAATTCATCGTCAACAGTTACTCACAGCATAAGGAAAGCGGAAAGAAAACTTTCACAGCCAATAAGGAAAAAGAAAATTCGACTGGGTATGCACAATCTTTTTAAGTATGTCATTGAGTGTGAGGAAAACCGTCTTGAAGCAATTTACAGGAGGAAAATATCTTCACTTGAAAGAGCAAATGCAATTCTCAGACAGGAGAAGTATATTCCCGAATCTCCGGAACCTGATATTATTGACGAGGGAATAGAGGTACTTGACCTTTCCGTAAGGTGCTACAATGTCCTGCGCCGGGGAAATATTATGACCGTTCGTGACCTTGTAGAAGCAGAACCCGAAAAAATATATAACCTTCGCAATTTGGGAAGGAAATCTTTTGAGGAACTGCTTGATGTTTTGTATGAGAAAGGCTTTGCGTACAAGTCAATGGAAATTTGGCGAAGCTATGAGGGCAGTTTGTAAAAGAGGTGCGTGAAATGTCAAAAATAGAATTCGATTACTATTACGGAGCAGAAGCCGACCAATTTTCATTTGTGCGAATACCGAGAGTGCTGTTCACCGACAAGGAAAAGTTTGGTTCAATCTCCAACGAAGCAAAGCTGCTGTATGGCTTATTGCTGGAGCGAATGGAGCTTAGCAAAAAAAATAACTGGATTGACGAGAAAAATCGTGTGTATATCATCTTCAAGATAGAGGAAATTGCCGACAGAATGAACTGCGGACACGAAAAGGCCTGCAACATTCTCAAAGAGCTTGACGATGAAAACGGCATCGGTCTTATCTCAAAGAAACGCAGAGGAATGGGTTTGCCTGCTATTATCTATGTGAAGAACTTTATTGTGCAGGACGAACAGGAAAAAGATTGTGAGCCAAGGAATAATTCAGAAGATGAATCAGATATTCCGCAGGATAATTCACCGAAAACAAGACTTCCGAAAATCAGAAATCAAGAAGTCGGAAAAACAGAAGTCTTGAATTCGGAAAATCAGACTTCAAGAGTTCCGAAAAACAGACTTCAAGAAGTCGGAAAATCGGAAGACCACTTTAGTTATATTGATAAGAGTTATATAGATTTAAGTTATACTGATTATCAATCCATCAATCAATCTGCATCGCCGCATTCTCGATTGATTGATGAGATTGACAGAGAAACATTAGAGCAATCTGTAAAGGAACAAATCGAGTATGACAATCTTATCACTCACCCCGATGAAGCCGTTGTGAGTATGGTTGAAGAAATCAAAGACCTTATCGTTGATGTTATCAGTGGAGAGAGAAATATTTTTATCGAGGGAAAGAAAATTTCCGAAAAAGCTGCACGGTCCGCTTACCGAAAGCTGACGAGCGAGCATATCACGGACGTGCTGCGAAATATTCTGAACTATCCCGGAAAAATAAGTCGGATTGACCGCTTTTTAACAACGGCTTTGTACAACTCGGCGTTCACGCTTACGAACCAAACGTTTAGCGGCTTCGAACACGATATGGGTATGAAACTTATTTAGCAGGAGGTTGAAGAAATGGGAAAGCATAAAAACTATTTGGCTGTTTCTGAATTTTGTGAGATGAACGGAATACCGAGATACAAGTTTTACAAAATTCTGCATCATCACCCTGAGCTTGCGAGGAGAATCCGCACAAGCACATCGGGAGAACGGCTGTTTGACGAGCAGACAATGCGAACGGCAAAGGCAATTTTTCGGAAAGAGAAAATCGAGGACAAGCGAAAATTATCTGCCAATGCTGCTGCCGGCGAGATAAATATTCTTGCCGTTCAAGTCGATGAGCTGAGAGAGCAGCTGAAAAATCTTCAAAGCGAAAACGAACGCTTGAAAAAATATATCAGTCTTGAAAAGCAAGACAGAAGAAAAAACAAAGCAATAGCTTCTGCTGTTCTGAAAACTTTTGGCAGAGATTATCTTCCCGGCGATGAAAAAAGATTGGCTGAATATCTTTCAAGCTGTAATGATTTCAAAATCTTTATGGACAGCAAAATAGAAAAAATTGAGGAGTGTGATTTTCAAAATGAGGATAGATGAAATTGAAAAGCTGGACAGAAATTTTCTGACGGCAAGCGAAGCTGCTGCGGCTATTGGAATTTCTCTTGCGACCTTTTATCGGAACAAGAGCAAAATGGAATTCCCGATTATCCGAATCGGCAGGCAGATACATATTCCCAAAGAGCCGTTTTTGAATTTTCTTCGTTACGGTGAGTGTAAAAAATCGGGGGACAGATGAACGTGTGCTTGAAAAATTCTGACGGAGTAACAACGGTGTGTTACGGAAATGTTCAAGAATGGGACAGCAGGAGTGAAGCAAAAAGATATTTTCTTGAAGCTATGCTTAACTCGGACGGTTCGGAGCGTGAGAGATATTCCAATGTTTATCTGAAAATAATGCTGGGATATTCTTACTGCACCGACAGCGTTGAGGACTGATTTCCTCAATTCTCCCTTGTGGAAAATGCGAATTATACCGCATTTTTCCACGGTTGGGGGTGTCAACCAAGTTGAAAGCTGAGTGGGTGGGTAGTGTCCCCGCAAGCGTAGATTAAGTCTGGACTTAATCGTATCAAACGCCCATATCAAGGCGTTTGTCAGGGACAGCCCTGTAACCCGATAGATATAGATAGGAGATAGAGATATATGAAAGATAAATGGAATAATTCAAGAAAATATGGCAAACGTCACAACAGATTTGATGTGAAGCTTACCGATGAGGAGCTGGCTATCATAAAAAGAAAAGCTGAATTTGCGAAAATGCCTGTGGGAAGATTTCTTCGGGTTATGGCGGTCAAGGGTGAACTCAAATATTATGACTTGAAAGAAATGATGGCTTTAAAAAGAGCGTTTCTGTCAATCGGCAATAATCTGAATCAGATTGCTGCTGTTGCCAACAGCTCCGGCTCAGTCTATGCGAAAGACATTGAGGATTTGCAAAATGAGTTCAAATATTTTCGTGGGGCAATGAAAAATTATCTCTTTGAAATTTCTCCCACAATAATTTCGTGAGGTGAGTTATGCCGATTATCAAGCACATTCCGATTTATTCAGCACCGAAAAAATTTCTTGCTTACATTGCCAACGAAAAGAAAACGGAGAATGTTTACATTACAGGTCTGAACTGTTCCGACACGGCGAGAGATGCTTACAATGATTTTAAGGAAAATTTTGA
>UQQA01000125.1 GCA_900543105.1 uncultured Ruminococcus sp. | reverse complement strand
GATCGTTCTATAGACAAAGCCGACAGATAGAATAAATCCAATCAGGTCACTGCGTTGACCTTGGAGAGCGACCGCAGTAAGGCTTGCCGACTTGCAAGGGAGTTATACTAAACACCAATTAAAAACTATACAAAAAATCAAGCGAAAACTCTGATATATGGATTTTGCGCAGTTTTTTTGTCTATAGTTTTATTGGTGTTTAGTATTATAAGCCTATATCAGGATTAACCTGTTTCCGTAGGTGGAAATTCCGTAGGTGTCGGTGTTTCCGTAGGTGGCATTTCCGTAGGTGGCATTTCCGTAGGTGGCATTTCCGTAGGTGGTGCTTCCGTCAGATCTGTGTCAGGCATTTGCTCCTTTGGTGTTGTTACCGTGGTGGTAGGTTCTGTCGGAATATAGCTCGGAACATACGGCGGTGTTGTTACGGTCGTTGTTTCTGTGGTTGTTTCTGTGGTTTCCTCTGTTGTTTCCGTGGTCGTTTCTGTCGTTGTTTCGGTGGTTTCTTCGGTCGTGACAGTTGTTTTTTCAGTCTTCTTTTTGGTCTTCTTTGTCTTTTTCTCCGACTTTTTCGTTGTCGGTGCAGTGGTCTTGGCTGTTGTTGTCGGCTTTGTCTGCGGCACATACGCTTCTGTTTCGGGAACAGTCGTTACCGTTGTTACGGGTGCGGCTGTGATAGTGGTTTCCTCCTCGGTTTCCGTTGTTTCGGGGACGGTCGTAACAGCTGTTGTCGTTGTCTGAGTTGTTGTGACGGTCGTTGTAACGGAGCTTTCCGTCTGCGGCTCTTTTCCTCTCAGGTTTTCAATGATATCCTCATTCAGCGGCATTATCCCTTCATCATTTGAACGGAGAGCCGTATTCTTTATTACTGAGGAAATATTATCATAATTTATATCGACTACAGGGTTTTCTCCGTCTTTGGAAATATAAAAACCGCCGTCCTCTCCATTCGGGATAACGAATTTTGATGTTCCGTCGATCTCGGCAGGGTTTCCGCTGTTTTCGTCAGGCTCAGTGCAGATCATAACACCGCCTCCTGCAGGGGCAAACACTTTTTGATCCGTGCGGTTGCCCTTTTTGTCGATAAGCTCTATCTCGACCTTGCCCTGAAGTGTGCTTTCGTTTATCATATAAACACCATCATCGTCCTTATCGACAGTAACGATGAAGCTCGTTCCCCGGACTGCCATTGTAGCCTTAGGTGTTGCGACTTCGTATGAAGACTTTTCCGAGAGCGGATTCGTTATCTCGTTAAGTATAGAACCCTGTTTTAGGTCGATGGCAGTTCTGCTGTCGGCTGCTGTTCCTGATGCATTCAGCTCAAGTATCGTTCCGCTGTCGAGCAGGATATATTTATCATCATCGAGCGAAATTCTGATAGTGCTTTCATCGCCGACGGTGAGCGTATCTCCGCTTTCAAGGTTCATTCCCGTGTAAGCGTTTAGCTCGCCCGAGCCGTCCCTTTCTACAGTTGCACTGCCCGTCAGCTCAAATACTTTGAGAACACGGTAAGCTTCTTCGCGTGTCATTGCGATGCCTATTCCCACCGCAGCTCCGGTCACCGCGACCGCGGCACATACAACAACTGCCTTTGCTTTTAATGACATTGCTGCCAAAGTGCTTTTTACACCCATTTTCTATCGCCTCCAAAAAATAAAAGAGAAGTATGCAGCCGAAACTGCATCATCGGGTCAACCCCTGCAAATGCAGCCCGACCGCCATACTTCCCGAATGTTCCAAAGCTTAGGCTCGTGCTTTGCGCCGCCGATTTTCATCGGTTTTGCCTTTTATTTGTTATTCGTATTATATCATACATATATAATCATTGCAATAGTTAAATAATCATTTTGTAATAAAGTTAAAAATATATCTAATATTTGCAACTATTGATGATAAAATCTACAACACCGACACACAATGCTAACGCGTTAAAGCGTCATATAACTCCAAGCTTCGCCAAAAATTCCGCCGAACGCCGCTGATTTTCTATTGAAGAAGTTTCGATAAGCACGGTTTTCGCCGCGGTAAGCTTTTGTTCAAAACACACCTTAAAATGCTCCCAGTCTATCCTGCCGCAGCCGACTGCAAGATGAAGATCGTTTTCAAGGTCATTATCATTAATATGTATATGCTTTGCATAAGGTGCGACCGAGTTTACCCAGCCGTCAATATCCGAGCCGTAAACAGCGGCGTGAGCATAGTCAAAGCATACGCCGAAATTAGGCATATCCGCAAGCCGCTTCGCCAATCCGCAGAGCATATCGGGCGTTCGGTCGAACATATTCTCCATATAGATCTCAAGGTCGGGATATTGCGGCAGGACTTTCCGCCAGAAGCTTTCGTTGATATCGAGCCAGCTTTTGATATAGCTTTCTGAAGTGATGTCGGGGTTACGGTTCGTGTGGAAAACAACACCGCGCGCACCGATTTTCCGTGCGATATCAAGGCTTTCAATAACGCGCTCTTCGGAAATTTTACGGATTTTTTTATCACTGCTGAAAACAAGCACATCGAAAAATGCACCATGCATCGTGCAGTATTCGGGGAGCTTCTGCGATTTGTACCTGCTCACTATCTCATCGGTGAGCTTTTCATCATCCATAACATCGGGAATAAAAAAGTCGTTGTATTCAAAGCCGAAGCCATAGTTCTCCGCAAGAGCAAGGCTTTTCGACAGTTCGTCAAGCTTGGGGATTATGAGAAATTTACACTGTTTCTGCATCTTTCCGCTCCTCCGTTTTCGTTTCGGCAATTTCGTTCAGACCCGTTAGGGAATAGACGAAAACGCCCTTGGATTTGCCTTTCAGCGGAATTTCGCCGATAGGTTCAACAGTCACCCGATCCTTTACCTGCAAATAGACATTCTCGCTGATAAGGACCTGACCGCGCTTTGCGTTCGATTCAAGACGCGCGGCGGTGTTGACGGTATCGCCTATCGCCGTATAGTCCATGCGGAAGTCACAGCCGATATTTCCGACGACGGCAGGACCGCAGTTTACGCCAACGCCGAATGCGACCGATTTTCCGTATTTCTCTTGGAACTTACTCTCAATGGCGTTTCCGCCGCAGACGATATCCCAAGCAGTCTTAACAGCTTTGTAAACATAGTCATCAAGGTCGAACGGAGCGTTGAAAACAGCCATTGTTGCGTCTCCGATGAACTTGTCGAGCGTTCCGCCGTTGCTGAATATCGCGTTCGTTGTGAGATTCAGATAGCTGTTGAGGATATCAACGACCTGCTCAGGTTCAAGGCTTTCCGACATCGGCGTGAAGCCGCGGATATCGACAAAAAGCACTGCGATATCGCGGTTTTCTCCGCCGAGTTTAATGTGGTAATTGCCCGTCTTGGCGATCCCCTCAACGACCTGCGGAGCGACATATTTCTTGAATGCGGCTGTTATCCTGCGCTTTTCGGCAGCTTCTTCGACATATTTTCTTACTATATTTATAAGATAACCAAGAACGGCGAAAAGCGGCGCATAAAGTATCGGGAATATCATTCCTGCGCTGTTGAGTGCGATCCCGCCGCCAACACAGCCTGCCGCCGCGATAATGACGATGGGAGTCGAAAATTTCATTTTGAGCTTTCGGGAAAGGACATACACACAGCAGGCAACAGCTGCCGCAGTAAGTGCCGAAACCGTTCTTCCGACGGGAACGGGATATTTTCCGTCAATCAGACCCTGAACTATATTTGCGTGGATTTCCGCACCGAACATCTGGTCAGCACAGGCAGGCACGGAAAACTGATCCTGCAAGCCCGAAGCATAAGCGCCCACTATTACTATACAGTCGGTGAAAATTTTAGGGTCGACCGTGCCGTCGAGCAAACTGCAAAGCGGAATATGCTCATAATCGGACGGCTTGCCTGCATAGCTTATCCACATTCTGCCGCTGCTGTCGAGCGCAGGGGTGTTCTCCTCTATCCCGAGATGCCCGCAATATTCCGAATAGGTCTGCGCTGCGAAGCTTTTATATACAGTACCGTCCTTTTCCGCCGAAAGCAGAGCCGAACGGACTATCCCATCATCATCGGGAGCTGCGTTGACGAAGCCCGTTTTCACGACATCCGCAATAATAGGCTGTTCGACTTCCCCGATATTGAAATGATCGATGTAAGGCTTGCCGTTTTCGTCCGTTTTATAGGTGGTGTTATAGTTTATGTATGAGCCTGAAATGACACGTCCGCTCTTTTCACAGGCTTCTTTCAGCGCATTGTCGCCCTGTTCGTCCATATCGCCGAATATCATGATATCGAGCGAAATAACGGCAGGATATTCTCCGAGCCTTTCGATAACATCGGCATAAACGCTCCTTGACCAAGTGCCGAACGGTCCTGTCTCCTGCAAGGTCTTATCGTCGATCGCAAGAATTTTTATCTTGTTGTTTATCCCTCGATGCGGCTGATAGAGCCTGTCACGCAAAAGGCTGTCAAAGGAATAGAAAACATTATAAAATGCCACTAAAAAAGTCAGCGCAAACATCACAGCCGCTTCTATCGCCGTCATAGTCTTTGATTTTCGTTTCACATTGTCCTCCGTTACAAAAAATTAACATTTTATCATAATCCTACTGCGTTATTATAACACATTTCTAATAATTTGTCACTATATTTTTTATAATATTTTATATTTTTTTGAAATAACTATTTACAAAATCGGTAAACTATGCTATAATATTATCGAATTTTAACGAAAACTTAATATCTCACGTTACTTTATATAATGAAAGGAACACTTTATCAATGGAAAATGATATCAAAAAGGTTTCCTCGGACGCTTTGCTTGAACAGATATTCAGCATCACGCAGAACCTTTACAAAGAAATGTCGCGAACGGACGATGATGCGGAAAACGACCACAATACGATATACCGCCTGCTTACCGACCTTGGAAGAACGCTTGTCAACGCCGACCGTGCAAGCTTCTGGAAATGGGATAAGCGCAGTCACTCACTCTGGACGACGGCGGCAGTCGGCGAAGGCAGGATAACAATTCCCGAGGGAACAGGACTTGTCGGAAAGGCTCTTGCGGAAAAGCGCGCTATAGTGACAAACGATCCATACAATGACCCTGACTTCAACTCGGACGTTGACAAAAAGACGGGCTATGTCACAAAATCTATCCTTGTAATGCCTATCTCCGACTGCAAGGGTGAATTCATCGGCGCATATCAGGCGATAAACAAGCTTGACGGAAACGGCTTTGACCTTGTTGAAGATGTAAAAAGGCTTTCGCTCGCCGCTTTCATCTGCGGAATAACGCTCGAATCGGACAGCTTCCTCGACGATTCCCGTCACGATAAGCTCACCGAGCTGAAAAACCGAATGGGCTTTTACAGTGATTACAGTAAGATATACGAAAAGATGCTCACCGACAGCCGAAACCGCAGAGATGTTTCGCTTTTTATATGCGATATCGACTTTTTCAAAAAGGTCAACGATACATACGGACATAACGCAGGCGATGCTGTTTTAAGACACGTTGCCGAGCATTTCAGAATAAATTCGCGAATTTGCGACGGTGTTTACAGATGGGGCGGTGAGGAATTCATCGTTGTTCTCCCCGATACGGAAGCTTCAAAAGCTGCAGAAGCCGCAGAAAGGCTCAGAGTATGCATAGAGAACTCGGTCTGCTGTTTCGAGGATCTGAAGATCAGGATAACGATGAGCTTCGGCGTTACACAGCTTGACCCTGCAATTTCTATCGAAGACAATATCAAAGCCGCCGATGCAAAGCTTTACAAGGCAAAAGAAAGCGGCAGAAACAGAGTAATTTTATAAAAACGGAGGAATCGATCAAATGTCAAAAACAATTCTTGTAACGGGCGGCGCGGCAAGCGGAAAATCACGCTGGGCGGTTTCTTATCTCGCTGCCTGCGATTATGTGCTTTATCTCCGCACGGCAGACGAAGTGGACAAAGACACTCTTGGACGAATCGAATACAGCAACAAGCATAACTTCGTTGAATGGGACATAAGAACGGGCATCACAAGCGCTCCGGTTGAAACGATCACAGACCACAAGTTCGTTATCTTCGACAACCTTGCGGCTTATTCTTCACACATCACCGAGCAGATGTGTCCGGACCTTTCGGCAATGACAGAGGAACTGAAAAAAAGCATCGAAAAGAAGATAATCTCCGACATCACCGATATGTACGATCAGATAATGGTAATTGACGGAACGATGATAACGATCACCCTCGAAACGGGCTTCTCCGTTACCCCGAATAACAGAGAGCAGGCACTTTTCAGAGAAATTCTCGGAAACGTAAATCAGCGTCTTGCCAATATGTCCAACGAGGTTTATTTGTCGGCAAGCGGGATCCAGTTCAAGATAAAGTAAAGGAGCGGCAGAATCATGACATTTGAAGAATTTGTAATGGAAGCCAGAACAATGGGCGCTTCCGATATCCACCTCACAGTCGGCAAACCTACCGTTGTAAGAGTAAACGGCGAACTCAGACCGTTTAAAGATCTTTCCGATGTTGTCGTAAACCGCACTATCCTCTCTATCCTCACAGCAGAGCAGGAACAGCTCCTCACAACGGGCAACGACATTGACTTCAGCTTTGAGCTTTCCAACGGCACAAGACAGAGAGTGAACGTGTTCCGTCAGAGCGGCAGACTTGCCTGCTGTATAAGACTTCTCAACGACAATATCCCAACGCTTGAATCGCTCAAAATGCCGAATGTTTTAAGCGAGCTTTCCGAAAAGAAGCGCGGTCTTATCCTTGTAACAGGTCCTACGGGCTCGGGTAAATCCACCACCCTCTCCGCAATGGTAGACCATATCAATAAAAACAGAGCGTGCCATATCATCACTATCGAAGACCCTATCGAATATAAGTACAATCAGGATAAAGCAACTATCCACCAGCGTGAAATAGGCAAGGACGTTCCCTCGTTCAGTGCCGCACTCCGAAGTGCGCTCCGTGAAGACCCCGATGTTATCCTCGTCGGCGAAATGAGAGATTACGAAACGATCTCCCTCGCAATGACAGCCGCAGAAACGGGACACCTTGTCCTCGGTACACTCCATACTTCAAGTGCCGCCCAGACTATCGACCGAATCATCGATGCCTGCCCTCCGCACGCGCAGGATCAGGTAAGAGCACAGCTTGCGAATATGTTCCAGGGCGTTATCTGTCAGACACTCGTTCCTACATCAGACGGAAACGGCAGAGTTGCCGCACTCGAAATACTTATCGGCACAGATGCAGTAAAGAGCCAGATCAGAGCGAACAAGATACCGCAGATGGAAACTGTAATGCAGTCGGGCGTTCGTCAGGGAATGTGTACCCTCAAAGACAACCTTGCAAAGCTTTATCAGCGCGGCGTTATCTCATACGAAACGGCAATGGAATTCGCTCCCGACAAGACAGAAATGGAAAAGACACTTCGGCTTGGAGCAGGGTTTTGATCTAATGCGTAATTCGTAATGCGTAATGCGGAATTTTTGCAAAGCTGACAATTGTCTGAACACCGCGAAGCCAAGCAAAAGTTTCGTCCACCTTTTCAAAGGTGGCAGGGGTCAAGGGG
>UQQA01000124.1 GCA_900543105.1 uncultured Ruminococcus sp. | reverse complement strand
TGTAGGGGACGGGTCGCCCGTCCCGAATCGCGAAGCGATTTTTCGGTGTACGAAAATGCCGACCCCAAAACAAAAATAATAACAAAACGTCCCTATTTTCAACGGGTTTATCCGATGAAAATAGGGACATTCGTTTATTGTGAAATACCTTGCGGTAATTGCGTAACAGAAATAATTCCGAATTCGTCAGGAAACGCCTTGCGGCGCGGGACGGGAAACCCGCCCCCTACAGTAATTGTGGGAAAACGACAATTGGGGAACGGGCGGATATAGAATCCGCCCCTACGATTTTACGGTAACTTACGGAACAAAATAATTACGCAATTACGATGCTCAACATTGTTGCGCAATTACGAATTACGCATTAAATTAATTCCGCATTCCGAATTCCTAATTCCGAATTTGAAACTCACGCTCTGAGTTCAGCACCAAGCTTTGCAAGCTCTTTGAGTACACGCTTCATTGCTGCGTCTGCCTGCTCGTCGGTGAGTGTGCCCTCGTGCGAACGCATCGAGATAGCGAATGCTACGGACTTTCTGCCCTCGCCTACCTGCTTGCCCTTGTAAACATCGAAAAGCTCTACTGTTTCAAGGATATTTCCTACTGCACCCTTGATCGCCTTTTCGATAGTTGCAACGGGGAGCTTGTCATCACATACAACAGCGATATCTCTTGTTGTTGCAGGGAACTTCGGCAGCGGCTTGTAAACCTTGTCGCCCTCTTCTGCGGCAATTGCCATCATTTCGGGAACTTCAAGCTTTGCGGCATAAGCCTTTACGCCGATACCGTAGTTTTCAAGCACAACGGGAGCAAGCTCGCCGAGGATACCGAACACCTTGCCGTTCTTGCTTACAACTGCGCATCTGCCGGGGTGGAATGCGCTTGCTTCGGGATAAACGTCTGTATCTGTGCAAGCCTCAAAGTCGCACTCGCCAAGTCCCATTTCATCGAGAACAGCTTCTACCTTGCCTTTGAGGAGGAAGAAATCAGCGTCCTTGCCGTACATACCAACTGCAAGACGTGCAGGCTCTTCGGGGAGTTCCTGACCCGAAACAGGGATATACTCGTTGCCGATCTCGAAAAGATAAGCTTCTGCGTTTCTGTTGTTGTAGTTTCTTGCGAGGACTTCACACATTGACGGAATGATAGTCGTTCTCATTACGGAAGTATCTTCGCCGAGAGGATTTGTGATAGTGACCGTCTTGCGGAGCTTGCTGTCGGCAGGAAGATTTATCTTGTCGAAATACTTCGGGCTTACGAAAGAGTAGGTCGAAATTTCGTAGCAGCCGAGAGCAGCCATTGTGTTTGCAAGCTTGCGCTCGAACTTCTGCTTCGGTGTGAGCTGTGCCTGTGCAACACCTCTGATAACGGTCTTAGGGATCTTATTGTAGCCGTAAAGACGTGCAACTTCCTCTGCGATATCGGACTTGCACTCGATATCAACTCTGTATGCGGGAGCGTATGCAACGCCGTCCTTTACGGTGAAATCAAGCTTGTTGAGGTATCCGATCATTTCTTCCTCGGGGATATCCGTGCCGAGGAACTTGTTTATCCATTCTGCGCTGAACGGAGCGGACTTCTGTGTGTCAACGCCGTTCGAGACCTTGATATATTCTGTAACGACTTCGCCGCAGCCGAGCATTTCAACGAGTTCAAGCGCTCTCTTTAATGCAGGTTCAGCCATTCTCGGGTCAAGTCCCTTTTCAAAACGTGCGGAAGCGTCGGTTCTCATACCAAGAGCCTTTGCTGTTGTACGAACGGAAGCGCCGTCAAAGCAGGCTGCTTCAAATACAACATCAACAGTGTCGTCCATAATTCCGCTGTATTCGCCGCCCATTACACCTGCAACCGCAACAGGCTTCTGTGCGTCTGCGATAACGAGCATATTGTCGGTAAGCTCACGCTCAACGCCGTCAAGCGTTGTGATCTTCTCACCGTTCTTTGCGCGGCGGACATCGATAGAAGCGCCGTCAAGATAACGGATATCGAAAGCGTGCATAGGCTGACCGTATTCAAGCATTACGAAGTTTGTGATATCGACAAAATTGTTGATAGGACGAACGCCGCTTGCACGGAGGCGCTCACGCATCCAGCGGGGGGACATTCCGACCTTTACATTCTTTACAACCGCTGCGATATAAACGGAGCATTTTTCCTTGTCGGAGATAGTAACACTCTTAAGGCTGTCCTTTGTGCTGCCGCCGATGCCCTTGAATTCGGGTTCGTGAAGCTTTAAAGGGAGGTCAAAGGTAGCAGCTGTTTCACGGGCAAGACCGATAACGCTCATACAGTCGGGGCGGTTGGAAGTGATCTCGAATTCTACGGCTGTGTCGCCAAGTCCGACAGCTTCCTTTATATCCATGCCAAGCTTAAGCTCGGGACAGCCCTCTTCCTGCTGTAAAAGGAATATGCCGTCTGCGATAGCGTAAGGGAAATCGTGAGTTGTAAGTCCGAGTTCGCCGAGCGAGCAGAGCATACCGTTCGACTCAACTCCTCTGAGCTTGCCCTTTTTGATCTTAACGCCGTTGGGGAGCGTTGAACCGTCCATTGCAACGGGAACGATGTCGCCTGCCTTGACGTTCGGCGCACCCGTTACTATCTGGATAGGCTCGCCGCTGCCTGCCGAACCGACATCTACCTGACATACAACAAGGTGGTCGGAATTCTCGTGCGGAACAACGGAAAGAAGCTTTCCGACAACTACCTTGCTTATCTCGCTGCCCTCTGTATCATAGCGCTCGACCTTTGAGCCGCTTATCGTAAGTCCCGAGCAGAAATCCTTTATACTCATATCTCCGATATCAACATAATCGGAGAGCCATTTCATTGAAAGATCCATTTAGAATTTTCCTCCTTATTTTTTTCTGATAACAACAATGCTTTCCGCTTTGACGGTTGCAAAATACTCCGTCATATCCGCTTTCTGATAATTTACACGGAACAGTATATCCGCTGACGGACATTTCTGCATAAGCATATTATAAAATTTCTCATTCATATACCCTAAGCCAACCCTGACAACGCATTTTTCGTAGCTTTTCGTTTTGAAAATGATGTTCGTTCCTGTTAGTGAACCGACATAGGTATTTGTTTTTGCCTCGTCTATCTCATAGTAAGGAAGAATAAGTCCTTCCGCCGAAAAAAGATATTCCGAAGTGAAATAAAAGCTTCTGAAATTTGTACAGCTTTCAAGCTCCGCAGCAATTTTGTCAGCCGCATTTTCGGACAAGCCTTCAAGCTGCTTTTTCATTGACCTGCTCTGCTTTATATTCAAGCCTATCAAAACGATGCTCGTCACTATGGATATTATTCTCCATAATGTACTGTAATCTGTTCCGTCCAGCAGCTTTAACAGCGGGATAAGAATGACCGTATAGGTTATGCTGAGAATATTCCACAATCGCTGCTTATATCGGAATCGCTTTTTATAACGCAGAAAAAGGCTGCTTTTGTCAGCATTTTCCATTTATCAGAACTGTCCCAAGAATCTCATATCGTTCTCATAGAGCAATCTCATATCACCGATCTTGTATCTGCCCATTGTGATTCTTTCAAGACCGATACCGAACGCAAAGCCGCTGTAAACCTCGGGGTCGATGCCGCAGCCCTCGAGGACTTTCGGGTGAACCATACCTGCGCCGAGGAGTTCGATATAACCCTCGTTCTTGCAGAGAGGACAGCCTGCGCCGTGGCAGTTGAAGCACATCATATCGACCTCTGCGGACGGTTCTGTGTATGGGAAGTGGTGAGGACGAAGTCTGATCCGGCAATCCTCGCCGTAGATTCTCTTCATAAGAAGTTCAAGCGTACCGTTGAGGTCAGCCATTGTGATGCCCTTGTCAACAACAAGTCCCTCGATCTGGTGGAAAAGAGGTGAATGTGTTGCATCGACCGTATCGGAGCGGTAAACTCTGCCCGGGGAGATGATACGGATAGGCGGCTTCTTGTTTTCCATCGTTCTGATCTGTACGGAGGAGGTCTGTGTACGGAGAACAACGTTGTCATTGATATAGAATGTATCCTGCGTATCTCTTGCAGGGTGATGCTTCGGCATATTGAGAGCCTCGAAGCAGTAGTGATCCGTTTCTACCTCAGGACCTTCTGCGATCTCAAAGCCCATTCCGAGGAAAACTTCCTTGATATCGTTGAGGGTAACTGTGAGCGGGTGAAGCTTGCCGATCTTCTGCTTTGTTCCGGGCATTGTAACATCGAGCGTTTCAGCTTCGAGCTGCTTCTTTGCAAGCTCTGTTTTGAGCGCCTGCATACGGTTTGTGATGTTCTCTTCGATATCGGAACGGACCTTGTTCGCAAGCTGTCCGATAACGGGGCGTTCCTCTGCGGAAAGTCCGCCCATCTGCTTTAAAATTCCCGTAAGCTCACCCTTTTTGCCGAGGAATTTTACTCTGAGATTTTCCAGCACATCAAGGCTTTCGCACTTGTCAAGCTCCTCATGCGCAAGACTTCTGATCTTTTCAAGCTGATCTTTCATAAATTTGACCATTCCTTTCCGTGTTCCGCTTTCCTGCGGAAAATTTGACAACTAAAAAAGCCTGCCCCTCATCGGGACAAGCCATAGCCTGCTTATAACCACCCATTTTATATAAGGAACTATCATTCCCCTCGCTTTAACGCAGCATACGTCAATGACTACAAGCGCCCTGCGCGTTCACCATTGCCACTCACGGAGCGAAATTTCAGCTTTGCCGTGTCTGAGGATATCCCAGCCTTGTACCCTCTCTCTTAAAGACACTTTTTGGCAGAGCCTACAACTCTTTAAACGTGTTTATTTACAGATGTTCTTTTTATAATAACGCCGACAAAGAAAATTTACCGTCAGCTCTTTTATTATATATCATTATTTCAAAAATTGCAAGTATTTTTTACTTGAAAATAAATAATTTCTATGTTATAATGTATAAAGAAACTAACTTGAAGCATTATTTTGTCGTTTTGCGCCATAAAAACGACAGGATAGCATTGTTTTATCGGAAAGGAGCTGCCAAGGATCTGATCTTAGGCATTTTATTTTATGGACGTTTTTGTTGAACAGCTTGTAAAAAAACCTGCGAACGGGAAAACGCTTGCTTTGAAGATACTTATCGTCTTCGGAGTGATAGCCGTTTCCGCATTCTGCCTTTACCTTGCGCTTTTAGGTATAGTCCTTGCAATACTTCTCATTTTTGCCGCAATTTACGGCGGATATTACCTTATCACGGGTCTTAATGCCGAGTATGAGTACATCATAACCAACGGCGAGATCGATATCGACAAGATAATCGCACAGCGTAAGAGAAAGCGTCTTATCACCGCCAAGCCGTCCAAGTTTGAAGCCTTCGGAAAGCTTGCCGATGCGCCCGCCGTTTCTGGCATAACCATTGTCGAGGCAAGCGGCATCGCAGACGGGGACGCTGAGGACTATTACATCGACTTTATGCACGATTCGTTCGGAAAGGTAAGACTTGTTTTCACCCCGACCGAACGCACCGTTGAAGCCATCACCCCGTTCCTCCCACGCCCTGTCAAGGTCGAATACGAAAGAAAATACAACAGCTGATCTTGCCCCGGAATGTGCGGTGATCGGTCTAAGGAGATAATGTTATGATAATGGAGATCTACCACGCTGATATGCCCCACATGAAAGAGCTTGTGAAGAAACCGAAATTTATTTCAAGGGTCTATTCTCCGCAGGAAATGAAGTTCATTATGGAGAAAAATTTCTCCCCGAACATCATGGCTGAAATGTACTGCGCAAAGCTTGCAATGAAAAAGGCTATCGGCGCACGTTTCAGAGGGTGCAGCATTCAGGAGATCTCCGTACTCACAGATTATTCGGGAACCTATTACATAAGTCTTTCGGGCGAAGCTAAAAAAAGACTTATTTCCACGAAAATGAAAATAAGCGTTTCCTGCTCCCATTCCAAAGCAATTGCAATGGGGACGGTATTGATCGAATTTTAACAACTTTTGAGCCGTGCAGACCCGTCTGTGCGGCTTTTTTGCAAAGGAGCGATAAAATGTACTATGCAACACCACAGCAGATGAAAGAGATAGAGCGTTACTCCGATGCCCACGGCGTTTCCTACCGCGAGCTTATGGAAAACGCAGGCGCAGCCGCAGCCGAGCTTGTGTGCAGGCTCTCATCGAAATATGACCTCTCGGGCGGCGTTATGATCCTTTGCGGAAAGGGCAACAACGGCGGTGACGGCTTCGTGCTGGCGAAGAACCTTTTCGACATTGGAATGACCGTCTATGTCGTACTAACAAGCGGCGACCCTGCAACCGAGCTTGCAGGCTATGAATACTGCCGGCTCGGCGAATGCGGCATTGACGTTCTTGACCTTAATGATAATATCGACAAGGTATTCTCGCTGTTCTCGTCCTGCTCGCTCATTGTTGACGCAGTATATGGCACGGGATTTCACGGCGAGCTTCCGCCCGAGATAAAGGCTTGCTTCAGCTTTGCAAAGCGCTGCAAAAAACCGATAGTCGCTTTAGACACCCCCTCGGGCGGCAACTGCCTCACGGGCGAAGCCGAGGACGATGTTTTCAGCTGCGACTATACTATAACATTCGGCTGCATAAAAACGGGTATGCTCTCCGAGCCGCTCCGTTCGCTCTGCGGCGAGATGACCGTTGCCGATATCGGCTTCACCGAGGAATGTTTTTCTTCCGTTCCCTACGTTGCGCAGGAACTTGACGAAGAATATGTGAAAGCACTTTTCCCCCAGCGCTCGGAAAACTGCTACAAAAATCAGTTCGGACACCTTTTCAACGTTTCGGGCTGCAAAAGAATGAGTGGTGCGGCGCAGATGTCAACGCTCTCCGCTTTAAGAAGCGGTGTCGGACGTGTTACCCTCGCCTCAACGAACGAAGTCACCGACCGACTTGCTCCGTTTGTGTTTGAAGCAACGTTCCTCCCCCTTGATGCCGCAAAGGACGGCTCTGTTTCGGCAAAATCGGCAAATATTCTTATTAACGAACTGAAAAATGCCACCGCCGTTTCAGTCGGCAGCGGCTTGTCACACACCAAGGCCACCGAAGAGATCGTCAGAAACGTAATCGAAAATACCGACTGCCCCGTAATTATTGATGCGGACGGCATAAACTGCGTATGTTCCTGCATAGATATTATCAGAAACACAAAGGGCAGGCTTATCCTCACTCCGCATCTCGGCGAGCTGAAACGCCTTTACGCCGCTGCTTTCGACACCAACTACCCCGACAGGCTCACAATGACTGTGAAACTCGCACGGGAGTTTGATGTTGTCGTTGCCGCAAAGGGCGTTCCTACCTATATCGCAGGCGGCGGAAAGCTTTTCATCTGCAAAGCAGGCAACCCCGGTCTTGCAAAGGGCGGCAGCGGTGATGTTCTCACGGGAATTATCGGCGCATTCGCAGCGCAGGGACTTGCTCCGTCCGATGCAGCTTCGGCAGGAGTTTTCGTCCACGGAAAAGCAGCTGACCTCGCCCGTGACAGGCTTTCCGAAGCAGGAATGCTGCCTCGCGATGTCATAGACGAGCTTCCCTATGTGTTCAAAGCTTGGAACAGATAGGAAAACCATTCGCAATACTAATTTTTATACTAATTCTCGATCGTTCTATAGACAAAATCGACAGATAGAATAAGT
>UQQA01000123.1 GCA_900543105.1 uncultured Ruminococcus sp. | reverse complement strand
AATTTGCCGAAAAGACGTGCGCATATGCTTGTGAAGACGGGTTCTTATACCTTTATTATATCATTCGGCACTAAAAAAGTCAATTTATTTTGAAAAACATCAATCTTTACCAAAGGAGAATTTTTATGACCGCAAAAGAAACAGCAAAGAAAATGAGCGGCTGTTCCGATGAGGAGATAGCAACGGCAATAACCGATGAAATGACGACTGAGGAGCAGGCTTCACAGCTTCGTTACGATGCACCGCCCGTGAAAAAGCTCGGCATACCGTCCTATAACTGGTGGAACGAGGGTCTGCACGGACTTGCGCGCTCGGGAACAGCCTCCGTTTTTCCGCAGGCGATAGCACTCGCCGCAATGTTCGACCGTCCGCTCGTGAAAAAAGTCGCCGGGATAACAGCTACAGAAGCAAGAGCAAAGTACAACGCCTATCAAAAGCACGGCGACACCGATATTTACAAGGGTCTGACGCTCTGGTCGCCGAATATCAATATCTTCCGTGACCCGAGGTGGGGCAGAGGACAGGAAACCTACGGCGAAGACCCGTTTCTCACCGCAGAGTTGGGAAAAGCCTACGTCAGCGGTTTGCAGGGCAGCGGAAAACGCCTTAAAGCCGCAGCCTGCGCAAAGCATTTCGCAGTTCACAGCGGTCCTGAAAACCTCCGCCACGAATTTGACGCAAAGGCTTCGCCGAAAGACCTCGAAGAAACCTATCTCCCTGCGTTTGAAGCACTCATAAAGGACGCAAAGGCTGAGGGCGTTATGGGCGCATACAACCGTGTGAACGGCGAACCCTCCTGCGCAAGTCCGACATTGCAGAAAAAGCTTGCGGAATGGGGATTTGACGGCTATTTCGTTTCCGACTGCTGGGCGATAAGGGATTTTCACGAAAATCACAAAGTCACACGAAATGCCGTTGAATCGGCGGCTCTCGCAATAAAAAACGGCTGTGATCTCAACTGCGGCTGTACTTATGCCAACCTCTTGGCGGCTCTCGATGAGGGTCTTATCACGAAAGATGATATCCGCAAAGCGTGTATTCACCTTATGCGAACAAGAGTAAGGCTCGGAATGTTCGATGAAAAGACCGAGTATGACGATATCCCGTTCGAGACAGTGAGCTGTTCGGAACATAAGAAATATGTCCTCGAATGTGCCGAAAGATCAATGGTCCTACTCAAAAACAACGGACTTCTTCCGCTCGATAAGAGCAAGGTGAAAACTATCGCAGTTATAGGTCCTAACGCCGTCAATAAAGCCGCCCTCGAGGGCAACTATAACGGCACAGCCGATAAATATGTGACCTTCCCCGATGGTATGGACTTTGGCGGCAGAGTTCTCTATGCCGAGGGCTGTCATCTCTACAAAGACAGAACTTCCAACCTTGCGCAGGCGAATGATAAGCTTGCCGAAGCGGTCGCAGCGGCAGAGTGCGCAGATGTCGTTGTGCTTTGCCTTGGACTTGACCCTTTTATCGAGGGCGAGGAGGGCGACGCAGGCAACGAGTTTTCCTCGGGTGATAAAAAGGATCTTTTCCTCCCCGAAAGCCAGCGTATCTTGGCAGAAAAAATTATGGAAACGGGCAAACCCGTAATTGCGGTCTGCGCTTCGGGCAGCGCGATAAACCTCGGCTTTGCCCCCGATGCAATAATTCAGGCGTGGTACAGCGGCTCGGAGGGCGGCACGGCTCTGCGGAAGCTTATCTTCGGCGAGGTCTCACCATCGGGAAAGCTCCCCGTCACATTCTACGAAAGCGCAGAAAAGCTTCCCGACTTCTGCGACTACTCGATGAAAAAAAGAACCTACCGCTATGCCGAAAATAACGTCCTTTACCCGTTCGGCTACGGACTTTCCTACGGAAATATCGTCTGCACAAAGCTTGAATACAAAGACGGAACAGCGTTCGTCACCGCCGAAAACAGCGGCTCGGAGTGCGATGATGTTATCCAGCTTTACATCAAGGCTTATGACGAAAATGCAGTCCCGAACCACTCGCTCTGCGGCTTTGAGCGTGTTCACCTCGGAAAAGGGGAGAGCGGAACATTTGAGATAGCCGTACCCGAAAAAGCTTTCACCACGGTAAGTGAAAGCGGCGAAAGAAAAGTTTTCGGCTCGCATTTCACGCTTTATGCAGGAACATCTCAGCCCGATGAGCTTAGCGAAAAGCTTACGGGCAAGAAGTGCGTATCCACGGAGATAAATTTATAAAAAGAGCCAAGCAGAAAGTATAAATTCTGCTTGGCTTGTGTTTTGCATAAAAAACCGCACCTGAAAACTCAGATGCGGTCTTGATTTTACTTGAGAAGTTCAGCGGTGATCTCTTTCATCGATTGGTCGAATTCTTCCTTGGAGGAATTCTTGAAGATGAGGAGCGTGCCGTCATTTGCTGCGCCGATAGTTTCGGGAATTTCGAAGTTTACGCCTGCGATATATTCGTCCCAGTGTTCAAGCTTCCATGTATCGCGGTCGCTTCCTCTGTCGATCATACGCTGGTGGCAGACCTCAGGGTCTGTTTCTACCCAGATAACTTTAAGCACTGCGCCCTTTTCCGCAAGGCGAGCCTTGAGGTCATCGATATATTTTTGGTCGCGGATCTCTCTTGTGAACGGAGCATTGATAAGAACGATGTTAGCATAGTCAAGTGCTTCAAATGCAAGGTCGAGAACTGCGTAATACTCATAGTCACGGATATACTTCTCAAAGAAGTCGGAGCTTCTGTTGTATTCCTGATTTGCAACAACGAAGATCTGCTTTGAAAGTACGATCAGAGTATCCTTATCGAGGTAAACCACATTTTTGAGGTTCTTTGCAAGTTCTTTTGAGATATAGGTTTTTCCGCAAGCCGGTGGTGATGTTACAAGAATAAGTTCTTTCAAACTTTTTCATCCTTTCCATATCCTTATAGACCGTCTTTTCTCGGTCATATTATTCTTTATTATATCACAGCCGCACTTTTTTTTCAACAGTTAATTTAAATATTTTACGCTAAGTTCAAAAATATGTGATGTTTCAACAAATTTAGCGCTTCTTCAGCTTCAAAAACGTTAAATATGTAATTTAGTATAATAAAATCGTTTTCATTTCGTGAAAATATATCTAAATAGTATAAAGGGGAAAGCTTGGCAGTTAAACTTTTTCCCAAAAGGTCAATTAAAATTAATAAATTATTCTTGACAAATAAATAAAGCGGGTTTATAATAAAATTGTTAAGTAAACAGAAAATGCGTTGACGGGGACGGGAACGGCTCGGTTTCATTCAGAGAGGCGGCATTTTGGTGAAAGCCGCTTGAAAAAGACCGTATCCATATCACCTCCGAGCGGCAGGGCTGAAGCGTTTCGCCAAGGTTCTGACGGGTTCTCCCGTTACAGAGATGCGAGTGGCTGCGTTTTTCGCGGCAACAAGAGTGGTACCGTGTCGGCTTATGCTTTCACCTCTTGATGGGGTGGGAGCTTTTTTTATACTTTTATACAACATTTTAAGGAGAGATATAATATGCTTACGCTTGACAGTGTTTACAAAGCTTCACACAAGCTCAGAGAAGTAGTCCGCAAGACTGACCTTATCTATGCGCCGAAGCTCAAACCCGGCTGCAATGTTTACCTCAAGACCGAGAACTTACAGGTGACGGGTTCATTCAAGGTCAGAGGTGCTTACTACAAAATTTCACAGCTTTCCGACGAGGAAAAGGCAAAGGGCGTTATCGCCTGCAGCGCAGGCAACCACGCTCAGGGCGTTGCTCTCGCAGCTGCAAAAAACGGCATCAAGTCGATAATCTGCCTGCCCGACTCCGCACCTATCTCAAAGATCGAAGCTACACGTTCCTATGGCGCAGAGGTCTGCCTTGTTGAGGGTGTTTACGACGATGCTTACGCAAAGGCTATCAGCCTGCGTGACGAAAAGGGTTACACATTCATTCACCCGTTCGATGACGATTATGTTATCGCAGGTCAGGGTACTATCGCACTTGAACTCCTCGAACAGCTCAACGATATCGATGCAGTTGTTGTTCCTATCGGCGGCGGCGGACTTATTTCGGGCGTTGCATTCACGTTGAAGAGCCTGCGCCCCGAGATCAAGGTATACGGCGTTCAGGCAACGGGCGCACCGAGTATGTTCCAGTCGCTCGAACACGGCAAGATCGAGTGTCTTGACAGTGTTTCCACTATCGCAGACGGCATCAAGGTAAAAGAGCCGGGCGAAAATACATTCAGCTATGTCAGCAAGTATGTTGACAAGGTAGTTACCGTAAACGACGATGAGATCGCAGCAGCTATCCTCGCACTCATTGAACAGCAGAAACTTATTGCCGAGGGTGCAGGTGCAGTTCCCGTAGCAGCGGTAATGTTCGACAAGATACCCGATATCAAGGGCAAGAACGTTGTCTGCCTTGTTTCGGGCGGCAACATCGATGTAACTATCCTTTCAAAGGTGATCAAGAGAGGTCTTCTCACATCGGGCAGAACCGCACAGTTCTGCATCGAGCTTATCGACAAGCCGGGTCAGCTCAAGGGTGTTTCCGACATCATCGCAGAAAAGGGCGGCAACGTTATTTCTATCCACCACGAACGTGCGAGCGAGGGTTCGGATATCAACGGCTGCTATCTGAGGATCCTTCTTGAAACAAGAAACTTCGATCACATCAATGAGATAAAGAATGCGCTCGTAGACGCAGGCTTCAAGCTCACAAACAATTAAAATGGAGGTAATCACAATGGAAAAAGTTTATACTAAAAATGCTCCCGACGCTATCGGTCCTTACTCTCAGGCAGTAAAGGTCGGAAACCTCGTTTTCACATCGGGTCAGATCGCTATCAACCCCGCAACGGGCAATGTTGACGCTGAGGGTATCGAAGCACAGACAAAGCAGGTCTGCGAGAACCTCAAAGCCGTTCTCACAGAAGCAGGCACATCGCTTGAAAAGGCTGTAAAGACAGTATGCTTCCTCGATGATATCAACGACTTCGCAGCATTCAATGCAGTTTACGGCGAATATTTCACCAACAAGCCTGCACGTTCCTGCGTAGAAGTTGCAAAGCTCCCAAAGGGTGTTAAGGTCGAAGTTGAGGTAATTGCGGAACTTTGAGATTAATTCGGAATTATGAATTCGGAATTCGGAATTATTTATGTTACGCAAATTTGTCGCAAATACCAATTTGTAGGGACAAATCCCATATCCGCCCGACATCGGTGTGTGAAATGCCGAGAATAATAACAAAAACAGACCTGTTTTCAAAGGATAAATCCCATGAAAACAGGCCTTTTTGTTTATATTATAAAATCTCGCGGTGTGAAACGGAAAATTGTTCCCAACGAAAAATCACCTAAAAATCAAGGTTTGCAATGGGCGGATATAGAATCCGCCCCTACATTTTTCATTACAAACTAACGGAATACAAATAATTCCGAATTCCGCATTCCGAATTTCGAATTAGTCCACCAGTTCCGGATCAAAGGATTCCTTCCAAGGAAGTCCCCATTTGTTGAGCGCGTCCATAAACGGATCGGGATCGAATTCCTCAATATTGTAAACGCCCGGCTTCTGCCACTTGCCCGTCATTACCATCATGGCACCGATCATAGCAGGAACGCCGGTTGTGTAAGAAATTGCCTGAGAGCCGACTTCCGCATAACATTCTTCGTGTACGCATACGTTGTAAACATAATAGTTGACAGGCTTGCCGTCCTTTTTGCCTTGCATGATGCAGCCGATGTTGGTCTTGCCCTTTGTTCTCGGGCCGAGCGAAGCAGGGTCGGGGAGAACTGCTTTGAGGAACTGGAGCGGAACTATCTCCATACCATTGTAATTGATAGGCACGATAGAAGTCATTCCGACATCTTCAAGACACTTGAGGTGGTTGAGATAGCTCTGTCCGAACGTCATAAAGAAGCGGATTCTCTTGATGCCCTTGATGTTGAGCGCAAGCGATTCAAGCTCTTCATGGTGGAGGAGGTACATATCCTTTTCGCCGACCTCGGGGAAATTGTAAACGCGTTTGATCTCCATCGGTTTTGTTTCTACCCACTTGCCGTCCTCAATGTAAGAACCGTTTGCGGAAACCTCACGAATGTTTATCTCGGGGTTGAAGTTGGTTGCAAAAGGATAACCGTGGTCGCCTGCGTTGCAGTCGAGGATATCGATATAATTGATCTCGTCAAAATAGTGCTTCATCGCATAAGCACAGAAAACGCCCGTTACGCCGGGGTCAAAACCGCTTCCGAGGAGCGCAGTGATGCCTGCTTTCTCGAATTTCTCACGGTATGCCCACTGCCATTTGTACTCGAATTTTGCGGTGTCCTCAGGCTCGTAATTTGCAGTGTCGATGTAGTGGACCTTACATTCAAGGCAAGCGTCCATTATCGTAAGATCCTGATAAGGGAGCGCAAGGTTAAGGCAGACATCGGGCTTGTATTCTTTCATAAGAGCAACAAGCTCGGGAACGCTGTCAGCGTTGACCTTTGCAGTCGAAATGTTCGTCTTTCCGCCGTACATAGTGTCAAGCTTGGCTTTGAGAGCGTCACACTTTTCCTTTGTTCTCGATGCGATCATAATATCCGTGAAAACCTCGGAATTCTGACAGCACTTATGGATAGCAACGCTTGCAACGCCGCCGCAGCCGATAATTAAAGCTCTTCCCATTTATTCAACTTCCTCTCAAATTATTTTCAAAAATATTTGTAAGAAAATTATATCATATTGCAAGCGCATTTTCAATAGGATAAAAAAATTTTAAAAAAATTAAGAAAAACTATTGACAAACGTAACTTACAGTGATATTATTGTATTAGTTCATTAGTACAAAACATCAAAAGGAGAAACAGCTATGAAAGTTTTAAGAAAGATCGGCAATTTCTTTGTCGCAATGGTCCCGTTCTGGGTGTATTACGCAGTTCAGATCTTCGCAAGTATCGTTATCGGCATCGTGCTTGCAGTGAAAAGCGTCGCTGCGGGTGAAACATTCGATATAACGAGTGCGGATTCGCTTATGATAATATCCGTTGTCGGCCAGATAGCGGCATTTATCGGCGGAATTTTAACAATGCTCATATCAAGAACGAAAATGTCCGATATGTCGCCCGTTAAGCAGAGCGGAAAGGTCTATGGTCTGACGGTTATGTTCACAATAGGCTCGTTCTTTGTGCTCCAGCTTATAAATTCGCTCTCGCTCTCGCTGATGGGTGTTACAGAAACCGACTCCACGCAGGATCTTCTTGCGCAGTCAGTGCCGTTTATGTTCTTTACAGCGCTTTTTGCGCCGTTCGTTGAGGAGCTTATTTTCAGAGGTCTGCTCGTTACATTCTTTAAAAAGCGCGGCTTCTCGAATTGGTTCACTATTGCTGCAATTACGCTCGTCTTCGGACTTATCCATTCGCAGAATATGATGATCTATGCGCTCTGCTTCGGGCTTGTACTTATGGGAATAAGATTTGTGACGGGCGACTGGAAGCTCTGCGTGGTGTTCCACTTTATAGGAAACCTTATGAGTTGCCTGTTCAATATTCTTGTAACGAATGAGGAAACGGGTATGACCGTACTTATCGTCGGCTCGATAGTCGGAGGCATCATCGCAGTCATTACAGCCGTTATCGGCATAAAGACAGCAAAAGAGAGAAATCACAAGGATACTCCGGTTTTGGAAACATCAGAAATGTGCTGATATTTGAAATTCTATAATAAAGTAACAGTCCATACGGGTATTCCGTACGGACTGTTTGTCTGTACCGGTTTTTGCACTAATACAAAACGCCAATAAAATATAAAAAAATCTGCGCCGAAATCACATATATCCAA
>UQQA01000122.1 GCA_900543105.1 uncultured Ruminococcus sp. | reverse complement strand
TCAATGCGTTCAAATTCCCAACCTCCAGAAGAAATGGTATAATATAACTATTATATGATACATAAAAAGGGGGTATAAAAATGGACAAAAAGATCGATATTATCTGGTCGCTGAGCCTTATCGTGATATCGCTCGTATCACTCACACTTTCGTTATCAAATATAATCGGAGCAGCTCTCCCCTCTGCGGTATCAACAGCGCTTGGCATCATCGACCTGTGCGTTCTTCCGCTTTTTGTGTATTCTTCGATAAAGAAAATTAAAAAATAACGTTTTGAGGTGAATACAGTGAATAAAAAGTCCAAATGTAAATATATATGGTCTGTAAGTTTGCTCACCTTTGTGTTTGTTTCTGCAAAAATAGATCTTGGAAAAGCTTTTCCCGATCCTGAGCAGTACATTCTCTACATAATTGATATTTTTGCTTTTCTGATAATGATTTGTGCATTGATAGAATATCGGAAAAATTAGCATTCGCATAAAAATTACCGCTGCACTCTTTCTTTGAGTGCGGCGGTAGTTTTTTTATAAAGAAACAGCGGCATTTCTGCCGCTGCTCTGTGATATTTACTTTTTGGCTGTGTTTTGGAAACCTGTTATCTTTGTTGATTCTGTGCCGTTTTTGCCTGTGAATGTGAGGTTATTTTCCTCGCCTGTGTATGTGAATCTTGCATTTCCCTTTACAGCGCTCAGGCAGTCAGATGTGACATTTTTCAATGTAAGATCCTTCTTGGCTGTGAGTGTAAATGCCTTTGTGTTCTTGAACGTGATGCCTTCGATCGTAAGGTCACAGTTTGCAGTTATTGCCGAAATATTTGAAAGGAAGAGCGTATTGCCTGAACCACCGATGTAGACGAAAACTGCCTTTGTTGGGAATACGAACTTCGTCACATAGAGATCGTCATTGATGGTGAGAACGTACTTCTTACTTTCATTCATTGCTGCAAATGCCTCTTCAAGGGTTGCAAAGCTTCCGATCTTATTTCCGTCAGCTTTAAGAGATACTGCTTCGGTATTGACAGCCTTGATCTCCTTGCCGTAAGGCTTTGCTGTAAGATCATTGTTCGCTGATGTTTTATTCGTGATCCTTATATAATTTGTAATGTCATACTTTGCACTTGAATAAAGAACAGTCTTTCCGCTCGGAAGAGTTATAGCGCTGCCATTACCATCGAGAACAGTGATATCAAGGTATTTGTCCAAACTGCCGACACCCGAAGTAGTCACCTTTGCAAATGAACCGTTATTATCGACGAGACCGATCGATGCATCTCCAACGAAGTACGTAGCCGTAAATGTTGATTTTGCATTGGGGAGTTTGAACTTTCCTTCAAAGTATGTTACGCCGGTGACATTTCCCGTTACGGTAAGAGGTTCGTATGCCATCAAATTAGTGATCGATGCAATGCTGTCTACGGTATTTTCTTCTTTATTGGAGAAGATCGAATCCTTTCCGCCCTTTACTGCGCCGATATTTGATACGAAACAACCATCGCTGAACGCCAGACCCTTTCCTGCCGCAACAGTTATTGCAAGCGGCTTTGCGTTTGTTCCGTTTACGGGAACACAGAATACCGTGTTGGTCGGGATCGACAGTGCTGTCATATTGAGATCAAGACTTCCCTTGCCATCAAATTTAATACTGTCAGCATTCTTCGGAAGTGTGAGCTTTGAAACGGCGATGCCGTCATTGAGCATCACTGTGTACTTGCCTTTAGAATTTCCGATCTCCTTGAAAGCAAGGTCGAGATTCGGATAGTTTCCGATCTCTATTTCGTCATTATATACAGTAACTGCCTCAGCGTATTCAGCTCTGATCTCCCTGCCGTAAAGGTAAGCGGTAAGCTTCTTTGCGGTCGTGCTTGTGTTTTCGATAGTGATCCTGTCGGTGAAGTCATCCTTTCCGCCTGCGTAGAGGAGAGTTCTGCCGCCTGCGAGGTCAAGCGTATTGAAAAGGTCGTCGGTGATCTTCACCTTTAATTCGCCGTTTGCGTCAACATTGCTGACAGTTACCTTGGCGATCTTTCCGCCGATATCGTAAAGAACGACTTCGCCCGTTCCGAAGTTTGTGATATTCGCTGTGTATTTTGGATTTTTGAGCCATAATGCACCGTTATAGTGTGTTACGGCGGTAACATTTCCCTCAACGGAAACTGCAGCCTTGTCAGCAACATTTACCTCGCCGAATGTCGAGATGCCGCCGATCGTAGCATAATTGTTAATATTGAGAACTGATGTCTTTGATCCCTTAACTGCTCCTATATTTAATACATCGGAGAGATCGAGCGTCTTTCCTGCCGCAACGGTTATCGCAAGCGGCTTTGCGTTCTTGCCGACGAGCTCAGTCCTGAATGTTGTATCGACAGGCAGAGTGAGTGCTGTCATATTGAGGTTAAGAGAACCTGTGCCGTCAAATGTGATACTATTTGCAGTCTTAGGAAGTGTGAGCTTTGAAGCAAAGATGTTTTCATTGAGCGTAAATGTATAGTCCTTTGAAACATCGTTCACAGCCTTGACTGCAAGGTCAAGATTAGGATAATTTTTTGTATCAGTGCCATCACTGAGAGTTATTGCGCCCGCATATTCGGCTCTGATATCCTTGCCGTAGAGGAACGCATTAAGGTTCTCGCCCGATGTTGAAGCATTTTCAACTGTGATCTTGTCTGTAAAGTCAGTCTTTCCTCCTGCGATAAGTATCGATCTGCCGCTCTGGAGCGAGATGACCTTATTATCGCTGTCAACGAATTTGACTGTGAGCGTTCCGATAACGCCCGATACTGTTACCTTTGCTGCCGTGCCGTTATTATCGGTAAGGATAACAGCCGAATCCTCGGCAGTTGTTATAGCCGCGGTGGATTTTGCATTGGGGAACGCAATAGTGCCTCGGAGAAGCTTCACAGCCGTAACATTTCCCTTTACGGTAAGCACTGCCTTGTTTGCGACAGTTACCTCGCTGAATGATGCAACGCTGTCAAAGGTATTGCTCTTATTTACATGAAGCGCAGATGTGTTTGCTCCCCTTACTGCACCGATATTTTCTGTGCCGCAGCTTATTTCAAGAGTTTTTCCTGCTGTAACAGTTATAGCGAGAGGCTTTGCGTTCTTGCCGACAAGCTCAGTCCTGAATGTTGTATCGACAGGCAGAGTGAGTGCTGTTATATTGAGGTTAAGAGAACCTGTGCCGTCAAATGTGATGCTATTTGCAGTCTTAGGAAGTGTGAGCTTTGAAGCAAAGATGTTTTCATTGAGCGTAAATGTATAGTCCTTTGAAACATCGTTCACAGCCTTGACTGCAAGGTCAAGATTAGGATAATTTTTTGTATCAGTGCCATCACTGAGAGTTATTGCGCCCGCATATTCGGCTCTGATATCCTTGCCGTAGAGGAACGCATTAAGGTTCTCGCCCGATGTTGAAGCATTTTCAACTGTGATCTTGTCTGTAAAGTCAGTCTTTCCTCCTGCGATAAGTATCGATCTGCCGCTCTGGAGCGAGATGACCTTATTATCGCTGTCAACGAATTTGACTGTGAGCGTTCCGATAACGCCCGATACTGTTACCTTTGCTGCCGTGCCGTTATTATCGGTAAGGATAACAGCCGAATCCTCGGCAGTTGTTATAGCCGCGGTGGATTTTGCATTGGGGAACGCAATAGTGCCTCGGAGAAGCTTCACAGCCGTAACATTTCCCTTTACGGTAAGCACTGCCTTGTTTGCGACAGTTACCTCGCTGAATGATGCAACGCTGTCAAAGGTATTGCTCTTATTTACATGAAGCGCAGATGTGTTTGCTCCCCTTACTGCACCGATATTCTCTGTGCCGCAGCTTATTTCAAGAGTTTTTCCTGCTGCAACAGTTATAGCAAGAGGCTTTGCATTCGTTCCGATAATATCGGTGAAGAATGACGTATTTACGGGAATAGCCAGTGCTGTCATATTGAGCTTAAGGCTGCCCGAACCGCTGAATACGATGCTGTTTGCGGTCTTAGGAAGTGTGAGCTTTGAAACCGTGATATCATCATTCAGGATAATTTCATAGTCTTTGTCTTTATCTGTTATAGCTTTAAGAGCAAGCTCAAGGTTAGGATAACCCTTTGATCTTTCATCGACAACGACAGTTACAGCTTCGCCGTATTCAGCCTTGATCTCCTTGCCGTAAAGATATGCGTTGAGCGTCTGATTTGATGAAGTTTTGTTTGAAACAGTCACCTTATCGGTGAAGTTCTTTGCCGAGCCTGCCCAAAGGATAGTTCTGCCGCTTTCGACTGCGGTAAAATTTGTAGTATTCGGATCGACCAGCTGAACATTAAGGTACTCGTCAACATCGGTAACAGTCACCTTTGCATTTTTGCCGTCATGGTCATAAAGGCGGACAGTACCCTTTCCGAATGTCGTGATAGTTGCTGTGTACGTCGGATCTTTGAGCCACAAGTCGCCGTTGAAAAGTTTAACGCCGGTTACATTGCCCTCAACCGAAACAGCCACTCCGTCAGCAACATTAACTTCGCTGAAAGTAGAGATCCCGCCGATAGTAAAAGTATAGATCCCGCCGATAGTAAGATAGCTGTTGATATTGAGAACAGAGGTATTTGTACCCTTTACCGTTACAGCGCCGCCGTAATGTATGAATGAATCGTAATTGAGCGTCTTGCCTGCCGCAACGCTGATGGTGATAGGCTTGAGATTTTCACCGTCTCCGTCGATTTCGAGCGTTGTATCAACAGGGATAGCGAGCGTTGTCATATCGAAGCTGATTTTTGCGCCGTTCCTGTTTATGAGCTTGAAGCTGGATATATTTTTCGGAATTGCAAGCTTTGTGATGGTCATTTCATGATCGAGGAAAACCGTAATGTCCTTGCCACTTCCGTTCTTTTTGATGTATGCAAGGGCTTCATCGAGCGTGTCAAAGCCCATTCTTGAATTGCCGACCTGAGCAGTAACAGCCGATTCAAATTCTATAGCCAGGGTGTCTTCCTGACAGTTTACGAGATATCTGAGATAATAATTTCCATTTTTATCAAGATTGAGCTTGTAAACTTTGTTATTTATCAGGATATTTCTTCCCTTGGCATAATCCCCTCCGGAATATATCTCTATGTAATAACCCTTTGTATAATATTCACCGTTTTCTAAAACAGCGTCTTCTTCAACGTCCTGATCCGCATCATACTCCGAATCTCCATCGACAGTAAAGACCATAATTTTGTCGCCAATTTCAAGCTTTACATATTTTGAAAGCTCATCATCGGACCATTTTTCTTCAACAAGCTCTGCATTGACATCTGTACCATTGACCGTATATTCATATATGAAATATCTATGATACACATCATCAAGCTTTGGAGCGACCGTTGTTCCGTTTACTGTGAGCTTGCAATTTATATAATTATCTATAATTGCTTTAAGCTCAATAACCTTTCCGTTTTCAACATAAGTGCCGTTTTCTATTGCACGTCCGTTGACATAACCGATCACACCGTTGTATGCATTGAATTTATATCCCTTGTCTGCAATGCTGATCTTTGCCATGCCGTTTATGCCCGAAAGATAAAAGTCATCAATCTGATATACACCGCTGCTGTTCACCTTGCCGACTGCCTGTGTACCGTTTACACTTATAAACTTACCGGAAAGCGCACTGCTGTCAGCTGTGATGCAAACCTTTTGACCGCCCGGATAATAATCGCCGCTTGTAAGCGGATCATCATATACCGGCTTATCCTCTGAATCGCTGTAAGGATAAACATTTACTCCCTCGCCTACATCAAGCTTGATAAGACCCGAAAGGATCTCATCATCCCATTCGCTGTCAACAAGTTCAATAGTCAGTTCTGCGCCGTTTTCATCAAAATCCGAAAGCGTGAGCTTATCAATAAAGCCTGTACTGTCATCACTGTAATACAACTCCGTGCTGACCTGTGCGCCTGTGCATGAATAATTGATCGCTTTATTGATAAAATCCTTGATCCTGACGTATACTTCCAGCTTATCGCCTGCATTTACAGTAACAGAGGAGCTGTCGGCAAGCTTGCCGTTTACTATAAGCGCCAATGCATCATCTTCGATATTGACTGTGCATTTTATATCAGAAGAAACATAATCCTTAGCAGAAACGGTAAGGAATTCTGAAGAATACATCTCTGTCGTTTCCTGAT
The DNA here is from genome assembly GCA_900543105.1 of uncultured Ruminococcus sp. Classification (GTDB taxonomy): domain Bacteria; phylum Bacillota; class Clostridia; order Oscillospirales; family Ruminococcaceae; genus UMGS363. The sequence goes on along the minus strand of UQQA01000122.1, from coordinate 1,653 downwards.
CATAGGTATACTTCAATGTAAGGTTCCTTCCGACTGCTGTAAAACCGGTTGCATTAGGATTCCTTACTCCCTTAAGGAAAAGATAATCGGGATAACCATAGCTATCATTATAACCCGGTGCGCCTTTATCACAGTTAGTCACATCGACAAAATAGGAAACATCGTCGATTGAAACGATGTTCCACATGTGACGTCCGCCTGCCATACCTGTAACAAGAGCACTGTCGATAGAAGAATTCTTGAATGTGCTGAGGTCGCAGAGATACTTGAATGCCTTTGAGTAGCCCTCACATACGATGTTGGTCGTCGGGTCTCCATCAAACGCATAGATTATCTGCCACGGATCACCATAATCTCTATTATTATCAACAGCATCGTGATCGTATTCAACAAGATCGCATATTGTCGAAAAATATCCGCAAAGCTTGGAATAGTCACTTGCGCCCGAATATTTATCCACGATTGCTTTCGCATTTGCGGCAGCATTTGAAGCTGCGCTTGTTTTCCTGGTGTCTGCTGTATATGTGCCTGAGACAGCATAAGCTTTTGCAACAGGAAATGAAAATTTAGGTGCATTATAATATCCGCTTATACCATACGATGTGGTCTTATCAAACCAATAAAAGTCATACGGAAGATCTACAAGCAATGCATGAACTACCTGATTCCAAGAATCTTCAAGAGTAGACCACGATTGATTGAGATTGAGAGTGATCTGCGTATTGGAACGTGTTCCGTTTGCGATCTTTGTGATCTCTTCTTTAAGAAGATCGTAAACTTCTCTATCCATAGCATTTGTAAGACTTTGTCTGCCGTAATTCGGATTAGCAAAAGCCGAGATATCAGTGTCATCATAGAAAGTCATGTCAACATATTCGCTGAAAAGGTCATCGCTGTCGGGAATATCCAGTTCATCACCGCTGATCCAGATCTCTTTTACCTCTGCATCATCGGAACTGTCCTCATCTTCATCGGAGGGCTGTTCACTGTCGTCAGAGCTGTCTTCATCGGCAGGTTCATCACTATTGCCAGAATTGTTTCCGCCCTCATCTGAGCCGTTTTCATCTTCACCGCCGGATGTTCCGCCCTCTTCGGAGCCGTTTTCATCTCCGCTGTCAGGTGTTTCGCCCTCTCCGGAGCCGTTTTCGCCCGTGCTGTCGGAAGTGCTGCTTTCCTCAGCGCTCGCTGTGATGCCAATGCCGTTTGAAATACCCATTTCACCGAATGGCATCGGAGCAAGAACGAGCAAGAACGCAGTAAGTCCCGCAACAAGTCTGCTGAAGCTTGTTTTTTTCTTCATTGGTCTTCCCCCTATAAAAATTTAAAACCGCATATCAGACATAAATATATTCTGATATACTTTTATGAACAAAATACTTTACACTACTATTTTACCACAATGGTAAAAAAAGGTCAAGATAAAATCAGAAAAATTTCCTTTTTTCTGATTTTTTTTGAATAAAAGTGTTTTTTGCCCATTTGTGAACTTTATACTTTCGCATCGAGGTATGAAAACACGGAATAACAGCAGCAGTCCCCGATACCTCATTTTATTTTATACTAAACACCAATTAAAAACTATACAAAAAATCAAGCACAAGCTCTGATATATGGATTTTGTGCAGATTTTTTGTCTATAGTTTTATTGGTGTT
>UQQA01000121.1 GCA_900543105.1 uncultured Ruminococcus sp. | reverse complement strand
ATATAGGATTTCGGCGCAGATTTTTTCCTGTATTTTATTGGTGTTTAGTATTAGTCGGGCTTGCTCGGTACCGTTAATAGATGCACAGAGCGAAGCGATAAGCATTTCGAGCCGACAACGTTTGAACAGCGCTGAAATATGAATATGACCCATCAAAAGCCGTAGGGTCGGATTCCATATCCGACCGTTTTTGCCTCGCCGTTCATACTGTGTTTTACCGTTCATATTACGTTGAAGCGAAAATCCACTCACTCTGTTCGTGTATTTTCGCTTCAAGGATAGTATGTTTAGGAAAACAGAATGGCGCAATTCACATTTTTTAGGTTTACGGAACTGATTTCTCACGTTCTGTTTTACCTTTTTGATGTGAATTGCGCCTTTTTAGCTGTTACTAATTTCGCTTTTGCTACAAAGCCTTTCGATGTTAGTTTAGAGTATTTCGCTCTCTGCGGAGAGCGACCAAGGGCTTTGCCCTCTGGACACCCACCACCCTTTAAAAAGCGTGGACGTAAACTTTATTGCTCTTGGTTTTACAATACTTTTGAAAGGAATTCACGCAGACGTTGGTTCTGCGGATTTTCGAAGAACTCCTTTGGTGTATTCTGCTCCATTATATAACCGTCTGCCATAAACATTACTCTTGATGCGACTTCCCTTGCGAAGCCCATTTCGTGCGTTACGACTATCATTGTCATACCGTCCTTGGCGAGCTGTTTCATAAGCTCGAGGACTTCGCCGACCATTTCGGGGTCGAGTGCGGAGGTCGGTTCATCGAAAAGCATAACGTCGGGGTTCATTGCGAGTGAACGTGCGATAGCTATTCTCTGCTTCTGTCCGCCCGAGAGCATTGCGGGGAATGAATTTGCTTTGTCGGGAAGTCCCACTCTTTCGAGCAGTTCCTCTGCTTTGCTGTCGGCTTCTGCCTGCGTCATAAGTCCGAGCTTAACGGGGGCAAGCGTGATATTTTTCTTTATCGTAAGGTGCGGAAAGAGGTTGAAGTGCTGGAAAACCATGCCCATTTTTCGGCGCATAAGGTTGATATCCCTATCGTTTGCGTGGGTGATATCGCTGCCCTCGAAGAGGATAGTTCCCTCGGTCGGTATTTCCATAAGATTCAGACAGCGCAGGAACGTTGATTTACCCGAGCCTGACGGTCCGATAACAACGACTTTTTCGCCCTTATAGATATGCTCATCGATACCTTTGAGGACTTCATTGTCGCCGAAGGTCTTTTTTAATCCTTTAACATCTATCACTCTGTCTTAATCTCCTTTCAAGCTTTGTAACGAAGTGCGAAAGCACAACTACCATTACGAGGTAGATTATCGCAACGGAAATGAGCGGCATAAATGCGGAATAGGTCTGCGAACGAATGATATCGCCGCCTTTTGTGAGGTCCTGAACAGCGATATAACCCGAAACCGAGGTTTCCTTCAGCAGGACGATGCACTCATTTGCGAGCGCAGGAAGCACATTTTTGAACGCCTGAGGAAGAATTATCGATATCATCGTCTGACGATAGTTAAGTCCGAGACTTCTTCCTGCTTCAAACTGTCCGTCGTCGATCGAAGCGATACCCGAACGGACTATTTCCGCAACGTAAGCGCCCGAGTTGATACCGAATGCGATTATCGCAACAAATATCTTTGAGATAGGGACGCTTGCAAAGATAACGAAATAAATTATAAGGAGCTGAACAACAACAGGCGTTCCGCGGATAACGGTAAGATAGATCCTGCATAAAAAGTTTCCGACCTTCATTTTGCCCGTCTTATCGTGCGTAAAGCGGACTATCGCAATGATGAATCCGAGCACCATTCCTATAAGAACGGAAAAAAATGTTATCAGAAGCGTTGTTCCGAGACCGTTTGCAAGATAATGCCAGCGGTCCTGCTCGATGAAATTCTGCTTAAAACTGTCGACAAATCCCAAATCTACACTTCCCTTTCTGTTCTTTTATCAAATATTCGGCTTTTCCTAAAAATCGCCGCACATAAGCAGTTTTAAGTGCGGCGATGCATTTTGATATTTGAAGTAATAATTACTTCTTTCTTACGATGATTACCTGATTGGATTCTGTGTAAGGATCGGAGAAGAGAACATTCTTCATTCTGTCCTCGGTAACGGTCATACCTGCGCAGCCAACGTCTGCCTTGCCGGACTGAACTGCCGCGATAATGGAATCGAATGCCATATCATCTATACGGAGTTCGTAGCCGAGCTTGTCGCAGATAGCTGTCATGATATCAACGTCAAAGCCAACGATATTGTCGCTTTCCTTGTATTCGTAAGGAGGGAACTCAGCATTTGTAGCCATAACGAGAGTGCCGTTGCTGTAGTCTGTGTCCTCGGGTGAAACATAAGGGAGCGTACCCTTTGTGTCGCCGCTGTAGTTGCTGCGGATATTTGCGAGAGTGCCGTCAGCTTCAAGCTCTGCGAGTGCGCCGTTGATCTTTTCCTGAAGCTCTGTGTTGTCGAGCTTCATAGCGATAGCGTATTCTTCCTTTGCGAAAGGTTCGTCAAGGATCTCGATATCGTCATTCTTGGAAACGAAAACCTCGGCAGGTTCGCTGTCGATGATAACTGCGTCTACCTTGCCCTGCTTGAGAGCCTGAACAGCGTCAGCGCCCTTTGCGAACTTTTCAACCGTTGCGCCCTCGATGCCGTCAGCGTATGTATCGCCAGTTGTGCCAAGCTGAACGCCGATAGACTTTCCGTTGAGATCATCAATGGAGTGAACGGTATTTGCGGGAACGCCGCAGCCTGTGAGCATTACGGCAGCCATAGAAACAGCTGCTGCAATAGATAATAACTTTTTCATAAAGCATATCCTTCCTTTTTCATAAAATCTAACTTACATTATAGCACATCGGTACGCAGAATTCAACTGTTTCTATAAATTTTAATATTTATAGCATATTTATGCCGTAAAGCCCTGTAAAATACAGTATTTTTGTTGACTTTTCGTATAAAATGTGCTAAAATAGCCGTGAAATAAAGCAAAAAAGGTGAACTTACACTATGGATATGAAGAAAATTTCGCAAGTAATGGACAATGCAATAAATTCGGGCGAGGAAGTCGGTGCGGCTGTCGTTATCGTCAGGGACGGAACGCAGGTCGGCAGCTATGCCAGCGGTTACGCTGATGCCGAAAGCAAAAAGCCGATGCGGTCCGACACTATCTGCCGAATGTTCTCCTGCTCAAAGATAGCAACTGCGGTCGCTGCCATGATATGCCTTGAACGTGGGCTTATCGCAATGGAGGACGAGCTGTGCCGCTTTATCCCCGAGTTCGAGCATTCGGAATATTATGCCGACGGCAGGCTTTACCCATGCAGCCGCAGGATAAAGGTTTCCGACCTGCTGAATATGACCTCGGGCATCGCGTACCCTTGCGACGAAAAGGGCGCAGAATCGATAAATACCGTCTGGTATGAGCTTGACCTGAGCTACCGCAGGGGCAATATGATGACAACGGCTGAATTTGCAAAAAGAGTCGCCAAGTCCCCTCTTCTCTTCGATGTCGGAGCAAAGTGGATGTACGGTTCAAGTGCTGATATTATGGGCGCAGTCATCGAGGCGGCATCGGGTATGGAATACCGTGATTTCCTGAAAAAGAACATTTTTGAACCGCTTGGAATGGACGATACCGACTTCTTCGTGCCAAAGGAGAAGCGTGGCAGACTTGGCAAAATATATGAATGTGCGGGTAAAGAGCCGAAAGAGTTCACGGGCACTAACCTTGCGATATTTGACTTTGAGGAAAAGCCTAACTTTCAGTCGGGCGGCGCAGGACTTTTCTCCACGGCTGAGGACTATGCAAAGCTCGGAGCGGCACTTTCAACGGACGGCAAGGGCATCATAAGCCGCAAGACGGCGAATTTTCTCACGGTAAACTCGCTTTCGGAAAAGCAGAGGGAAACATTCACATGGGATTCGTGCAAGGGCTGCGGCTATGCAAACTTTATGCGAATTGTTGAAAACAGAAACAATGCAGGCATGACGGTTTCGGACGGCTCGTTCTGCTGGGACGGCTGGACGGGAACATACCTTATGAATGACCCTGTCGAAAAGCTTTCGATCTCTATCACGATGCAGCGCACAGGTGCAGGTACTACAAGACTTGCAAAGGCTGTTATCAATGCGGCGGAAAGCTCTTTCTAATGCGTAATTCGTAATGCGCAATGCGTAATTATGCTTTACCCCAACAAAATATATTAAACGGCATATACCAGATCAGTTTTGGGTATATGCCGTTTTTTAGCTTTGTAATAATTTATGTGATATCAGTTCAGCAGATCCAGAAATCTTTTCAATGCTTCCGTGATCTTTTTCTTATCTTTATCGGAAAGCTCACTCGCAAGTTTTAGTAATTCCTGCTGTTCCGCTGTAAGGTCGCTTGATGCCAAGCCTTTTTTATTGTTTGTCAGCCCTGCAATATAGTCCAGACTTACTCCATAATACTTGGCAATAAGTATGGCTCGTTCAAAAGAAATTTCATTTGCTCCTTTTTCGTACAGACCATAATACTGCGCAGTTGTTCCCAAATAATCCGCCAGTTCATTTTGGGTTTTGTCGCTGTCCTCCCGCAAATCCCGTATTCTTGGATAATAAGCCATATTCAACACCTTCCATAAGTAAAATATATCATATTTAGTTATTTTGCTGTTGACAAATAACTACATTTAGTTATATAATATGTATAAAACAACTATATATGATTGCTCAATGTCACACAGTAATTTGATATAGTTAAATATTGATGAGGACAATTACAAATATAACTTATTACATGATAATTTTCTTATTTGGTTTTCTATGCATTTTAGTAAATACATCATATCAGCTATTTATAAAAGTTGTCTGTGTTTCAATGCAAAAATGAAACCACAAATATTTTTTTAGGTTTATATTCCAACTGAGATTTATTGCATTATTTCAGGCGCTTGATATTGAGCGAAAGGAGGATTTCCTATGGCAGAAAAATTAGAAACCCTGATAAAGCGTTACGATTCCACCGCCAAGACCTATCGTGAAAAAGGCAATCGCGAATGGGCTTATGCCAAAAACGGACTTGGCGGAGAGCATTTCCAATATGCACGGCAAGCTTATGATAAAGCAAAAGATTTTCAAAGCCGTGCAGATAATTTAAAAAAAGGAAAATAATTTTTAGGAGGAACAACTATGGGCTTTTTTAGCAGATGGGCAGAAAATTTATACAGTCCTGAGAACATTGCAAAAATGGAGGATAGAGTGCGTTCAGCAGACCGCAATCTCGAGCGTCAAATGAGCAATGTCGATGCAAAGTACAAATCTATGTCACCCGAACAGCAGAGACGATGCAGTGAGAAGTATAATGAATGCAGAAATGAATACGAAAGAAGACGTGAAGCAATAGACAAAACATACGACACGCTTTATAAGGCTAAAAACAGATAACCAATTTTTATGCAAAAAAGGGACTGCCCAAACGGACAGTCCCTAAAATTATATCTTGTTTTTGGTTTAAGCCAAAACTTAAGCCTTGCCAACAGAACCGAAGAGTTCCATCTTTTCCTTAACAGTAGCCTTGATAGCTTCTGCGCCGGGAGCGAGGAGCTTACGTGGGTCAAAGCCCTTGCCCTGCTGATCCTTGCCTTCTTCGATATACTTTCTTGTAGCTTCCTGGAATGCGAGCTGGCACTCTGTGTTTACGTTGATCTTTGCAACGCCGAGAGAGATAGCCTTCTTGATCATATCTGCAGGAATGCCTGTGCCGCCGTGGAGAACGAGAGGCATATCGCCAACCTTTTCCTTAACAGCTGCAAGTGTTTCAAAGGAAAGACCCGGCCAGTTTGCAGGATACTTGCCGTGGATGTTGCCGATACCTGCTGCGAGCATTGTTACACCGAGGTCAGCGATCTGCTTGCACTCGTTGGGATCTGCACATTCGCCCATACCAACAACGCCGTCTTCTTCGCCGCCGATAGAACCAACTTCAGCTTCGAGGGAAAGACCGAGAACGTCACAGGCATTTACAAGAGCAGTTGTCTTTGCGATGTTTTCAGCGATAGGATAGTGTGAACCATCGAACATGATGGAGGAGAAGCCTGCGTTGATGCAAGCCTTTGCGCCTTCAAAAGAACCGTGGTCAAGGTGAAGTGCTACAGGAACTGTGATATCGAGTTCTTCGAGCATTCCGTTTACCATGCCTACAACAGTCTTATAGCCGCACATATACTTGCCGGCACCTTCGGAAACACCGAGGATAACAGGAGATTTGAGTTCCTGTGCTGTGAGGAGGATAGACTTTGTCCATTCAAGGTTATTGATGTTGAACTGACCAACAGCGTACTTGCCGTCACGAGCCTTGTTCAGCATTTCTTTTGCGGAAACGAGTCTTGACATAATAATATACATCCTTTCACGGGATAACACTATCCCATATTTAATATACGTTCATATTATACCACACACATTCACGGATTGCAAGTATTTTTTGTTAATTTCTTATCATGCGCCGACAATAAAAAAGCAGGCATACGACTGCGTACACCTGCAATTTAACTTAAAGGTCGAGCAACTTGATGGTATCTGCTACCTTATCGCAGAGAGCCATACAGGTTTTCTTGGGGTTGCCGAGCTGGCTGAACATTGTTGCAGCGCCGTCTGTAACAGCGTTGAGAACGTCCGAAGCGAGCTGATTCTTGATAGATTCGCCAAGACCTGCGATGACAGTGCTTCTCATTACTGTAAACTTGCCCTTATCGCCTGTGATCCAGATCTGGTTCTCTCTGTCGATCTTCGGAAAGCAGATAACGGTATTGAAACCGTGCTTTACGATAGACGGAACGCCTGCCTCAAAGGCAACGTCCTTGATCTTGTCAAAAAATTCCTCTAATGTCATCGGCGTTTTTGTTTCGATCTTGATATTCTTAACTCCGAGCATTTCACCTAAACCCATATTTTTTCCTCCCAAGAAACTACTCTCAGCCGCCGAAGAAGCTTGAAAGGCTGAAACCTGTCGGCATCGGCAGAGTGAACATATAAATTGTTGCAAAAAAGAAGCCTGCAACAGAGAAAGCAAGAACGATATATCTGTTCGGAAGATTCTTAAATGTTCCTACTATACCGAGCATAAACAATACTACCGAATAAATTACCGTAACAAGACCGAATGCATCACCGTTGGAATTGTCCTTTTTACCCTGTTCAAGAGTTGCATCGGACTGTTCGATAAGGTCATAGTATGTATCGAAGTAGCTTTCAACGTAGCCCTCCATTTCAAAGGGAGAAACAGCCTCTTCCTGTTCCAACGCCCAGTTGATAGCATCAAGGAACGAATCGGTAACGTTATCATTGAGAAGCTGGTCAAGACGCCATTCAGCCTTTTCAGCCGCCAGATCGTCCCCGCTCTCCTCAGCAAACTGCTGATCGAGCAAGACCTCATTGATCTGATTCCATATCATCATATCCTGCATATAATTCTGCATTGCAGTATTGTATTCGGAATTTGCTTCTGCGGAAAGGTTGTTGCTGACTGTGTAATTGGTGGATTGATTTCCTCCGTGGAGTGAACCGATCCACGATGCCCATGATGTCAAAAGTGCAGTTACGCCCAAAAAGATCGCAACTATTATCTCAAGTGTTTTTTCTTTCTGTTCTGTTGTTCTTGTCGTTTTTTCCGTCTTTTTTTCATTATTTTCTTCTGACATAAAGATCCTCCTGCTGCCGGGTCGGTTTTTGCGGGGCAGACCTTCTGAAACTGATTTCTACGTCATCAGACAAGCCTTGGGCGTGTAATACCAAACACCAATAAAATACAGGAAAAAATCTGCGCCGAAATCCTATATATG
>UQQA01000120.1 GCA_900543105.1 uncultured Ruminococcus sp. | reverse complement strand
TTTCTTTTACTCTTTCTGTTGGAGATGTTGCAAAAATACAAACTGCTCCCAAGGGTAATAATTCTAACACTATTGTTAAAGCTGGCAAAACCGCTAAGCAGACTTTCTTCATGTTGTATATCTCCTTTACAAATTCCAATTTATCTATTCAATCCTCTATAAACCCTGTATTTTCAAGGAATATCGCCTATTAAATGTTCAAACCTTATGTATTTTCCCTTGTTTTTGCCCTTATGAGCCGAAACAAGGGAAATTTTTATTCTCCGCCGATTACCTTATCCAGCAGTCTTGCGGAAGTACGCTTCGCTTCCCTTGTAGCGTGAGCGTAAATATTCATTGTGGTACTAACATCAGCGTGTCCGAGAAGTTCCTGCACATCTTTAGGTGCTGCACCGTTTGAAAGCAGATTGCTTGTATAAGTGTGTCTGAGCATATGGAAGTGGAAGTCCTCCAATCCCTCCACCTTTTTTCTCGCTGTCCTGCACATAATCCCCACCGTACTCGGTGCTTCAAATGCCCCGTCAGGTCTAAGGCAGACAAAGGATAATTCCTTGTACCCCTCTGGGACTTCTTCCGACCTCGGCAGACTGTAAACCTCATAATAGGTGCGGTCTTTTTCTTTGACCTCCAAATAGTAATTAAGGCTGTACAGTTCCCCGTATCGGAAACGGTTTTTATGCTGTTCTGCTTTCGCAGTTTTCAGGATTGCGGCAAGCGTATCGCAAAAGTCCACGGTGCGGATTTTTTTACGCTTTGTTGCCCCTATTTCTGTTTTGTGCCTTGCCCCGTTGTAACGCATACTGCGGCGTACTGTCAGATATTGTTCTTCAAGGTTGATGTCCTGCCAAGTCAGACCACAAACCTCTCCAATACGCAAGCCTGTATAATAGGCTATCTGTATAGGAAGAAGTGCAGGATTGTTTTTCTTTTTCAGGAAGTCCTCTAATCTCTGATACTGTTCGTAGCTGAGCGTTGGTGTGGAAGCAGTTTCTCCGTCCTCGTCCGAGAACAGTTCGTATTCTTCTTTCTTTCCTCGCCATACCACATACTGCATCGGGTTAAAGGTTATCAGCCTTTTCGGGAATACTGCAAAACGGAACGCCCCTTGCAAAACAGCCGAAAACAATCGGAGATACCCTTTGCTGAGTGCCTTTGCGGTTGTACCGTCAGGATTTGTACCGCCAAAGCTGAGAAAATCTATATACGCCTGTAAATGGTCGGCAGTTACGGTTTTCAGCTTTCGGTTTCCTATCGGGTGCTGTTTGATACGGTTGACCGTTCCCTGATAGGACATTACCGTACCATTGCTGAGATTGCCGGGTTTCAGTTCTTCCTCCACCCACAGATCGAGCAGCATACCAACTGTGATGTTTTCAGACTTCGCAACGAATTTCTTTTCCTCATAGTCAGCGATTGCTTTTCTGAGCAGGGCTTCTGTTTCAGACTTGCTTTCTGTTCCCACAAACTCTTTCTGTACTTTTCTGCCGCTTTCATCTTCGATGTAGAAGCGTGCGTACCACTTTTTACCTTTTTTTCTTACAGAACCTTTTGCCATAGATAAATTTCCCCTTTCTATCCGTGGCAATCGGGACTGTGACATATGGTGTGCGTAAAGTAATAAGGTTACTTATGCCGATGAATGTCAATCGGCATTTTCACTTGTCAAAGTGCCACGGAAATTTTCTTTTTCAGCAACCCTTTCCTCGGCTGCTGTCACTATCCCGAACAGGTCGCCCATCTTTACAGCGGTGCGTCCCTCATCGTAGATATGTAAAATTCCATCTAAAAACTGTTTCATATCCTCGATAGGAAGTTCCATTTCTTTACGGTAAACTCTTTCCATAATCGCCCCTGACTCAATCGCATAGCGGCGTAAGGACTGCTTTAAGCCCTCGTCCTCCGCTACACGGTCAACCTCAGCCATAGCGTCTGCAAAGTGATAAGTCATAACCGTATAGAGGTCAATCATCTTTCCGAGGAATGTCGTGAGCAGCTGTTGGTGCGGTTCTCCCTTTACCACAGAAGAAACAGTATCAAGATAATTTTTGATATGTTCCTCCATATCCTTTGCACATAAAGTGCGGCTGTCATATTCCTTATCTTCGGAAAGTCCTGTCAGCCATTCGGGAGTGGTCAGGAGTGCTTCTGCCAGACCGTTGATAATCATTGTACGCTTCGGGTCTACACCGTCCGCTTCATATCTCTGAATGGTAGATTTGTTTACCCCCACACGCTTACCAAGTTCGGGCATTGTTAAGTTTAATTCTGTTCGGCGTTCTTTTACTCGTTCACCGACCTGTTTTGCGGTGAATGTAATTTCTTTTTTCAAGGTTTTCACCTCCTATTGCTGATAGTATAGCATAGAAAAACCTATTTTGCAACCATAAATTTAATAATAGGTAAAAATATTTCTTAATAAGTTGCAAAACAAGTTGACAAGAGGTATCAAAATAAGTATAATTACAGATACATAGTTGCAAAATGCGTATTTTGAAAGGAGGTTGATAAAATGAGCAACATCAAAATGGGTTTAACCATAGAAGAAGCAGCAGAATGTACGGGTATCGGAAGAAATACAATGCGTAAGTTGGTAGACTGGGGCAAACTTCCCGTCCTCAAAGTCGGAAGAAAAGCGATTATCCGCAGGGATACTTTAGAGCGATTTATGAGCGTCAATCAGGGAAGAAACCTGCTCAATGAAAACGATGTCCGCAAAGTAGAATAACCATTTTCCAAGCCCTCGGCGTTTGAGAGCGAAATACACCCCTCGCACAAATCTTCGATTTGTACTCTGGGTATTTCGCCCTTGCAGGGGGCACTGTATCACAGCTTCGGACAATGCACCGCTGCTATGATACAGAAGAAAACAGCCCGCTGTTTTCTTCGCTGTCCGTCTGCTTACGCTGCCGAAACAGCGGCAACCGATTTCTCGGTTGCAAAAAGAGTATGCCCGTCACGGGAGAAAGGAGTATATGGCAAGACACTCATTTATACAGATGTCAAAGCTATCCAATGTCAAGGGAAGAATATCCTATATCACGAGCCACGCAAGACAGGAAAATCTCTATGCCACCTACCGCACCGCCGACAATGAATTTTGGAGTAACCTTGCAAGGGAAAACCAGCAGGAATTTAAACGAAGCGGAACAGAGGGCAAATGTATTGAAGCAAGGGAATTGATTATCGCCTTGCCCGAAATTTATACAAGATACGAGCCGCAGGAGGTCCTTGAAGATTTTACAGAGGAGTTCCGCAGACGGTATGGTGTGGAGTGCGTGTCAGCCCTCCACCACAATAAACGCAAAACCAATTATCATATCCATCTTATCTTCAGCGAAAGAAAACTGCTTCCTGAGCCTGACATCAAGAGAGCCACACGCAGCGTGTTCTATGATGAAACAGGCAAAAGGGTACGCACCAAGAAAGAAATCACAGGGGCGGACGGGCAGATACGAAAAGGCTGCACCGTCATAAAAAAGGGAGAAATTTATGAAAGCCACCTTTTTACCGTGAAAGATGATAAATTCAAAAGTGAGCCTTTTCTTCGGGAGGTAAAGGAGATTTACACCGACCTTATCAATCGGCATATCTCCGATCCCGAACAGCAGTTAAAGGTCTTTGATAAGAACAGCGTTTATCTTCCCACGAAGAAAATCGGTAAGAACAATCCCAAAGCCGCAGAGATTGAAGCGGATAACGCCGCAAGGCAGGAATGGAACAGGACAGCGGATATGGCACTCATATCGGGTATTTCCGAAGCAAAAATTTTAGAAGTCAAGCAGACCGAGATACACGAAAAAGCAAGCCAATCTATCAAAAGCAAAGGCTGGCTGCCTAATCTGTTCCGTGGGATTGTGGCAAAAGCAAAAGATTTTCTGCAAAACCTTATCCGTGAAAAGGATATGCCACCCAAGCCTACACTTGATATTGATATGGCAGAGTTCCGTCATATGCGAAATCTGATGATAAAGGTACAGGATAAGGCAAGGGAAATTAAAAACTTGCAGGATAAAGTTTTGCCGCAGTTGAAACAGCAGCTTGCCGAAACAAAGGGGCTTTTCAAAGGCAAAGAACGAAAAGCGTTGGAGGTAAAAATCAAAGAAACTGAAGCGGAGATTGCCGGCAGGTTGGATAAAATCCCCGATACACTCAAAGCGGACGGTTATCCCGATGTACAAGTTTTTATGAGGACTTTCCGAGAAATGGAAAGCGTTGTAGAACAGTACAACCGTGACCTTGCCGAGTGGGAATATCAAGTCAGCAGGAAACCGACAGCCGCCGCTAAAGAACAGCACAGACCTCCCGAAAAGCAGAGCGTGTTAAAACATCTGCGTGAGATACAGGAACGCAACAAGCAGAAACCGCCGCAAAGACAGCATAAAAAATCCATTGACAGAGATAGCCGATAGACATTGAAAAACCGCCGTTATGGAGTTACCCATAGCGGCGGCATACATAATCATTTGCAGCTACAAAATTAACAGTTATATTTTTTTGATTTGTTTAACAAAATATAAATTCCAATCAATACCAAAATAGTGATTCCAAGTATCATATACATCGTTCCGATATTTACTTGACTTCCGAAAAAATAAAGATTGCAATCAAGGGAATCTTTTAGTTTTTCAATAACCTCTGTTGGAATACCTTGATTTTGCATTTCGGCAAGCGCCCCTTGCATTGTATGATTTCGGATAAGTGATGTACCATAAGTACCCGGCAAAAATGAGATTATTTTTTGCAGCCCTTCTCCAAATGAAGAAATAGGCATATATGCACCACAAATGAAACCATATCCCGCACTGATGATTGTGCCTACCGCTGAAATTTGTCCTTGTGTTGATAAGAAAAAATTAATAATCGAAGATAATGCTGTTCCAAACAAAACAAGAAGTAAAATATCAAGAAACAAAAAGAATATATCTGCGAGCGACATATACCAACCGACAATAGCTACATAAGTAAGACAGATACCCGTTGCAGCAAAGCAAATAATAAGTGTTGAAAGCAAGGTTGCAACATAATAACTCAACGAAAGTGTAGCTGACTTTACAGGAGATATTCTTAAATCTCTTATCGTACCATTTGCTTTATCTTGCACCATTAAAAAATTAGAACAAAAAGCAACCGTTACACACGAAACAGCAAGAATAGATGAGATAAGTTGACCGCCTACCAGTCCCTCTATTATGCTTTCTGATAGTTTTAATGAATTAGGTAAATTAGATGTAAAACTATCCCGATACACATTCCCAAGAAAAGTCACATAAAGTACAAGCAATATAGCAGGCGTTATCAAAGAGGTAAAGAACATTCCCTTATCTTTGAAAAACAATTTGATATTTCTTTTGATAAGAATGAAAGCCATACTCATTTTTCTGCACCTCCCACCAATGTTTTGCCCGTAACAGCAAGAAAAACATCGTCCATTTTTCCTTTTGTTATTTCGTAATCATTAAACAACTGCGGATTACGAATAATCAATTCAGTTGCAGCCTTTGTATTCGGTACAGAAAGGCGATAACCGTTTCGGATTTGCTCATATTCCACATCAAGTGCTTTAATATCCTTTTCATCTACATCATAAATTGTGATGTAATCCCCAGTATAAATATTTTTTAATTCAAGAGGAGTACCCTCTGCGGATATTTTCCCATCATCAATGATTACAACATAATCAGCTTCCGCAGCTTCTTCCATATAGTGCGTAGTTAAAAATACAGTCATATTTTCATCTTTGCGAAAACTTGATATAACATTCCAAATAAGTCGGCGTGTCTGTGGATCAAGCCCTGTTGTCGGCTCATCAAGAATAAGGATTTTAGGCTTATGAAACAAAGCCCTTGCAATATCAATTCTTCGGCGTTGTCCTCCTGATAATTTACCAACGGTGCGTTTCAATAAGTTTTCAAAATCTAATATTTTCGCCAATTCCTCAAGTCGTTTCTTAAACTCCATTCCAGTAATGCCATATAAAGCGGCACGACTTTCCAAATTATCATAAACAGAAAGGGCAGAATCCAAGACAGATGATTGAAAAACTACACCCAGCTCACGCTTAATATAGTCCATATCCTTATCTAAATCGTGTTTATCAATAAAAACGCTTCCACTGTCTTTCGATAGTTGTCCACACATAATATTGATTGTAGTTGATTTTCCTGCCCCATTGATACCAAGAAAGGCAAACAACTCTCCTTTTTTTACACGAAAACTCAAATTCTGAACAGCGTTTACACTTCCAAAACTTTTATTAAGATTATTGATTTGAATAATATTGCTCATTCAATTTCCTCCTGTATAATCGGTTTTTATCTCGCATAGAGAACAATCAATATAATCTTTTCCTGTTCTAATCGAACTCCAAATTAGTAGATGCAATGCGATACCGTAAATTAAATTTATTATAGCATAATGAATTACCAAAGTCATTATGAAAGAGAACACATCGAATCATAATTGTGGCAGGCAAAGTTTTAATTTTTGACTGCCACAATTTTAATATTCTATATATTACATTTTTTACTTATAGATAATATCGGCATATACAATTTCTCGTGCTCTTGCCTGTATCTCATTCATTCGACCAACCCACAACATCGGTTTTTCTACTTTAAGTTGTTCGGTCACGCCCTCCTTGTCAGCCATTTGCTCGACCAATCGAAATATCATTTCCGTTGCCTGTTCGTCAATATCAGTAAGGTAACAGTTCAATTTTCCGCTTGTGAGAAGCGTGATGTAAACTGCCCGTTTATGTTCCTGTAAATAGCGTTTGTGTCGCTGCCCCCATAAGCCGATAGGCTTGTGTTCTTTTTCGGTTGGTAAAATAAGGCAAGGAATATAATAATCCCCCTGCAATTCATACCAAAGACCATTGCTTTCATCATAAATATACTTGTCCATTAAAAAATCCTCCGTTATAATATATTCGCACATATGTCACAGTTCTCCGATTGCCACACTTTGTTATATCTTGTTATGAGATTTTCTTGCCCTTAATTTTGCCCTTATAAGCAGTCAGGGAAAGAGTAAACTTGTGTGAAATCATATAAAGGGATAAGGCGAACACATTGCGATAAATCCTTTATTTTCAAGGCTTTTGGAGGATTTTATTGATAACCTATGGAGAGCAATAATCACTCATAATTTTATGGTTTTCAAATTCCGATTTGTCGTTCTGTTTAGTCCCCAAAGAACCTACTAAACCAGCTACGCTTTTGAACCGGTTCTGTCTCACGCTCCGGCTGATCGGCTCCGGCCTTGCCGGAAAGAAGCTGCTGATGCATCGTCCCAGCATGGAGCGCCTGGGCCGCTGCCGCAGTCTGCTGTGCCGTCACCAACGCCGAGCTGACCTCCGCCAACCTTGCGTTCAGTTCCTCGATCTGCTTGTCCTTTACAGCAAGTTGCTCGCTTTTCCGGTCTAATTCTCCCTGCAGCATAGCGATCAAAGTGGTTTCGCAAGTTTCGCAACTTGCTTTCGCCTGTTGCGAAACTTGCTTTCGTTCAACACCTAAATAATGCTGATATATGGCGGTTTTTTGACTTTCGCTGATTGCGAAACTTCCTTTCGCATCTTTCGCAACATGGTTTCGCCTACACCATGCACGAACTGCCTGTTCCGACACGCCACATTCTATTGCAATTTCCGTTATTACACCCGCCAAATATCATCACCACTCTTTCATCCGGAGTTAATCTCAAAACAAATCGCTATGAGATCCCGTCCTTATCAATTTCAAAATCAAAGTCTGCCGAACAACTTTATAGACCAACAGCCAGTCCGGCTCGATGTGACATTCTCTCATGTCCTTATAATTTCTGGAATTAGTGAGAGCATGATCTCGATACGCCTCCGGCAACGG
>UQQA01000119.1 GCA_900543105.1 uncultured Ruminococcus sp. | reverse complement strand
CAATATGCTCGGCGGAATGGACTGCTGCGATGAGGGCGAGATAATCGTTGATGGTGTTGATATCGCAAAATATTCCCCGAAAGAACTTATTTCATACAGAAGATACGATATAGGCTTCGTTTTCCAGTTTTACAACCTTGTCCAAAATCTCACCGCAAAGGAAAATGTTGAACTTGCTACGGAGATATGCAAGGATTGTATCGGTGCGGAACAAATACTTCGCGAAGTCGGACTTGGCGACAGAATGGACAACTTTCCTGCGCAGCTTTCGGGCGGTGAACAGCAGCGTGTATCTATTGCAAGAGCGCTTGCAAAGAAGCCAAAGCTTCTGCTATGCGATGAACCGACAGGAGCGCTTGATTATCAGACCGGCAAAACTATCCTCAAGCTTTTGCAGGATACCTGCCGAAACACGGGAACGACCGTTGTTGTCATAACGCATAACCTTGCCATAACTCCAATGGCTGACAGAGTTATCACCATAAAGAGCAGTAAGGTCGAAAGCGTTGTATTGAATGATAAACCGACATCGATAGAAAGCATTGAATGGTAAAAGAGGTAGTGCTTTATGAAAAAATCAATGCTAAAAAACACATTCCGAAGCATAAAAAATACATTCGGAAGATTTATTGCGATATTTGCGATAATCGCACTCGGTTCGGGATTCTTCTCGGGAATAAAGGCTGCTTCTCCCGATATGAAAAAGAATGCTTGGAATTATTATAACGAACACTCGCTTGATGATATCCACATAATGTCAACTCTTGGATTTGAACAGAACGAAGTTGATGATATCGGATCATGCGATGATGCATTTTATTCCGAGGGAGCTTATTCATCCGACCTTTTTATAGAGAGTGACTCTGTTTCAAGAAAGGCTGTAAAGGTCTATTCTTATGACCCCGAGAGCAAGTTCAACTATCCCGAGATAGTCGAGGGCAGACTTCCGCAGAGCAGTGACGAATGTGTCGTTGACTATAAATTTCGTGGCACGGAGCAGCCGAAAATTGGGGAGAAAGTCACATTTTCCGCACCGAGCGATGATGACTTATCCGACACGCTTTCACGAAATGAATACACCGTTGTAGGTTATATAAAGCTTCCGATGTATATATCATTTGAGCGTGGAACGACTTCTATCGGAAACGGAACGCTGAACGGTTATGTTCTTATCCCGAAAGAAAATTTTGCCCTTGAGGTTTTTACAGATGTTTATGTTAAGGTTGATGGTGCTGAAAAGCTTGACCCGTTCAAAAGCGAATATGACGACTTTATCGAAGAAAAAATAAGCTTGCTTGAAGACTTTGGCAAAACAGAGATAGAAAAGCGTGTGAAGAAGATCACCGATGATGCTTATGAAGAAATAAATGACGCAAAAGCGGAGATCAGTGATTCGCAGAAAGACATTGACGATGCAAAAGAAAAGCTTGCCGATGGAGAGGTAGAATATAATGACGGTTTAAGAACCGTTGAAAAGCTTAAATCTGTTTCGGAAAAGCTTAATGAGGTTCTTTCCGATTATGAAACAGCTGCCGTTTCCGATCAAAGCGAAATTTCCGATGTTATTGACGAATTGGATCAGGGCGATTTCTTTTCGGCTGACGATGACCTTGTTCAGCTTTTGACGGGATATATGTCTGTTCCTGCTGAATATGACAACGGCACAAAGGCTGCCTGCAAAAACGGACTTGAACAGTATATTTCGACGATCAATGATTGGATAACGGAGAATTCGGACAAGCTTGCCGAGGCACGTTCGGAGCTTGACGATGCCGCTGACGAAATTACAGAAGGCGAAGAGAAGCTCAAAGATGCACAGACGGAGATAGCCGATGCCGAAAAAGAGGTTGCCGACAAGACAAAAGACGCAAAATGGTATGTGATGAACCGCAGTGATATTTATCCGTCATTCGGAAATTACGGCGAAGACTGCGATAAGGTCGATGCTATCGCAAAGGTATTCCCTGTATTCTTTATTCTTATTGCAGCACTCGTTTGCTGGACGACAATGACACGAATGGTCGAGGAACAGCGTATCCAGACAGGTACGTTCAAGGCGCTCGGCTACGGTTACGGCGAAATAATGGGACAGTATATACTTTATGCTGTCCTTGCAAGCATCCCCGGAGTTATTGCAGGCGTTGCGCTTGGACTTGGGACAATCCCGAAGCTTATTTTCTCCTGCTATAAATCAATGTACTCCTTTGAAACCTTCAGTGCATCATTCAGGTGGGATTATGCGCTCTACTGCGCAGTTGCCGCCTGCCTTTGCACGGGACTTTCATCATTTATGGCATGCCGTGTGGAGCTTATCTCAAAGCCTTCGGAGCTTATGCGTCCCAAACCGCCGAAAAACGGAAAGAGAATTTTTCTTGAAAGAATAACTCCGCTCTGGAGCAGGATGAAGTTTACCACAAAGGTAACATTCCGAAATCTTTTCCGATACAAAAGCCGTGTTATAATGATGATAATCGGAATTGGCGGTTGTACAGCACTGCTTGTTACGGGCTTCGGACTTCGTCATTCGATAGTTAGCATTGTTGACAGGCAGTATTCAAACGTTTTTCTCTATGATGCGGTCACTGCGCTTGATGACAGCAAAGCTGATTATGCCGAAGTCAAAAAAGCCGCTGATGATACGGGGCTTGTTGATAATTCGATGTTTGCAATGCAGAAAGTCGATGATCTTTACTCGGAAAAAGGGTCTGCGGAAGTTTATCTTATCGTTCCCGATGATGAGAACAACATTTCCAACTTTTTTGATATCCATAACCGTGTGACAAAAGAACATTATGACCTTTCGGACAGTGGTATTGTCATAAATGAAAAGCTTGCCCGTCTGCTTGATGTAAAGCTTGGTGACAGCGTTTATTTTGAGCAGGGACATTCCGTTGAGATTATCGGAATAATGGAAAATTACACGTTCAACTATGTATTTATAGCTTCGGGTGGATTTGATAAGCTTGGACTTGATTATGAACTGAAAAACAATGTTATGTACATCAATATGAACGATACATCAAAGGAAAGTGAGCTTTCCGAGGCGCTTGTCGAGCGTAATGATGTGCTTGCGGTAAACTATTCTTCGGGCGGAAGTGACAGTTTCCGAACTCTTGTCGAAAGTCTTTCATTTATCGTTATTCTTGTTATAGTCTGCGCAGGAGCACTCGCATTTGTTGTAATGTTCAATCTTACAAATATCAACGTAAATGAACGTCTGCACGAGCTTGCGACGATAAAAGTTCTTGGATTTTATGACGGCGAAGTTGCGGCATATATTTACCGTGAGAACACGATATCCGCACTTATGGGAATGATCGCAGGACTTATTTTCGGAGTTTTTTTCGAGGGCTTTGTAATACATACCTGCGAAGTTGATTCGGTAATGTTTGCACCCGATATCCCTGCATATTGTTTCTTTGCTGCTGCAGGTCTGACGATAGTATTTGCTGTTTTTGTAAACATGATGCTCTATTTCCGTCTGAAAAAGATAGACATGGCGGCTTCTCTCAAATCAGTTGAGTGATCTTTTCAAAAGGAGGGAACTTTAATGAACAATAGAAATGAAAAGCTTGTCAGTGTTATAATAATCATACTTTCGCTGATAGCATTCGTTGTGGTTGCTTGCATCATAATTTTTCGCAAGCCTGCCAATGTGCAGGAGATAATGCCGAAGATCGTCGGTTATACTGTCGATGATGTCAGCGGCTGTTACAGCAGATTTTTCACGCTTGATGTAGAATATGACTATGATACTGACTATGAAAAGGGCGTTATCCTTTCGCAGAGCATCGCTCCCGAGGAAGCATATACTCCGGGTGATACTGTGGTTAAGGTAATAGCGAGCGGAGGAAAGCGGCAAGCGGAAACAACGGCGGAGCAGACCGAGGCAGTGACCGAAACCGAGCCTGCTGAACCCGAAACGCCGAAGCTTGCGCAAACACTTCTTGTTGATGAACCCCATTTTGATTTTGAAACAATGTCCGAGGGCGAACCTTCAACGATAATCACATCGGGCATTGATACCGATAATGAAGAGATAAGTGCTGCCCTCGACGATCTTTACAATGTACTTATAAAAAAATACGGTGACGCCGGATTTATGTATGTGAATCTTGAAAGCGGAGCATCGGTCGAATACAACGCAGATGTTTCATTTTCGGCGGCAAGTATCATCAAAGCACCTTATATAAGAGCAGTCCTCGGCAGTGAAACAGACCTTACTCAAAGCTATGAAATGACCGAAGATATGCTCAATTCAAGTTCTGAACTTATCAATAATCAGCCTGTCGGAACAAAGTTCACCATTGAAGAACTTGCGAAAGCTGCTATTGAAAATAGCGACAATACAGCATATAAAATGCTCTATAATTATATCGGGTATGAATGCTTCAATCAGCTTGCAGAGGGACTTTACCGTGACGAGCGAATGACCGATGACAACTACTGGTTCAAGCTAACTGCAAGAGAAACCGCTGTTTACTTCAAGGATATTTATTTCTTCAACGAGGAGCATCAGAACGGTGCGCTAATGAAGGAATTCCTTGCAAACAGCGAGCATAATGATCTTTTCTCGGACGAGCTTGAAGAATACACGGTCTGCGAAAAATACGGCTTTCTCCCTCAGGACGATTTCTATACCCTCGGTGCGGCGGCTGTTGTCTATACCGATTCGCCGTATGCTATTGTACTTTACATACGCAGCACTTCTTCAAATATCAAAACGCAGCTTTTCCATGACTGCGCACGATATGCAGATAATTTGAACAAGCTTATTTCAGAATAAAAAAATGCGTGACTTTCGCAGAATGAAAGTCACGCATTTTTATTATTATCTGTTATCGACTTTTTCGGGATAAAGATCGTGATGTGTAAGTCTGTCAACTGCGACCTGTTCCCACATCGTACCTTTTTTGCCGTAGTTGCAGTAAGGGTCGATGGAAATGCCGCCTCGGGGAGTGAATTTGCCCCACACTTCAATATACTTGGGATCCATAAGCTTGATAAGGTCTTTCATAATGATGTTCATACAGTCCTCATGAAAATCACCGTGGTTGCGGAAGCTGTAAAGATAAAGCTTCAATGATTTACTTTCTACCATTTTAACGGACGGAACGTAGGAAATATATATCGTTGCAAAATCAGGCTGTCCCGTGATAGGGCAAAGGCTTGTAAATTCGGGACAGTTGAATTTTACGAAATAATCGTTGTCCTGATGCTTGTTTACGAATGTTTCAAGCACGTTTGGGTCATAGTCGGTAGGGTACTTGGTTTTCTGATTTCCGAGGAGTGTAATGCCCTGAGTTTCTTCGGTATTTCTTCCTGTCATTTTTCGTTCTCCTTTACATTAAAAGTGGATCGGTAACGCCGTTTGCTTCAAATGCTTTCTGTCGGTCGATGCAAGTTCCGCATACGCCGCATGGCTTGTTGTGACCCTCATAGCAGCTCCAAGTAAGTTCGTAAGGAACACCGAGTTCAAGTCCTTTTTTAACAACTCCTGCCTTGTTCATTCCAACGAAAGGAGCTTCGACCTTGACCTGATGACCGCTGCCCTCCCAAACGGCTGTATTCATAGCATTGTTGAACACCTCAGAGCAGTCGGGATAAGCGTTTCCTGCCGCATCATCAGCGTGAGCGCCATAAAGAATAACGCCGCAGCCCTTAGACAAGGCGATGCTTGCCGCAGAAGCGATGAAAAGACCGTTTCTGAACGGAACATAGGTCGAAACGGGCGAACCGTTGGTTTCTTTAAGCTGTTCAGCATAGCTTTCATGCGGAACTTCCTTGTCGGAATGCTGCAACAGCGAGCAGTCCGAGAACCTGAACATTTCCGAAAGGTCAAGCTTAATAAACTCAACTCCATAGTGTTTGGCAATTTTGTCAGCAGCTTCAACTTCTTTTGTGTGCTTCTGACCATAAGAAACGGAGAGTGCAACAACATTATCCTTTCCGTATCTGTCAATAGCAAGCGCAAGGCAGGTCGTGCTGTCAACGCCGCCGCTGAATAAAACAAGTGCTTTCATAGTTATTCTCCTTTATAAATTTTGTGGGGCTATAATATCATTACATTTTCATCTGCATAAAAAGTCTGTTCTGAAGTGCGGCTTCGGTTTCAAAACGTCCTCTGAAAGTGGTCGAAACAGTCTTTGCACCCGGCTTTTTTATTCCTCTTGCTGTCATACAACTGTGGTTTGCTTCAATTATAACAGCAACATCGTGAGAACCGCTTGCAAGAGTGATGATCTCCGCAATATCTGCGCCAAGACGTTCCTGAAGCTGCAAACGCTTTGCAGCCATATCGGCAATTCTGGCAATTTTTGATAAGCCAAGAACCTTTCCGTTAGGAATATAAGCAACAGATACTTTCATATCATACATCAGTGCCATGTGATGTTCGCAGTAGGAGAAAACTTCGATATCCTTTACAAGAACGATATCGTCGCTGTGCCTTGAAAATCCGTCCTCAAATGATTTATTGAACATTTCCGCAATTTCTGCATTTGAGTATCGAAGACCCTCGAAAACCTCGCCGTACATTCTTGCAACACGATCAGGAGTTTCACGAAGTCCCTCTCTGTCGGGATCTTCGCCAAGAGCAACGAGAATTCCGCGAATATGCTCCTTTATAGCTTCATAGTCAAATTCTTTTTTCATTTAAACACCCCGCTTGTTCGGATCCCATATAAATTTATGCATCTGTAATTGCAAATTTACATTGTTCAAATTCTTATCTATCATGAATGAAACGATATCGGCAGGTTCGATTTTGCTGAAAACAGCACTAAGATATACACCGCACTTTTTATCGAGTTCATATTCTTTGACTATCTCGACAGCACGTTCAAGATCACTCACGGAAGAAACAACAAATTTTACAGTATCGCATTTTTGTAAAAACTTATAGTTCTCGGTTTTCATAAATTGTTCCATTCCGCTTCCGCCAAGCTTGTAATCAAGTGTAAAGCTTGGACGCTTAACAATACTTGCATACGGTTCAATGAGAACGCTTCCGTTGGTTTCTATCTCAATATTGAGCGAATTGTCCTCGCCAAGACGTTCAAGCAGTGTTCCTATATTATCACGTAGCAAAGGTTCACCACCTGTAAGGGTGACATTCTTTACACCTGTTGATTTGATATAATCATAAATTTCATTTTCACTCATTGATTCAAACGGCGCAGACGGTTCATTTGCCCATTTCGTATCGCAGTATCCGCAGTTGAGGTTGCAGCCTTTGAAACGAATGAAAACAGCAAGCTGTCCTGCTCTTTGTCCTTCGCCGTTTATGCTGACAAATTTTTCGACAACTTCAAATTTAGCCACGTTATCAGTCCTTTCCGCAGTAGCAAGCGCAGTTGTTCGGGGTTTCATATACTGTTAAGGTTTTCACCTTGTAACCCTTGTTCTGCATTACATCGTAAAAATATTTTGAGAAATTCTCCGCGGTCGGTCGGAAATCAACTTCGATAAGTCGGAAGTTTTCATCTTTAAGAGCGGCGATAGTCGTTTCTTTGAGCGAACCTTTTTCATATATAAAAGCATGGTCGAACGAATCGGCAAGATTTTTTAAGTCATTCTTCAAGTCGCCGAAATCGACTATCATTCCGCGGCACTGACCGTCCTGAACAAGTTCATCGCTCTCAATTTCAATTTCTATCTTCCAGCGGTGACCGTGAAGATTTGAGCATTTTCCGTCATAGCCGCTCAAAAAATGTGCGCTGTCGAACGAAGCTTCGGTTTTAAGTATATACATAGCTTTTCTCCCTGAATAATAAAAGGGTATGGCGAACACCATACCCTGAATTTAACGGTTTATGATGTCCTGGTTTTGTTTATAGACAGGATGGCACTAACGAACTGTCTTTATGTTTT
>UQQA01000118.1 GCA_900543105.1 uncultured Ruminococcus sp. | reverse complement strand
GACGAAAAATCTGACTGCGCATCTGAGGCACTATGGTTTTTAGAGGTGACCTTAATACTGATGGAAGTGGAATTGCGAAAGGTGCTATTACGATTACTGAAGAAGGGATACATAGGTTCAGAGTATGAAA
The DNA here is from genome assembly GCA_900543105.1 of uncultured Ruminococcus sp. Lineage (GTDB taxonomy): Bacteria > Bacillota > Clostridia > Oscillospirales > Ruminococcaceae > UMGS363. The sequence continues at coordinate 7,783 of UQQA01000118.1, read as the reverse complement.
TAATTCGTCATCTTATGATGCAACTATAAGCGGAAATTATTGTACAGGTTGCTCTTATTCCTTTAGAAGTCCTTATATTGCAAAAAAGATATCTCAGGAATATAAATCATCTCATTATGGTTTAGATATTGTCGAAACAACATCTGGTGCTATTGCCAAATACCCAATATACTCCATAAATAAAGGTACTGTTAAGGTTTCAAAATATTCAGCGTCAGCAGGATATTATGCTGTTGTCGTTGGAAATAACGGGTACACAGTAAGATATCTTCACATGGATAATAGTCCAAGTGTTAGTGTTGATGAACAAGTAAATTATTCAGATTTAATTGGATATGTTGGTAAAGAAGGGGCTGGGTCAACTGGTTATCATTTACACATTGATGTAAATACCATTGGTGCATATTATGGCGGAGGTAGTTCAAATAATGTAAATTATGATACAACCATTGATCCTCAACCATTATTTCCACATATAGGTTTCACATATTAACAGGAGGTGCGAAAAATGAAAAACACATCAAAAAACATTCTTGCGTTATGCGCAGTGAGCTTATCATTATGCTTATTAAGTGCTTGTGGCAACACACAGGACAGCGAACGTTGGAATAAGAACCAATCTGCTGCTTCAACAGTTAATACTGTGGAGGATAAAGCCTATATGGATCTGACGACTGCCGAAAAAGTAATGCCAACCCCGTTTTCAAGCGAACTTGATGTAGGCGGAGATGAAAACTCATGCTTTTATCAACCATGTAACAGAGTATTGGATGATATCCCCGTCGAACTTCTTCGGTTGCGTGATGAAAATGAGGTCGGGGACTGGATAAGCTCTTTCCCATCGATCGAAAATGCACCGTCCGACATAACGGAATATGCGAATGTTTATTCATTCATTACAAGCTTTGATATTGCAAAGGACGAGGCTGAAAGTGCATTGTCGGTTTATCTTGATTCGGACGATGACCAGATAAGAATTGCCCGTGAAGAATTTGATACTGTTTTTTCGGGTGATAAGTCGGCTGTGACGAAGGAATTTGCTTCCGATTATTCTATTGTTATAAATGATAAGGTGTACTGCCCCAACTGGATATACACACATTCGGTCAGTGATTATTATGAAGCAGGAATTTCTGCCGAGGACATTGACAGCAAGGTGACATTATATTCAGTTTTTGGATTCACGGATGAAGCGAGGGAAGCCTTTGAGGATAAGCTGTCAGTGTATTTAAATAAAAGGGTAGGCATAACTCCGAAAGTACAGCAGAACACATATGATACCGATTATTTGCAATACGATATATATGAGGACGAATTGGAAGATGTCTTCGATGATAGTTTGGTTATAGATGATGTTGTGGAGATAATAGATGATTAAGAGTCGATAAAAAGTTGAAGCAATCCTGTCGATAATGTTCGGTGTACTGATTTCGGCAGGAAATAAACCGAACTTGCGGAAACTGCTGTTGCTGTACCGACTTTGGAATGTCATAGGGGCAAGCAGGCAGCGCCACTGCCCGTTTTCAGCTTTATTTCAGCTTATTTTCACAAAAGCAACACAAACATAGGTTATTATTATAACCGTAGTCGGGAGGGCGCACACACCGACCGACTGCTTCCTTTCATAGCTTTTATTAAAAGCTTACGGTCATTCACCCCTGTGGTCGTAAGCAGCGGCCCGTTTGCCGCAGATAAGAGCATACTTCGGAATATTCTTACCCCGATATTCCGAGGATCCCCCAATAATCCTATATCATAATCTTTGCCCTCGTCTTTACCCCTGACGAGGGCGCTTTCTTTTTTATGGAAAGCTTTATTCAATTCGTAATTCGTAATGCGTAATTCGTAATTATTTTGCTCCGCAAATTCCTTCAATTCCGTAGGGGCGGCTTCTATATCCGCCCGTTAAAAATCACGCATTTATGATAATTTCTCTGTAGGGTAACGGATTTCTGTACTATTTTTGAAACGGTATGAGTGACTGTGGGACGGAAAAACCGTCCCCTACAATAATTTATTTATAATTTGAAGAAAACAATTTGCTCGTTGAAATACCGTATTATTGGTGTTTAGCATTATTGACAAAACCGTGCAAAAGCGTTACAATTATAATGGTGAAATATGAGTTTTGGCAAACTTTTTACAGTGAAAGGATAAATTTTAAATGAGAAAAGATTATGACGTTGTTGTCATCGGCGCAGGCGCAGCAGGCGTTTTTATGGCTTATGAATTCGTTACGCTAAAAACGAACGCAAAGGTCTGCATGATAGATTCGGGCAGACCTATCTCAAAGAGGATCTGCCCCATTGACGGCAAAAAGATAAAAAGCTGCGTCGGCTGCAAGCCCTGCTCGATAATGCACGGCTTCGGCGGCGCAGGCGGACTTTCCGACGGAAAATACAACATCACGAACAGCTTCGGCGGCGACCTCTATCAGCACGTCGGCGCAAAAGAGGCTATCGAGCTTATGGAGTATGTCGACAGCGTGAACCTGCGTATGGGCGGCGGCGATGCGAAGCTTTATTCCACGGTTTCATCCGATGTAAAGTCGGAAGCACTCAAATACGACCTTCACCTGCTCGATGCAAAGGTCCGTCACCTCGGCACGGACAGAAACCGTGATATTCTCCAAAACATCTATGATTACGTCCGCAACGATATTGACATTATGTTTGAAACCGTTGCCGAGACTGTTGAAAAGGACGGCGACGGCTACATCGTACGCACGAACGAGGACGATATCTACTGCAGGCAGGTAGTCATTGCGGCAGGACGTTCGGGTTCAAGGTGGATATCGGGCGTATGCGACAAATTCGGCATCAGGACACGCAGCAACCGTGTTGATATCGGCGTAAGAGTTGAACTCCCTGCGGCTGTTTTTGAGCATATCACAAAGCAGGTCTACGAGAGCAAGATAGTCTACCGCACCAAGAAATACGGCGACCTTGTAAGAACCTTCTGTATGAACCCTTACGGTGAAGTCGTTGCAGAAAACACGAACGGCATCGTTACCGTAAACGGACACAGCTACTCGAACCCCGAGCTTCACACCGAAAACACGAACTTCGCTCTGCTCGTATCGAACAATTTCTCCGAGCCTTTCAAGGACAGCAACGCTTATGGCGAATCCATCGCAAGGCTTTCCAATATGCTCGGCGGAGGTATCCTTGTTCAGCGTTTCGGCGACCTTATCGCAGGAAGAAGGACCAACGAGCACCGTTTCAGCCAGATGTTCTTTAATCCAACGCTCAATGCAACTCCCGGCGATCTCAGCCTTGTTATCCCGAAGCGCCAGCTTGACGATATCATCGAAATGATCTATGCACTCGACAAGATCGCCCCCGGCACTGCCAATGACGACACTCTTCTCTACGGCGTTGAAGTTAAATTCTACAACTCCGTTGTAACGGTCGATGACAACCTTGAAACCGAATCAAAGGGAATGTATGTCCTCGGTGACGGCTCGGGCGTTACACATTCGCTTTCGCAGGCTTCGGCTTCGGGCGTTTATGCCGCAAGAATTATCGACAGGTTTTATAGGTGAAACTGATATGATGATAAAAGACCTCGGCGAAATTTCCGCTGTTATTTTCGATATGGACGGAACTATCCTCGACAGCCTTGATATATGGGTGCAGTCGGATATCCAATTCATCACCGAACAGGGATTTGAGTATGACAGCAGCGTTTCCGCACAGCTGAAAAAGCTCCACTTCCATTCGGCGTGTGACTTTTTAAAGGAGCATTACTCGCTTGCGATGTCACCCGAAGCTATCGGCGAGCGCATTATGCAGCTTGTCGAGCATGGCTATCTTCACGAGGCAAAGCTCAAAGAGGGCGCAGCGGAATTCATCGATAAGCTTGCCGAAAACGGTGTAAAAATGTGCGTTGCTACCTCGAACGAAAAGGGTCTTGCGCAGGGTTCGCTCCGAAACACGGGGATACTCGATAAGATGCAGTTTGTCCTCACCTCAGACGAGGTAGGCGAGGGAAAGGAAACACCGAAAATCTTCCTCGAAGCCGCAAAAATGCTCGGTGCCGGTATCGCGCACACAGTCGTTTTCGAGGATTCCTCCCACGCTCTCCACTCGGCGAAGCTCGGCGGATTTAAAACGGTCGGCATTTTTGAACAGCGTTTTCCCGATGAATTTGACGAGCTGAAAAAAGAAGCGGATATGACTATAAAAAGCTTTAAGGAATTGTTATAAATGGAACTTAAAAAAATTCTTGTAGGAATGAGCGGCGGCGTTGACAGCTCTGCCGCGGCGCTTATACTTAAACAGAAAGGCTATGAGGTTGACGGCTGTACGCTGAAGCTTTTTGACGGAGATAATTTCACACGTGAAATGGAAGAGTCCCCTGATGTTCGCACCTGCTGTTCCGTGAGCGATGTTATGGACGCAAAGAGCGTGTGCCGAAAGCTTGGCATAGAGCATTATGTTTTCAATTTCAAGGACTTGTTCCGAGAAAAGGTAATGGACGCTTTCGCCGAAAGCTATATCAACGGCGAAACTCCGAACCCCTGCATAAACTGCAACCGCTATATAAAATTCGACAAAATGCTTGCAAGGGCGCGCGAGCTTGGCTATGACGGCATCGCAACGGGACATTATGCCCGTTCGGTCTATGACGAAGCAAGCGGACGCTACCTGCTCAAAAAAGCCGCCGACGAGCGCAAGGATCAGACCTACGTTCTCTACAATATGACGCAGGAACAGCTTGCACGCACGCTTTTTCCGCTCTGGGATATGGATAAACCGGAAATTCGTGCGCTTGCCGAGGCGAACGGTCTTGTCAATGCGCGCAAGCCCGACAGTCAGGATATCTGCTTCGTCCCCGACGGAGATTATGCTTCGTTCATTGAACAGCACACGGGAAAGACCTTTCCGCAGGGCGATTTTATCGGCACGGACGGCGTAAAAATGGGAACTCACTCGGGTTATATCCACTACACGATAGGTCAGCGAAAGGGTCTTGGCGCAGCTTTTGGCAAACCCGTTTTCGTCTGCGGAAAAGACCCCATTCTCAACACGGTAACGCTCGGCGGAAGTTCCGATCTTATGAGCGATGTTGTCGAAGCGGAGGATATCAACCTCATTTCTGTTCCAGAAATAAAGGGCGAAATGAGAGTTTCCGCGAAAATCCGCTACAATATGCAGGCTGTCAGCGGCACCTTGACCGCAGTAGGCGACAGCAGGCTCCGCGTGAAGTTCGATACGCCCGTAAGAGCGGCGGCAAAGGGTCAGGCTCTCGTCATTTATGACGGTGATACCGTTGTCGGCGGAGGAAAGATAATATAAACAAAACCGATTTTTACCGCATAAAATAAAGTATTACAAAATGGAGGTTTTTTGCTATGTCCGAACTTAAAGAAATAAACATTTCCGAGCTTAAATTCAACCCTTGGGATAAAATTTCAAAGGAATGGTTTCTTATCACGAGCGGCGATGAAAAGGCTTTCAACACTATGACCGCAAGCTGGGGCTTTGTGGGCGAAATGTGGGGAAAGAACATCTTTGAAGCCGTAGTCCGACACAACCGCCATACCTTTGGATTTATGGAGAAAAACGACCTTTTCACGGTAAGCTTTCTCCCTGCCGAGCGCAAAGATGCACTGAAATTCTGCGGCGCTCATTCGGGACGTGACTGCGACAAGGCTAAAGAAGCAGGCCTTACACCCATTTTCCTCGACGGAACAATAGCCTTTGAGGAGGCAGAGCTTGTTTTCGTCTGCAAAAAGGTATATTCGGCTGATTTTGACTTTGAGAAGATCTCCGATGAGGACAAAACAAAGTGGTACTCGAAAGACCCCATTCACCGCCAGTATTTCGGCGAAATTTTAAAGGTGTACACGAAATGAGCGCTAAACTGAAAAAGCTTATAATAATCAGCTCCGTTATTGCTGCGGTCATTGCGATCGCGGCAGGCGTGACTGTCTATCTTCTCGACTTTTCCCCCGTTGATACCGAAGCGGCGGCAGCGGCAAGTCCGAACTCCTGCACGGTCATTGAATACGGCGACAGTTTAAAAGCTTATGAACCGCTTGGCGGAACGAAATACGGACTTATCTTTTACCCGGGCGCAAAGGTCGAATACACGGCTTATGAGCCGCTTATGGAATGGCTCGCGAACGACGGCGTTCTCTGCCTGCTGGTGAAAATGCCTTTCAACCTTGCATTTTTCGGAAAAGATTCCGCACTCGGACTTAACAATATCTACCCCAATATCGAGCATTGGTACATAGGCGGTCATTCGCTCGGTGGAGCAATGGCGGCTGATTTTGCGGCGGAGAACAGCGGCATTGAGGGCGTTGTCCTGCTTGCAGCTTTCCCGTCAAAAGACCTCAGCAAGACCGATATGCGCGTTCTGTCCGTATACGGCTCGGAGGACGGCGTTCTCAACAGAAAGAGCTATGAAAAAGCAAAGTCGAAGCTCCCGTCCGACTTCACCGAGCAGGTCATAGAGGGCGGAAACCACGCAGGCTTCGCATTTTACGGTGAACAGCGCGGCGACGGAACGGCTTCGATAAGTGCCGCCGAGCAGACATATACCGCCGCGGATATCATTGCGAACTTTATCATCGGCGAAGATGCGCAAAGCACGGTTTCAGACGGAACGGAGGAAAGCTTTGAAGGTTAAGATTTTTGCGGCAGTCCTCGCGGCTGCAATGACATTGACAGCCTTTTCAGGCTGCGCACAGGTCGGGGAGGAAGTCCCCGAGGTAACGGAGGTCACGGTCGAGGAAGTTCAGCCTTACCCCGTGACGATAGGCTCGCTCATTTTCAACGCCGCGCCCGAAACGGTCGGCTCACTTTCGCCTGCGATAACGGATATAATCGCAGAGCTTGGCTTTGCGGACAAGCTTGTTGGCGTGAGCAGCTATTGCAGCTTTGACGGAATGCCGCCAACGTTCGCCGACCTCGGCTCATCGGCAAACCCCGATGCGGATGCTATAATAAAAGCTGCGCCCGAGCTTATTATCTCGCACAGTCCTATCGCGAAAAAGGACATAACCGCTATCGAAAGCGCAGGAACGAGGGTGCTTATAATCCCTGCTCCGACATCAGTGGACGGGCTTTATGACCTTTACCATGACATTTACCGCATTTTCCGTGGAAGTGACGAAAACGAAGAAACGGCGGTCTCGTCATGCTTTGAGAAGCTTGAAAGATCGTTTGCAAACTATGACGGAGTGCTTGGAAATTACGTTTATATAATGTCCTCGAAGCTTGCGTTCGCATCGGACAGCAGCTTCGGCGGCGACTTTTTCTCCCACCTTGGCAAAAACGCCGCCGCAGAGGAAGAGGGTATTTCGCTCACGAAAGATCGGCTGATCGAGCTTGACCCCGAGTATATCATCATTCCGTCAGGAATGAAAAAGTCACGACTTCCCGAGGAGCTTTCGGCTGTGAAAAACGGCAGGGTGATACGCCTTGACAAGGAAACGGAGCAGCTTCTCGAACGCCCGACATCGGAAGTCTGCAAGGCTGCGGATTTCATTGCGGCGGCGATAAAGGCGCTTGATGAACCCGAACAGACGGACGGGGAATGATGCATAAAGAATAACAAACCGGCGCAGTCACGATGATACTTTAGTGATTGCGCTGTTTTTGCCTACACATTCATTAGAGAATAATACTAAACACCATTCAGTCTGTTGAAAAAGTATGTTGCATTTATGCAGATTGACGAAATAATTTTATGACTTGATCGTTAAAACAAAAACCACCATTCATATCCCGTCGGTGCTAAACGCTCGTCGCTTTGCTCCTCACGTTTATTT
>UQQA01000117.1 GCA_900543105.1 uncultured Ruminococcus sp. | reverse complement strand
TCTGCGGCAAAATTTGCCGAAAAGACGTGCGCATATGCTTGTGAAGACAGGTTCTGATTATTCAGCCCAGATCTGCTCGTCTGTAGGAACAACTGCGTCCTTGTTGAAAAGACCGATCTGAGATACGTTGATAAGATGTGTGTAGTTGAGGTTTTCGGAAATGCTGTTGTTGCCCCAGGAGCCGCAGCCGAGCGTTGTTGTCGGAGCAAAACCGTTGTAAAGGCTTCCGCCTGCGCCCGTAGAGGACGGCTGATTTACGATAAGACGGCTCACCGTCAGCTTTTCACCTGCATACTTGATGTGATCCATATCATGGCTGTGGATAGAAGCCGTGTGACCCTTGCCCTCGAAATCAAGATCGGTCTGTGCAAGCTTTACAGCGTCCTCAAATGTATCATAAGCCGCTGTTATCATAACAGGACACATCTTTTCACGGCAGAGCGGCTCATCTGTGCCGATGCTTCTTGCCTTGATAAGTATCATCTTTGTATCCTCGGGAACGCTTACACCTGCAAGTGCGGCGATAGTCTGAACGCTCTGACCTACGACCTTTCTGTTGATAGGGCCATTCTCGGGGAAGATAGCGTCTGCGAACTTCTTTGCCGTTTCAGCATCTTCAACATAGAAAACGTGGTTCTTCTTGAATACATCAATAGCCTTGTCAAAGGATTCCTTAGGAAGAAGTACGCACTGTTCACCCGAGCAGATGATACCGTTATCGAAGATACGTCCGCTGACGATCTTAGGGATAGCGTCTTCAAGGTCAACATCACGGTCAACGATAACCTGAACGTTGCCCGGGCCTACGCCGAGTGCAGGCTTGCCGCTGGAGTAAGCCGACTTTACCATTGCACCGCCGCCTGTTGCAACAACAACATCTACGCTCTGCATAAGAGCCGTTGTTGCGTCCATCGAGCATTTTTCAACTGTCTGAACGAGATCTTCGGGAAGTCCGAGCTTTGCAAGCTCTGCACGGAAAAGATCGATAACATACTTGTTTGTCTTCTGTGCTCTCGGGTGAGGTGCAACGATGATAGCATTCTGACCCTTGAGTGCGAACATCGCATTGCACATCGGTGTTACAACAGGGTTCGTTACAGGAGTTACCGAGCCAACAACACCCTTTGCCTTTGCAACACGGATAATGCCCGTTTCCTTGTCCTCGCCGATGATGCCCACCGACTTCTTGCCTTTAAGGCTGTTCCAGATGCACTTGGATTTGCCGTGGCACTTTGCTACCTTGTCGGCATAAACGCCCATTCCGCTCTCTTCAACTGCCATTTTTGCAAGCTCCTCCGCACGGTCATATACGACCTTGCCGATAGCCCTTACAGCAGCGTCCGTCTTTTCCTGAGAAAACTTTTCAAATTCCTTCTGAGCAACTCTTGCCTTTGCAATAAGCTCATTTACCATATTTACAGCCTGTTCGTCCATTGTTTTATCCTCCATATCAAATTATATTGCTTTCCTGAAATTTGCAGCAGCCTGCAGGTCAACAGGATTTTCCTTGTATTTGCATGAAGCTTCTGCATTTTCAAGATATTCATGAAGTGCCTTGCGGAACTTCGGGTGTGCGCATTTGTCGATTATGAGGTTTGCCCTTGCGATAGGGTCAAGACCTCTGAGATCTGCAACGCCCTGCTCTGTGATGAGAGCGTGTATCTCGTGGATAGTGTGGTCAACGTGGCTTACCTGCGGAACGATGCAGGAGAGCATTCCGTCCTTCGCAGTCGATTTCGTAATGAATATCGAAAGTCCCGCATTCTGGCAATAATCTCCCGAACCGCCGACACCGTTCATAAGACGGCTGCCGTCTATGTAGGAAGAATTTGTGTTGCCGTAAATATCAGCCTCGATAACTGTGTTTATCGCAATTACTCCAAGCCGTCTTATAACTTCGGGGTGATTGCTTATCTCCTGCGGTCTGAGGATTATGTGGTCACGGTATTTTTCAAAGTTTTTGAAGAATTCGTCACGCTTATCCCAAGAGATCGTGAGCGAAGTTCCCGATGCGTAATCAACTTTTCCTGCATCGATAAGATCGAAGATAGAGTTCTGAAGCACCTCGGAATAAACCGTCAGATGCTCAAAATCGGACTTCGCAAGTCCCTCAAGAACTGCATTTGAAACACTTCCCACACCTGCCTGAAGCGGCGGAAGCGGATCGCATAATCTTCCGTGTTCAACTTCACTGTGGAGGAAGCCAATAAGGTTTGCAGCCATGCTCCTGAATTCATCATCAACGGGCGAAACCGTTCTTCCGTTATCGGGAATGTTGCTTTCAACCACCGCAACGACCTTTGAGGGGTCGCACTTTATATAAGGCGTTCCGATGCGGTCGCTTACCTTTGTAATAGGTATCGGCTGAGTATGCGGCGGACGTTCGGGTGAATAAACATCGTGAACGCCCTCAATGCACTTCGGAACAAAGGTATTAACTTCAATTATTATCTTATCTGCGGCTTCGGCGTAAATGTTTGAAGTTCCTACCGATGTTGTCGGGATAATGTTGCCGTTTTCATCAATTGCCGCAGCTTCGATTATCGCAAGGTCAATGTGATTCAAAAATCCATTCTTGACCCAGACGGGCATCTGACCGAGCGGAACATCATGATAGGAAATTTTGCCGTCATTGATCGCATTTCGCAGATCCTTGTTCGTCTGATACGGCATTCTTGCTTTGAGTGCGCCTGCCCTTGTAAGCTCGCCGTCAAATTCTTCACCGAGCGATGCACCCGAGTAAACGGTAAGCTCAAGCTTTTCGCCGTTTCTTGCACGTTCCGCAAGTGCGCCTGCAACAGCCTTGGGATAACCTGCTATCGTGAAGCCGCTTACGCCGAGCGTCATATTCGGACGGACGAACTCCGCCGCTTTTTCCGCGCTCATTATTTTGCTTCGGTATGCAGGATAACGTATCCTGCCGAGAAATTCATCATTCGAACCCATACGATCTTCTCCTTAATAATTCATTAGAACCAAGCCGCTTTCGTTCTTACAGGTATCATTATAGCCTGCTTTTATCTATATGTAAATTGTAAATTAAGCATATTAATTATGCGTTTTTGATATGTCTGAAAAGCACTGTTTATGTCATAAAACGAATTTTACTATTGATTTTGCGAAAGAATTTCGCCCGGCAAGAATTTTTAACGCAGTCTGCGGCAAAATTTGCCGAAAAGACGTGCGCATATGCTTGTGAAGACAGGTTCTAATATATAATGTTTACGAAAACCCGATCGGTACAGACCGTTCATTTCGCCGCTTTAATAATGAACGAAACCGCTGTCAATTGCTTTTCAAAAGCAAAAAAAGATCATTTTTCAATAATTTTTTCGGAGGAAACAATGACACTTCAGCAGTTAAAATATGTAATAACCGTAGCCGAGTGCGGCAATATCACCGAAGCGGCGGAAAAACTTTTTATCGCACAGCCGAGCCTTACTTCGGCTATCCACAGCATCGAGGACGAAATGGGCATCACCGCTTTTATCCGCTCGAACAAAGGTGTTGAGCTTACCCGTGACGGCGAAGTCCTGCTTTCGTATGCAAGGCAGGTGCTTGAACAAGCCGACCTTATGACCGAACATTTCAAAGGCGAACATTCACAGAAACCGCATTTCAGCGTTTCCTGCCAGCACTATTCCTTCGCCGTGAACGCCTTCATCGATGTTATCCGAAAATATAACGCCGATTCCTTCAGTTTTACCCTCCGTGAAACACAGACCTACGAGATCATCGACGATGTTTCGCTCGGCAGGAGCGAGATCGGCATCCTCTACCTTAGCGAGCATAACGAATCCGTCCTCTCAAAGATAATTCAGAAAAGCGACCTTGTTTTTGAGAAAATCTACCGTGCAAAACCGCACGTTTTTATCTCTGGCGAACACCCTCTTGCGAATAAAAATATGATAACGGTCGAAGACCTGAAGCCGTATCCATATCTCGTGTTTGAGCAGGGAAAACACAACTCTTTCTACTTTTCGGAGGAGTTTTTAAGTTCGCTCGAACTTCCTAAAAACATAATGGTGCGAGATCGAGCAACACTTTTCAACCTGCTGATAGGCTTGAACGGCTTCACCGTCAGCTCGGGCATAATCGACTCAAAGCTGAACGGCGAAAGCATCATCGCAAGACCGCTCGAATCGGACTGCTATATGAAAATAGGCATCATCACAAAGAAAAATTTCATCTTGAGCCGATACGGAAAAAGTTATCTTGAACAACTGAAAGTGCATCTGTCCATAGATTAAAGCTATGATAAAAGTATATTGAAATGTATTTTACTATCCTCTCTTTTTATGATATACTCTAAACATAGCAATTCAATCGGAATTTAGCAGGGACACCCCTGCGGGCATTTCGCGCCCCGCTCCACTGCATTCCGCTTTGATTTCGGCAACATTAAATTATTTTCGCGAAGATAGAAATTGATAAGTCAGAAATTATTTTATGAAAAAGAGAGGTAATAAAAATGAGCAGGATCACATCACCCTATCGTTATGACTTCGTAGGAAGCTTTCTCCGTCCCGACTATCTGAAAAAAGCAAGAGTTGATTTTGAAAACGGCGCGATCTCCGCAGAACAGCTCAAAGAAACCGAAGACAAAGCTATTCTCGACCTTGTAGAAAAGCAGAAAAAGGCAGGCTACCACATCATCACCGACGGCGAGTTCCGCAGAGCGACTTGGCATCTCGACTTTATGTGGGGATTCAACGGTGTTGGTCACAGCAAAACAAAAACAGGACTTCCTTTCCACGGCGAAGCTGCAATGATAGACGATACATACCTTATTGGAAAGGTTTCCGTTGACAAGCACCTCTTTGTGGAACACTTCAAGTTCGTAAAGGCTCTTGAAGATGAAAATACAGTCGCAAAGCAGACGATCCCCGCACCAGCCCAGTTCCTTGAACAGATGATAATGCCATTTGCCCTCGAAAATACGAGAAAATACTACAGCGATACAGAAGAGCTCGTCCGTGATATCGCGAACGGCTATAAAAAAGTAATTGCCGACCTCTACGCAGCAGGCTGCCGCAATATCCAGTTCGACGGCTGCTCTTGGGGAATGATCGTTGACCCGAACGCAAAGGCAATTTTCGACGTTGACGACGCAGGTCTTGAAGATATAAAGAATCTGCTTTTGAGAATAAACAACCTCGCTATCGAGGGCAAGCCCGACGACCTCGTTATAACAACTCACGTCTGCCGAGGAAACTTCCATTCAACATACGCAAGCAGCGGTGCTTATGACAGCGTTGCGGAAACACTTTTCGCAGGTGAAAATGTAAGCGCATATTTTCTCGAATTTGACGATGAGCGTTCTGGCGGCTTCGAGCCTTTAAAGACAGTGAACGGCGATAAAAAAGTTGCCCTCGGACTTATCACCTCGAAAAAGCCTGAACTCGAAGATAAGCAGACAGTGATCGACCGTATCCACGAAGCCACAAAGTATATTCCCCTCGACAGACTTTGCCTCAGCCCCCAGTGCGGCTTTGCATCCTGCGAGATAGGCAACAAGCTCACCGAAGCAGAACAGTGGGCAAAGCTTGCTCTTGTCAAAGAGATCGCGGAAGAAGTCTGGGGTAAATAAATTCGTTTTTGCCACTGGATAATATATATAAATCGGCTGCAAGTGAAAATCGCACTTGCATCCGATTGTTTTGATATAGGATAACTCCCTGCAAACGGCGTATAAAGACGTTTGCAGGGTATTTTTCAAATCTCTTTCCTCATAACAACAAACCCGTCACCCTGCCTGTCGTATGAAGCATAGTCCTCCATTCCAGCAAAAATCTTTTTCAAGCACGACGCACCGTTTTCCCATACATTGTACTCCGTAGGAATATAACCACAGCTTATGTAAAACTTCTCAACATCCCCATCCGCAGAGCCAAGCGAAACAGCCTTTCCGCCATAAGCTTTCGCAGCCTTTTCAAACTCCGCAATCAGCCTGCTGCCATAGCCTTTTCTCCAATGATCGTACCGTATCGCTATTCCGCACAGCTCAAAGGAATCATCGTCCGGAAATTGAACGCTTCGGTCATGACCATACGCGATCCCGACCAATTCTCCACCCTCTTTGCAGTATAAAAATGCCTCGGGATATTCCAAATAAAACGCCTTAATTCGCTCATGCTCACTATCGGGAAGATATTCCGCCATAAAACGATAATATTCATCTTCGATTTCAGCAGTAAATTTTTTTATCTCCATCGTGTAATTCCCCATTATCAGTATCTATGTTAATTATACACTTTCTTTGCCATTATGACAATACAGAATAAAAAATCAATCCTGCTCAGACCTCAATATCTCCGCCTTGACCCTCGCCCTGCAATACTTCTTAGGCATCTCCGCCGTCCTCGTAACAGGATTCAAGCCGCCCCAGCTTTTCCTCTTCTTAGAGTAAAATTCACGCTTTTCTTTCTTGCTCATCTTCTCTATCGGAATAAACTTTTCCATATCATTCACCTGCCTTAAAGTTGTAAATTGGCTTAATGACCTCCGTGATCTCAACCGTGTCACCAATGTTCCTCACAATATCGTCCATGCTCTTGTACGCCATAGGACATTCATCAAGCGTGGACTGATTTATCGTCGTCGAGTAAATGCCCGACATCTGCTTTCTGTATTCGCTCACCGTGAAATTCTGCTTTGCCTGACTTCTGCTGAAAAGCCTGCCTGCACCGTGCGGAGCGGAACAATTCCAGTCATCATTCCCCTTTCCGACGCAGATCAAACTTCCGTCACGCATATTTATCGGAATGATGAGCCGCTCTCCGCTCTGTGCCGAAACCGAACCCTTTCGCACTATCATTTTCTCCGTGTCAATGTAGTTGTGGATAGTCGTAAATTCGTCCTCAACTTTGAGCTTCATTCCCCGAACTATCTCGTCCATCATCGCCTTTCGATTGAGCATCGCAAACTCCTGCACGATCTTCATATCGTGAATGTAATCGTCAAAAGCCGCTCCGTAAACATATGCAAGATGATCGGGAACAGCCTTTTTCGCCTGCGAATTATGCTCCCTAACAGTCGCTTCGATCTCTTTCTCCCGTCCCTGCAGCTTCATCTCGTCAATAAGCTTTCTCACATCAGTATCACCTGAATGTTTGAGCTCCTTGATTGCACGTTTCTGATAAAACTTCGCCACCTCAACTCCAAGATGTCTCGAACCGCTGTGAATGACAATGTAAATGCCGTCCTCACCCTTGTCAGCCTCGATAAAATGATTGCCGCCGCCAAGCGTCCCAAGCGAACGATAAGCCCTGTCAAGATTGACCTGCTCCGCACAACGGAGTTCCTCCAAATGTGCCTTTTCAGCATACCTGTGCTGCTTTTCCCTGATGTCAAACCCAGACGAAACGTTGAATTTGATAAGCTTGTCAAGCTGCTCAACTTCAAGCTTTCTGCCCTTGATGCGAACCGTTTCCATTCCGCAGCCAATGTCAACTCCGACCATGTTCGGCACAACTCTGTCCATGATAGTCATCGTCGTCCCGATAACACACCCTGCCCCCGCGTGAACATCAGGTATCATTCTGATCTTCGCGCCCTCTGTAAACGACTGATTGCAAAGCTCGTAAACCTGCCTGATAGAATCCTCGTCAATAATATCCGTAAATACCTTTGCAGTGTTAAATTTTCCTCTGATCTCTAACATAAAATTCTCCTTGATGAAAAAAAGCGTTTTCCCCCGAAAGAGAAAACGCTTTTGAATAAAATTGTGTCTGTGTAACGTCAAAGCGCCTTTATAGCGCAAAGTAAGACAGACCCATTTTCATAGCCGATCTCTTTTTCGTAAATATTGTTTTGTGTCCGTAGTATATGCTAAGTCGTTTCATGAGTCTGCCTCCTTTCTGAATTTATTGTTTGATATGATAGCACGGAATTGGTGGAACGTCAAGGGAATTGTGCATAATTTGTATATATACACAATTTGGACCATAGTCAATAAAGTGGACAAGTGAAAGAAGCAAAATTCACAAAAAATTCACTTCAGCAAGGTCTGGGGAAAGACCATT
>UQQA01000116.1 GCA_900543105.1 uncultured Ruminococcus sp. | reverse complement strand
ATATCCAAGATTGTCGGCTTGATTTTTTCCAAATTTTAAATGGTGTTTGGTATAATTTCAATTCGCGTTTTCCCCGAGAAAAACAGAATTAGCACTCCTATCTTATGAGTGCTAATTTTTACTCTATATTCACAATATTATCATAAAATATACACAATGTGAAGTTATACTATAAATCGTAGAAAAGGATAAAGGACATAGGCACAAAGAAGACGAAAGAAAAAGAGCCTATGAAAAACATAGACTCTTTACCACATATATGTGGGTCTTCTGGTGGAGATGACGGGAATCGAACCCGTGTCCGAAAACCTATCCACACAACTTTCTACGGGTGTAGTTTGTTATTAACATTCCCTCGCATCATCGTGAACAAACACACAATGATGCTCGGTAGCCTGCAATACACCGCAAGAACGCAGGCACTTTCCTGCGGCGTTCACCACTTAGTCGACGCCTTAACCGAAGCCGTGGTACTCAACGGCAAGACGAGCAGCAATTAAGCAGCTGCTAATTCAAAATTATTGTTGTCGTCTAATTTTAAAACGTGCGCCGTTTTGAGAGAGTGCGCTCCTCTACCCGCTTATCGTGATTCAAAGTCCCCGTCGAAACCTTTACATCCCCAAAGATGCAGAACCTTTTAACGGTTTTGGGTCTTGACAGCTCTTTCAATATCACGTTTGGCAGCCCTCGCTGCCATATCATCACGCTTGTCGTGAAGCTTTTTACCTTTGCAAAGTCCGACCTGAACCTTAACGCGCGAACCCTTGAAATAGATCGAGATCGGAATGAGCGTAAGCCCGTCCTGCTTGATCTTTCCGAGGAGCTGCATTATCTGCTTCTTGTGCATGAGCAGCCTGCGGACTCTTAAAGGGTCTTTGTTGAAAACATTGCCGTGGTCATAGGGCGAAATGTGCATACCGTTCACGAAAAGTTCGCCGTCCTCGATGATGCACCAGCTGTCCTTGAGGTTGACACCGCCGCTGCGGATAGATTTTACCTCAGTTCCGACAAGCTCAATGCCCGCTTCAAAGCTTTCTAGGATAAAGTATTCATGCCGAGCCTTTCGGTTTTCGGCAATTGTCTTAAAAGCTTCCTTTTCCATAGTGTTTGTCCCTTTTAACAGCAAAATGATTTCGTAATTAGGAATTATACCACAAAAACAAGCGTATGTCAAGCGTTTTCATCAAACTGTAAAAAATGATGCAACGAATTCCTCTGCGACCTCCGTTAAAGTGGACGGCAGAACAAGGTTGTCCGCGAGCAAATCCACGAATTTTTCAACGACCTGCCTGTCGGATGAGATATCCTCAACAGCCGCTTCCTCGGAAGTGCCGAACAAAGTGGTCGTCGCTTTTACGCCATAGGAAATGCTCCCGTTCTCACGGATGCTTTCGGTAAGGCTGTAGCATAATCGGTTCTGTGCGGTGGCAATGGTTTTCAGTGTATTCATTATTATCCCTCTTTCAAAAGTCAACAACACCTCTTCTTGAAATTTATTATAAATCTGTTCACAATTTATTTCAAGTTTTTTATATCGCATAATGCGACAAAAAACGACCGATTACGCCGATCGGGGAAGTTAAATGCGCCAAACAAGGACATTTTTCTTCCCGTTTACATAAAATTAAACCAAAACAGCAAATATTTTTACAATAATATTAACAGAGTATTGTAAAAAATGCACAATCTCATGCCGACACGAAATAAATTGTCGAAACAAAGCCGAGCTTGTGCGTTCTGCACAATACTGTGCAAAATTTTACACTTATTGTGTAAAATCCAATTTAAACGACAAAATCCATGGCTTTCGCCATTGTTTTTGATTACATCAAAGGAGGCCGATTTTTATGGATGCAAACAAATTCACTAAAAAATCACTTGACGCTATCAATGCTGCTCAAAGCACCGCTGTCGAATACCAGAACCAGCGTATTGAGCAGGAACATCTTCTCTATGCTCTGACCGAGCAGGAGAACGGACTTATCTCACAGCTCTGGAATTCAATGGGCGCTGACAGCGAGGGCGTGAAGAACGCACTCCTGCAGAAGATCGCAGCTTTCCCGAAGGTAACGGGCAGCGGCAGAGAGATGAATACAGTCTATGTTTCCTCGGACGTTGACAGCTGTCTCAATCAGGCTGAACAGATCGCCAAGAATATGCACGATGACTATGTTTCAGTCGAGCATATCGTACTCGCGCTCTTCAACACCGCAAACAGCAATATCAAAGAAATTTTCAAAGCTTTCGGCATCGATAAAGACAAGTTCCTCGACGCTCTTTCAAAGATAAGAGGAAACCAGCGTGTCCAGAGCGACAACCCCGAGGACACCTACGATGTACTGAAAAAGTACGGTCAGGATCTCGTTGAACTCGCAAAGAGAAACAAGCTTGACCCTGTTATCGGCAGAGATGCTGAAATAAGAAACGTTATCCGTATCCTTTCCCGTAAGACAAAGAACAACCCTGTTATCATCGGTGAGCCGGGCGTTGGTAAGACCGCTATCGTTGAGGGTCTTGCACAGCGTATCGTAAGAGGGGACGTCCCCGTAAATCTTCGTGACAGAACTATCTTCTCCCTCGATATGGGCAGCCTTATTTCGGGCGCAAAGTTCAGAGGTGAGTTTGAGGAACGTCTGAAAGCCGTCCTTAACGAAGTCAAGAAGTCAGAGGGCAAAATTATCCTCTTCATCGATGAGCTTCACACTATCGTCGGCGCAGGCAAGACCGACGGTGCAATGGACGCAGGCAACCTCTTAAAGCCTATGCTCGCAAGGGGCGAACTCCACTGCATCGGCGCAACAACGCTTGATGAGTACCGTAAATACATCGAAAAAGACCCTGCACTCGAACGTCGTTTCCAGCCTGTAATGGCTGACGAGCCGACCGTTGAGGACACTATCTCTATCCTGAGAGGTCTTAAAGAGCG
The DNA here is from genome assembly GCA_900543105.1 of uncultured Ruminococcus sp. Taxonomy (GTDB): domain Bacteria; phylum Bacillota; class Clostridia; order Oscillospirales; family Ruminococcaceae; genus UMGS363. The sequence goes on along the minus strand of UQQA01000116.1, from coordinate 5,233 downwards.
TTACGAAGTTTTCCACGGCGTAAAAATTCAGGACTCCGCACTTATCACAGCCGCAACGCTTTCCAACCGCTATATCACCGACAGATTCCTCCCCGATAAGGCTATCGACCTTGTGGACGAAGCCTGCGCACTTATAAGAACGGAAATGGATTCGATGCCTGCCGAAATGGACGACCTCGCCCGTAAGATAATGCAGCAGGAAATTGCCGAAACCGCCCTCAAAAAAGAGGACGACAAGCTTTCCAAGGAAGAGCTTGAAAATATCCGCAAGGAGCTTTCCGAAATGCGTGCCGAATTCAACGAGATGAAAGCACGTTGGGAAAACGAAAAAGCGAATATCAAGAACCTCCAGTTGCTCCGTGAGCAGATCGAAGCCGCTAACGGTGAGCTTGCCGCTGCACAGCGTAACGGCGACCTCAATAAAGCCGCTGAACTCACCTACGGCAGAATACCCGAACTGAAAAAACAGCTCGAAGCTGCCGAGGAAACAGCCGAAAAGAACAAGGCTGATACACTTCTTCACGATAAGGTTACCGATGAAGAGATCGCAAGAGTAGTTGCCCGCTGGACAGGCATCCCCGTTTCAAAGCTTATGGAGGGCGAGCGTGAAAAGCTTCTCCACCTCGAAGAAATTCTTCACCGCCGTGTTATCGGTCAGGACGAAGCGGTTAAAAAGGTCAGCGAAGCTATCCTCCGTTCAAGAGCAGGTATTCAGGACCCGAACAGACCTATCGGCTCGTTTATGTTTATGGGACCTACGGGCGTTGGTAAAACAGAACTTGCAAAAACGCTTGCACAGTGCCTCTTTGACGATGAAAACAACCTCGTCCGTATCGATATGACCGAGTATATGGAGAAGTTCAGCGTAAGCCGTCTTATCGGCGCACCTCCGGGATATGTCGGCTATGAGGAGGGCGGTCAGCTCACAGAAGCAGTCCGCAGAAAGCCTTATTCCGTAGTCCTCTTCGATGAGGTGGAAAAGGCTCACCCCGATGTGTTCAATATCCTGCTCCAGATCCTCGATGACGGCAGAGTTACCGACTCGCAGGGCAGAACGGTAGACTTCAAGAATACCATCATAATCCTTACCTCTAACCTCGGTTCGGACTTTATCCTCGACGGCATCAACGAGAACGGCGAAATTTCGGACGAAGCAAGAGCAAACGTAAGCAATCTGCTGAAGAGCCACTTCCGTCCCGAGTTCCTCAACCGTCTTGACGAGATCGTGTTCTATAAGCCGCTCACCAAGAAGGAGATATTCCCGATCATCGACCTTATGCTCAAGAGCCTCCAGAACCGCTTAAAGGATAAGCAGATCACACTCGACGTAACCGACGCTGCAAAGACCTATATCGCAGATAACGGCTATGACCCCGTATACGGCGCAAGACCGCTCAAGAGATATATCCAGAGCACACTCGAAACAATGCTCGCAAAGAAGATCATTGCCGATGAGATCGAACCGTACAGCACGGTCAAGATCGACTGCGTTGACAATGAACTTACGATCAATGCGTAATTCGTAATGCGTAATTTTTGCATAGCTCAAATTTATTTGAGTGACGTGAAGCCAACTAAAGTTTAGGTCAAGCCTTTTCAAAGGCTTGCAGGGGGTCAAGGGGGGCAGAGCCACCTTGTCGCTCTCCGCAGAGAGCGAAATACCCTAAACTAACAGCATAACGTCAGTTGCAATAACGTAATAACTAACAAATAAAAAAGGCGCAATTCACACGAAAAAGGGAAAACGAATATGAGAAATTATTTTCGTAAACCTAAAAAATGTGAATTGCGCCATTCTTTTTTCTAAGGAAACTGTCCTCTGCAAACAAATATGCAAACGAAGTGAGCATATTTGTTTGCAGACACAGTATGAACGGCGGTGGGATATGCCGCAAAGTGTTTCACAAAAACGAATCCCCCTGTTTTCAACGGCTATTATCCGATGAAAACAGGGGTGGTGTTGTATTCTAACGGGCGGATATGGAATCCGCCCCTACATATTTAGGACTTTGCGTCATTTTTGCGGAGCAAAATAATTACGCATTATTTTCCTTGCTGTATTCCGCTTTAAGCTTTTTATGCTGTTCTTCGTGGATATCGGAATATGCCGATATCATCGGGAGCGCATCAACATCGTCTTTATTTATTCGGCGGTGAATATAATTCTTCGTTATCGCAACAACGATGCCCGAAAGTGAAAGTATGCCGATAAGGTTCGGGAGCGCCATAAGTCCGTTGAATGTGTCGGAAATATCCCACGCAAGTCCAAGCTTCATCGTACAGCCGATTACTATAAACAGCACGAAGATTATCTTGTAAACGATAGTTGCCTTTGTTCCGAGAAGATATTCAAGTGCCTTTGTGCCGTAGAAAGACCAGCCGAGCGTTGTCGAGAACGCGAACAGAAGTATCGCGACAGCGAGTATCTTGCCCGAAACAGAGCCAAGACGCTGGCTGAATGCATAAGTTACAAGCGGAACACCGTTGACTTCTGTTATCTCAACAGAATCAATTATCGGGTCACCGTTTTCATTCGTAAGATGATTTCCGTTCGCATCTTTAGCCTGAATTCCTTTAAGCTCCATAACGTTCGCAAATGTGAAGTCGTTCTCACCGCTCACATTGTCACTGTTAAGAATTTTTACGGGAAATTCCTGACCGTAAACAGTCTTTGCGGAGTATTCGGTATAAGTACCCTCAGCCGCATCGTCCGATGCAACAATGTACTTTGGATTGATGTCCGAGTCGATGAGGTTCGTTTCACCGTCAGTGTAATTTATCGTGAAATACTGCGGCTGGGTCGAAACATTATTGAGCGCTTCTTCAAAAGACACCGAGTTTGCAGGACTGGAAAGGATAACGAAAGCCGTGAGTGTGCAGACGATTATCGTGTCAAAGAACACCTCAAAAATTCCCCACATACCCTGAATAACGGGTTCTTTTACGTCCGAAGCGCAGTTTACCATTACCGATGAGCCAAGTCCGGCCTCGTTAGAGAAAACGCCTCTCTTGAATCCCATTGTGACAGCGCGCTTTATAATGTAGCCGCCAACACCGCCCGCAACAGCGGAAAAGCTGAATGCACTTTTGAAAATGGACAAGAAAACATACGGAATGTGGCGGAAGTTCATTACAAAAATGATAAGACAGCCGGCTATGTAGAAGATCGCCATAAAAGGCACAAGCTTTTCCGTTACCATTGCGATCCTCTTGATGCCGCCGAGTACAACGAGTGCCGCAATAACAGCAAGCACCACGCCCGTTACGACCGTTGGAATATTAAAGTTGGACTGCATTGCGCTCGATATCGAGTTCGACTGCGCCATATTGCCTATGCCGAACGAAGCCAGAACGCAGAATATCGCAAACATCACCGACAGCGGCTTTGCAATGTGGCGAAGTCCCTTTTTCTCTTTCAGACCCTCTTCAAGATAGTACATCGCACCGCCCGACCATTCGCCGTGTTCGTTTTTCTTGCGGAAGTAGATGCCGAGAACATTTTCGGAGAAGCTCGTCATCATTCCGAACAAAGCGGAGAGCCACATCCAGAAAACCGCACCCGGTCCGCCGATGCAAACAGCCGTCGCAACGCCCGCAATGTTGCCCGTGCCGATAGTTGCGGCAAGAGCGGTCGAAAGTGCCTGAAACTGCGTTATCGCTTTCTTTTCTTCGGTCTTTGTGACCGACTTTTTCTTAAAAATGGCGAGAAAGGTTTCGTTCGCCCAAGTCTTTATCCTTGTTATCTGAAAAAATCCCGTCCTTACCGACATAAAAATGCCCGTTCCGATTATAAGAACAAGCATCGGTATTCCCCAGACTACACCATTGACCGCACCGTTGACCTTCGCAACGGTATCAATAAATGACTGCATTGATCTACCTCATTTCAAACAAAATAGTTACCCTTAATTATACCATAAAAATCACCTTTTTTCAATGGCGAAATTATGAAAAATCCCGAATTATCTTATTTTCTGACAAAATATTCCCTCAATTCGCAGTTGCCCATAAAGAAATGCGAGTAATCATAAGTCGAAAGATCGTTGAAATAGGTCTCGATTATCCTGCAAACGCCGCCGTGACACACAAGAAGCACATTTTTGTCGGGATATTTTGCAATAACATCATCGATAACACTGTAAACCCTGTGCGCAAGCTGTAAGACCGACTCACCGCCGCCGTGCATCTTCACACCGAATTCGATCTTGTTCTGCGCAAAGCCCTCGGTCGTGCGGTCTTTGCCCTCAAAATCGCCGTAATCCCATTCAATAAGGCGCTCATCTATCGTGATCTCACAGCCGATCCTGTCCGCAACAGCCTTTGCAGTAGCCCGAGCGCGCTTCATCGGCGAGCAGACAATGAGGTCGATGTCGCCCTTTTCGTACGCTTTTTCCGCAAGCAAAGCCGCCTGCTCCCTGCCCGTTTCGGTAAGCTCAACGTCCGTCCTGCCGCATATCCTGTCGTTTAAATTCCATTCGGTCTGACCGTGCCGTGCCGCATAAATCTTCATTTCAAAATTTCCTTTCCGAGAATAATACTAATTTTTAATCAAAGTGTAGACAAAAAATCGGCGCAAAATCCACTTAAAGCTGTTACAACAGCTACGGGATTTTACTTGATTTTTTGTACACTTTCAGTTTAAAAAATTGTATAAAAATCACTGATAATTATACCGTAAAACAGCCCTCGTGTAAATAGAACCAAAGCCGCAAGGACAGAAAGTTCGATTAAAGTTTACATTTCCGCAAAAACAAAAGGCGGCATTTCGTACAAAAACAGCCATACGAGAAATTTTTAAGAAAATTCTGATATTTTTTTGCACAAAGGCTTGACAGCAAGCTTATTTTATAGTATAATATTATAGCAATGCTGGAATAGCTCAGTTGGTAGAGCAGCGCATTCGTAATGCGCAGGTCGCGTGTTCAAGTCACGTTTCCAGCTCCATAAAAAGCCGTTGCAAAGCGTGATTTTACGCCGCTTGCAGCGGTTTTTTTTGTATAATTTTTAAGTGTTGCGTGAAGTGGTGCAAAATTGCGCACATTTTTGCAAAGTAGGGTGTCAAAATGGGTGTCATAAAAAGCCGTTTGTTTTTCAAGCGGCTTTTTATTTTTGTCTGAAATGGGAAAACTATTGTATTTGATGGTGATTTGATGTATAATGATATTTATACTAAATACAATTTAAAATTTGGAAAAAATCAAGCCGACAATCTTGGATATATGTGATTTCGGCG
>UQQA01000115.1 GCA_900543105.1 uncultured Ruminococcus sp. | reverse complement strand
CCTTTTCGCTCCGCAGATAGGCAAAGGGATTGTATTTCATGGATTTTTTGAAGTTAATCGTATTTAGCACTTTGATACGGTATTTGTACCGCTGCAACATTTTTCCGGTTTCCAAAATCAGTGTTCCTTTCGGGTCAGTGACGATATACGACGTTGGAAAATCCTTTGACGTACATTGCATGAGCGACGGTTTCACAAAGAACCGGGTCTTGCCGCTGCCGGAACCGCCGATTACAAGGATATTTTTGTTTCTTGCGTATTTCGGCTGCTTCGGGCGGCTGTTCATGGTGAGCCGTTCCGTCTGCGTTAAGGGGATATTGTTCTCAAATACCGGGTCTGTGTACGGCTTTATGTCCTCGGCTGTCCCCCAACGTGCAGAGCCGTATTCCATGCCTTTCCGGTACTTCTTCGCGTTCTTGCCCTTGACGTAGATAATCAGCCGGACAATGACCGCCCCTGCAATGCCGATAAGCAAATCGACGGGGTGAAAACTCGGCGCGATACTGGAAAAGGCGGCGGTAAAACCGTCCCCAAGATGTAGCAGCTTTGCGCTTGCGTCCGCGCCGAGGGAAAGCCGGACAGCCGCGCCCACTTTATCAAAGAGCCAGACAAAGAGCAGATAGGGGAGATTGAGGATAAGCAGCTTCTTGATTTCCGGCTTCATAATTCCCGCCCCCTGTCTTTGTTTTTTACTTTCTCTCGCTGTGCGTTTCTGCCCTGTGCGGCTTCTTTAAGGCTTGTCAGCAGCTTTCGGATAGAGGGCTTCCTGTCCTGTGTCAGCTTCTTTGCGGAAAACTCCTTAAAGGCTGCGGTCAGCACGTCCGCGTCCCGCCCCTTGAAGAAAACAAGATAGCGGGGCGGGCTTTCCGTCGCGTCCTTTTTCAGCGCAAAGTCGATACCGTACTTTTTCGCCGTACTCTCAAAGGCTTTGATATTGCCCTCGGTAATCTCAATGTTGGAAACGCCCGCGTTCTGCTTCATAAGCTGCTTTAAGCTCTGCTTGCCCTGTGGCTGTTTCGTAAGCTGCTTTTTGCCCTTTGACAGAATGGCTTTCATTGCCTTTTGGAGCGTCTGCGCGGTCAGCTTCCCGGTCTTGATGTAAAGGGCTATGGTCTTTTCGTTTACTTCGTCCTGCAATTTCTCGCGTCCTCCTTTCGCGTTTCTTTATGGGGCGGCGGTCAGATACGCACCCGCAGCCCATTCAAATCCTCGGCTCTGATACCCACAAGATACCAGTTGTCGCCATACTCAATCCGGGTAGGCTTCCACTTGCCCCGCACGAACACGTCAAAGCACTCCCCGCAATGCAGCCCGCCATAGTAAGTATTGAGGTCAAAGCGAATGTCGTAACGGTCAGTGCGCTCGTCAAATACCAATGCTCCTGTTCTCTGTGCCATAATAAAATCCTCCTTTTGTTGTTTACAGGCTTTCGCCCGGTTTGAATGAATAGGGGTCGTGCGGCTCCTGTGGCGCAAGTGCGCCGCTTGCCATGTCATGGGCGACAAGGGAAGTGTAATAGTTGCCGATTGTGGACGGGGCATTGAAAAGGGCTGCTTTCAGATATTGCTTGATGTTGCGGATTTTGGTTGTGTTCTCCCGCATACAGTCAAGCACAAAGCGGATATGCTCGCCGTCCAGTTTCATAAACTTTGACTTCACAAGCTCTGCCGGGTAGTCGTCCCCCGCAATCCGCACCCGCTTTCTGGCGGTGCATACCGTTTCAAGCATGAGGTCTACAATCTCGTCAAGCCTGTCCCCGTCAAATTTCATGTCCTGTTTGAGAATGTCGTAGTCGATATTGTCCTTGATGATTTCCCGGTATATCTCTACTGCGCTCTGTGCTGCCGCTTCCGTTCCTTTCCGTTCCGGCGGCGTAGCCGCTCCCCCGCAAGGTGAGGGGTTAGGGGAAAGGATAGGAATGGAATGGGTACTTGATAAATCCGTATTTGATTTTTCTTTTTTTGGTAAGTCAGTTCTTTGTATATCTTTATTTAATTGCGTTGGATTTTCCAACGTAGGTTTTTCCAATGTTGGTTTTCCCTGTGTTGGATTATCCAATGTTGGATTTTCCAATGTAGGTAAATCCGGCGTAGGCGGCTGCGGCTGCTCGAATATCACATAGTCCGCGCCCCGCAAGCGTCCTTTCTCGTCGCGCTCCCTTGAACGGACGATATACCCGGCGCGTTCAAGCTCCCGTATGGCTTCGCGGATAGCGTCTATCTTCTCCCGGTTGATAAGGGATAAGCCTTTCAAGGTGTAGTCCCAATCTTCGGGGAGTGACAGCATTTGCGACAACAGCCCCTTTGCCTTTAGAGAAAGCTCCTTGTTGCGTAGGTGGTGGTTGCTCATTACGGTGTAGCCCTTGTTTCGTTCCACCCGGAAAACTGCCATAGTAAATCACTCCTTTTGCTGTGGATTTGTTACGCAGTAGAAGCGCGGTTTCGGGGGATAAGGTATAAATCCCTTGCCGCGTCAGATACGCGCCCGGAAAGCCGCTTGTAGCAAGGCTTTTTCTGCCCCTACTGCGTAACAAAGGGCATGAAAAAAGCGGCGTTCCTGTTCTCCCTGTGTAGAGAGTGGGAAACGCCGCTTTTGCGTCGTATTCAGTTTTTAGTACAATACCCGGCTTGTCCGTCGCTCGAAAAACCTTGATTTTCCAGTGTTTTCAAAAGTATCGTTATCTAACGTCAGCTTTTGAGCGTCCTGCTTTTAAGCGAATGCTTGAGGATATAAGAGCCAAAAAGGTAGATACTGTTATCGTAAAGGACTTATCACGCTTCGGCAGAGAGCATATCGAGGTTGGATATTTCACTCAGATATTCTTCCCCGAAAATAATGTTACCTTTATCATCATTGCGGATAACACTATAATTACTCCCCGAAGCAAGTACGATATGATGCTGCCTTTGCGGAGTGTTATCAATGAGATGCTTCCGGCGGAGGTATCGCAGAAAGTTCGACAGGCATTTGAAGCAAAATCTCTTAATGGGGAATTCCTTCACCCGTGGCTTCCTTATGGATACAAGAAATCAACAATCGAGAAGAATAAACTTGTTGTTGATGAAGAAAACGCACCGACAGTTGTGACGATTTTTGAACTTGTGGCATATCACGGAATGGGAATGTCTAACATTGCTGAATATCTGTATGAGCATCAAGTGTTAAGTCCGACAGCTTTGAAAGAGTATAATCAAGGCAATTACAGCAATCCGAATCCTTACAGTTGGAACAGATCGTCTATAAATAATCTGCTGCATAATGAGGTTTATCTTGGCAAAATTGTTTATGGAAAAAGGCGAAAGATAAATTTCAAGAGCAAAAAGGTTGTGGCAGTTGATGAAGCCGACTGGTGCGTTTGTGAAAAAGCCCACGAACCGATTATTTCACAGGAGCTGTGGGACGAGGTTCAGTCAAAACTTAGCAGCCGAAAGAGAGAAATCAAGGGTAACCGTTCCGAAAATATCTTTCGAGGACTGCTGAAATGTGCCGACTGCGGTGCAACAATGCGAATTGCCTGTCCTCCAAACAAAAGTCCGTATTTCGTATGTACCAACAGTAAAATATTAAAAGGCGGAGTAAAACGCTGCACCACGCATAACATCAAACTTGATGATTTGTGTACATCGGTTTTAACGGACATAAGGAAGATATTTGCTGACTGCAAAACGGATGAAAAGGCTTTTCGGAAAAAGGTACTTGCAAATCTGAATGAAAATATACCCGATTCCGAGGGTATCAAAGCGGAGATTGAAAGCCTTGAAAAGCAGATTATCAAAGAAAAAAACAAGTACAAGAAAATCTACAATGACTACTATGATGGTATCATAAAAAATGCAGAGATGTTCGAGGAAATGTCAGGGGAGTGCAATGACAGAATAGAAGCATTCACTGATAGAAAATCGAAGCTGACAGCAGAGCTTAATAAGAACAGGGTTTGTTGTGAAGATGTGGTTAGTTTTATGAATCTACTCGGCAGATTTTCCGAGATAGAGGAATTAACGCCCGAAATTCTCAACACGCTGATAAGCGTTATAGAGGTTGGCGAAAAGGTACAGAATTCACCGACCGAAACTATTCAAAACGTAAGTGTTAGCTATAAATTTATAAATCAATATTGTTGAAATATGAGGAAAAATCAATTAAGGTCGCCTTAAGAACAGCTTGGGGAGCCAATCACGCATAATCCGAACACTTTCGTCACTAAGAATGTGTTCGGATTTGTTGTTTATTTTTGATATTGAAACCGTCCGAATTTCTTATAAGTTCGGGCGGTTTTTGTTATCATAAAGTAAAATTCGCATTAGGTTTGAGTGCTGATTATAAGGTCAAGATAGAATTTATGCAAATTGTTATCTTTGTATAAATCGTGCCATAAGATATACTTTATTTTAAAATAAACAGCCTTTAGTTATTTTATAGCACCTATGGTATTGACAATTAATAGATACTATGCAACTTTACGAACCTTGGATAAGAAAGGATTAATTGTTGGTGCATCTGAAAAAAACGGAAATATGCCATTTCGTACAGTATATTCAATAAGTGAAAAGGGTAAAGAAGAGTTAAGAGATACATTGACAAAATCAATATTATCTTTTGACTATGATACCAATATGTTTTCTATAGTTGCCTTTTTTCTTGATTTTTTTGATGTTAAAATCAAAGAGCCGGACACAAGGGTGCAGAGCCGATGAATGTGAGAAAACACAGTTCATCGGCATTATTTATTGGGAAAATTTTAAAAAGCCTCTTGACAATCTAACAGATGTTAGGTATAATATATCTAACATCTGTTAGACGAGGAGGCTTATATGAGCAGTACAAAAGAAAAAATACTGGAAATATCCTTGGATATGTTTTCAAAGCAAGGCTATACCGCAGTATCAATAAGGGATATATGCAAGCAGGTAGGGATAAAGGAAAGCTCCGTTTATTACCACTTTAAAAATAAGCAGAGCATTTTTGACGAGCTGCTGAACAGATTTGCTGAAACTGCAAATAGTATAATGTCGCAGCTTGAAAACGGACTTACTGACGGGCAGAATTCTTTTTCTGATGGCATTAATACGGTTGCAAGATACTTTTTTGAGCAGTATCTTATGGACGCTTTCTGCAACAAGGTTATGCGTATTATGCTGATTGAGCAGTTCAACAATGACGATGTTCGTAAGCTGTATCAGGAATGGCTGTTGGATAAACCGTTAAACTTTCAGAGTAAAATCTTTTCAGCCTTGATAAGCATGGGTGTAATACCAAATGGTGACAGCAAGTATCTTGCGATAAAATATTACTCTCCCATTTATTTTTATGCACAGAAATGGCTGTTCAGCGGAGAACTGACCGAAGAAAACAAAGCGGCTTTTTGTGCTGTGGCATACAAGCATATTCAACTGTTCTTTATGGAAATCGGAGGCAATAATGGCTAATATCATTATCACAGGAGCAAATCAAGGCATTGGTTACTATATGACGGAAAAGCTGCTTATTGACGGAAACAAGGTATCGGTTTTGGATATTGAAACCGATAGTTTCGAAAAACTTAAGAAACAATACAGTAACAGCCTTATTTATCACAAGGTGGATTTGAGAAGCTATGACGAGGTAAAGACGGCGGTTGATAAAACTGCTGCGGAGTTCGGCACGTTTGATATTGCTGTGCACAATGCTTGCAAATGTACATTTGAGAGCGAAGCTGACACAGATTTTGATACATACAAAGATGTTTTTGAGGTCAATTATTTCGGAGCACTGCGTTTTGTAAAAAGTGTTGTGCCTTATATGAGCATGCAGAAGAAAGGCAAGGTTATTTTTACAAGCTCAGCTGTGGGAGTAACGGGCTTTGTGAATATTTCCCCCTACAGTTCGACAAAGGGTGCGTTGGAGGCATTGGCAAAATGTCTGCGGATTGAATATGCAAAGGATAACATCACTTTTCACATTATGCACCCGCCTCTTACAAGAACGAAATCCGCCTCGCCGCTTCCTGTACCTGATGAATTTAAGGCATTGCCCGAGAAGGTTGGATACGAACTTGCAAAGCATATCAATTCAAAGCGTTTTATTATTTGTCACAGCCTTAATCAGAAAATGCAGATTATGAGCTGTTACTTATTCCCGATAAAAATGGGTGATTTGCTTTCAAAGTTGACGGCAAATTGTACTGAAACCGAGAAAAGAAACGACATTAAATAAATTAAGGAGCAGCGTTATGAATAAAATATCTGCCTGTACAAATGAGCGAAAAAAGCAGTTGTCGGTTGATTTGCTGATAATAGCAATAAGCCGAGGAGTTTAACTAAGAGACAAATTTCAGTCTTGTGGAGAGCTTGAAAGCATGCAAGAATTTAAATTCTACGGAGATTTTTATGGAGATAATAGATAAAAAAACAAATGGTGGAAAAGCATATGTATTCCTAAACAATCTTAATGGAGAACCACTTACGCAAAACACAGCATGGATTATCTGCCCAACCTGCGGCGGCAAAACTCGTGACCGAATAAGAGAGGATACCATTTTAATAAACTATCCTCTCTACTGCCCGAAATGCAAACAAGAACATTTAATTGAAGCTAAAAATTTTATAGTTACAGTTATCAGAGAGCCAGACACAAAGATGCAGAGCCGATGAACGTGAGAAATCATAGTTCATCGGCTCTTTTTGTTTGGTATGTACGCAGTTATTTTCCCGAAGCTGTACCAATCAAGGCTTTAGCAGTTGCTTTGACGACTTCCAGAGAACGCTCATCGCAGTTGTAAAGCATACGGATAAGGTTTTCTACCTCGGATTCTTTGGACGGTTTCTCGGGGTAGAAAATCAAGTCCGGTGAAATGGACAACTCTCGGATTAACTTGTAAAGAATATCATAGCTTGGCTTTTTGCCCTCGTTTTCAATTCTATACAAATATCGCTCGGTAATGCCTATACGTTCTGCAAGCTCCTCCATTGTGAGTTCGGAACGCTGTCGGGCAGATTTGATGATTTTACCGAGCGTTTCAGGTTCAGTATGCACTTGCAGTTCACCTCCGTTACATATTATTATACAGAAATCTGTCGAAATTATAATGGCATAAAGGTTCTGTAATAAGATGTACTGTTGGTTCAAATAGAATATGCAATTACCTCGTCAAAAAAAACTGAATTGTGACGAGGAGCATTTTGCTGTCTTAATTCCTTCAGTTCAGTTTTTGGACTGGAGGTTTTTATGTGCTGGAGTAATTCCTGCATTTCGCTGCCTATTTTAAGCAGCGAATATAAGCGTATCTCACAGGCATAAAAGTAAATATTGATTGCTCAAAAAAAGCGTAGCTGTTGTTACGGGATTCGTGAGCATTTATACTGAACTGTGCGTTCAGATTTATAATGAAATGTTAGTATTATCCCCTGTTATGCGGTTTATACCGTATGACAGGGGATTTTTTGTTTTTCCGTATTTAAAAGGTATGGAACGATGTCGTTCTCCTCCGATCCGAAATTTTGATTCACACAAAAATTCAAAATTTCGGAGGAAACGACTATGTCAGATGAAGAAATCAAAGTTGAAGTATATAAGACTGAGGACGGTAAAAACTGCCTTGTTCTCGCAAGTGTATATAAAAATAACTGTTCACAGGAAACTACGGTTATCGTTGAAGATGATGTGTTGGAGGTTTTCGAGTCAGCTCGCAGAGAAACTGAAAGGCAGCGTTCTCGTGAGCGCAGGCACGGATTGAAGAAAATCTATCTCGGCAATGAGGATTACGAAGCGAAGCTGGGAATGGTGACGCAGGCTCCCGATGAAGATATACATAGCGATATGTACTTGGAATACCTTAAACAGTTTTTCGACGATAAGGTTTACAAGCGTGGAATGATGTATTATCTGCATAAATTCACGGAAGCAGAGATTGCAGAGCTTGAAGGGGTATCACAAGCAGCAGTTTCAAAGAGTATCCGAACATTCAAGGAAATAATGGCTAAGTTGTACAATTATGACCTTGAATGATTATCTCGATTTATAATTTGCTACAAATCTTTTTCTTTGGGTTATAAAAACACCCTCTGAGTGACCGGAATATGTGAAAGGGGTTAAACTGCTCCTTTCACATACCACTCAGAAGGGAGGCAGAGAATATGCACGGGGATGATGTAGCAAGTGCGGGCGTAAGCGTGTCAACGCAAATCGTTTCAAAGGCAACCGAAATCCTTTTGGATATGCTCAAGGTTGCAATCGAAAAGGAACGAGAAGCGGCAC
>UQQA01000114.1 GCA_900543105.1 uncultured Ruminococcus sp. | reverse complement strand
CCCCGACCTGCTGATTACAAATCAGCTGCTCTACCAACTGAGCTACACCAGCTTGAATACTGATTTTTTGTTATCGTTTCAAGCGACTATTACATTCTAACACAAGAAGTTCAATTTGTCAATAGGATTTTTTATTATTTACAAATTGTTCACATTCTCTGTTTTTCTGTCGAATTTTGCAAAAAATGAATGGTCGGGGCGACAGGACTCGAACCTGCGGCATCTTGGTCCCAAACCAAGCACTCTACCAAACTGAGTTACGCCCCGAATTCAGCTTAATCATTATACCGCATTTTGATACTGTTTGTCAATATTTAATTTTTAACAAAAAGTCAAGGCGCTTTTAACTCTGCTTTGTCTGTTTTGATGTAAATTGGGCAAAATAAGTACATATCCGGACAGTTGTACAATATTTGCAGCTTTTTTGTTGAAATAAAATTGAGGAATAGACTATTTTGTTGCATTTTGCACTACAATCCGCGAGATTATTTAACCATATTTTTTATGCAGATACATTAAAAGCTTGTTGCAAATCTGAGTGAAATATGGTATAATACTATAAGTTTATTATGCTGGAGGTGAAAAGTGTGAGGATAAAGTGCTTTAGCTCAATGATAAATAAGGAGCTGACGTTTCTTTTGCCGCGCACTTTTTTATTCGATGGCATTCTATACTTAATAACGCTGCCGTTCTTTGGCTTTAAGCTCGATATGCTGTTGGGACTGCTGCTCGGAACGTTCGTTATGCTGCTCAATTTCGTGATACTCGGAATTTCCTCCGAACACGCTGTCGAAAGGCAGGTCGGCGCTGCAAAGCGGCTCATGGCGCTGTCTTATTTCGTCAGGTTTGCGATAATGGGCTGTCTTTTCGCTTTCTGCGTCAAAACACAGTATGCGAACGTTGTTATGGCTGCTGTTCCGATGATGTATCCGCGCTGGAGCTACACACTCGATGCGGCGGTGAAAAAACGGAAGGAGGGGAAAGATCTATGAATATAGACGTGCAGGGACCAAGACGGATGATACAGCTGCTTGATGCAGAGGGAAACATCAGATTCGCTATATCCGAATCGGTCGTTACTGGTTGGCTCGTTATCCTCGCCGTTCTCGCAATCTGCCTTATTCTTACGCACAATATGCAGAAAGTTCCTGCGGGCAAAAAGCAATGCGCCGCGGAATATATAGTCAATTTCTGCAATAAGATGGTGCGCAGCAATATGGGCGGGGACTGTATGAACTATGCTCCTTATATAGGTGCGCTGTTCTCCTATATCCTGCTGGGAACGCTTATTTCGATGCTCGGTTTCAGAAGTATCACAGCCGACATCAGCGTTACGGGCACGCTTGCGGTAGTTACCTTTGTGCTCATAACCTATAATAAGATACACAGCCACGGAATAGGCGCTTATCTCAAAACGATGATAAATCCGCTCAACATCATCAGCGAAGTCGCAACTCCTGTCGCTATGGCACTTCGTCTTTTCGGCAACGTCGCAGGCGGTATGATAATCACTGTCATTCTTTATGCGGCTCTCGGCTCGGCAAGCGGAGCGTTATACAATCTTATCGGCATCCATGCGGAAACCTATTACTTCAATATCTTCCAGATAGGTATTCCTGCGGTTTTATCGGTCTATTTCGACCTTTTCTCCGGTACGATCCAGTCCTATGTATTTATCATGCTCACCATGATCTATATTCAGATGGGACGCGAATAATACCGAACACCGAAAATGCGGAAGGATCGTTTTGATCTCTCCTATATTTTAAAATAGTGTTCCGTATAAATTCAAAATCAATTTTTTGGAGGTTATTTAACTATGGAAAACGAAGCTTTATTGCAGGCTCAGAGTATTGTACTCGCAGGTCAGGCTATCGGTGCGGGACTTGCAATGATCGCAGGTATCGGACCCGGTATCGGTGAAGGCTACGCAGTCGGCAAGACTATCGAAACTATCGGCCGCCAGCCTGAGATCAAGGGCGAAGTTACACCGACAATGTTCGTTGGATGCGCCGTTGCCGAAACAACAGGTATCTACGGTCTGTTCGTTGCTATCATGCTCCTGTTCGCTAATCCGTTCCTCAAATACCTTGGCTAATATAAAAAGAATTTAGAACGGGAGGCAGAATAAGCCTATGTCAACTAATTTTGAATTTTTCTCAATTGATCTGACCACGATCGTAGGCACTCTGGCTAACCTTTTGATCCTGTTTCTTGTTGTAAAGCATTTTCTTTTCGACAAGGTGAACGCTATTCTTGAAGCGAGAAAAACGGAAGTTGAAAAAACTTACGAAGAGGCCGACCAAAAGCTGAAAAACGCTGAAGAGCTCGAAGCTGAATACACCGAAAAGCTCGCAGGCGCTAAGGAAGAATCGGCTGAGATCATCAAGAATGCCACCAAAAAGGCTCAGAAACGCTCTGACGAGATCATCTCCGAGGCTCAGGACGAGGCTCGCTCGATCACCGTCAAGGCTAACGCTGACATTGAAAAGGAAAAGAAACGCGCTGTTAATCAGATAAAGGACGATATTTCCGATATTGCGATCTCTATCGCAGAAAAGGTCGTATCCAAGGAGATCGACCCCAAGACTCACGATGAGCTTATCGACAGCTTCATCGACAGCATCGGAGAATAATCGGGAAAGGTCAGGTTCTTATGGCAGGTTCGGTTGGAAATGTGTACTCCGAAGCTTTGTTTGAACTTGCCGCCGAGCAGAACTGCGCAGAGGAAACCTTTGACGAGCTTATGGCTCTGAAAAAGATATGGAAGGAAAATCCCGAGGTTTCAAAGCTCCTCAAATCCCCTACTTTGAGCGTAGCGGAAAGGCTTGAAGCCGCAGAAAAGATATTCAAGGGCAGAGTTTCCGACCAGATATTCAATTTCCTTTGTGTTTTGACCGAAAAGAGCCGTGCGGATCATCTCCCCGAGATAGCGGACTGCTACAAGGAGAAATGGTACGACAAGAGCGGAATTGCCGAAGTCACGGTCACTTCCGACAGACCTCTTTCGGACAAGCAGAGGGACAAGCTTATCGATAAGCTTTCCAAGGTCTATAACAAGAAGATAATTCTTGAAGAAAAGACCGACAGCTCCCTTATCGGCGGAATGAAGGTCAGCTACAACGGAACGCTCCTCGACGGTACTGTAAAGACCCGTCTTGAAACGCTCCAGAAACAGATAAAGGGTACGATCGCATAAAACTTTAACTCACTTTGCTCGTATAAAATCTAAACTCACTGCGTTCGTTTAGATCAAAAAATATTATGAAAGTTGGTGTAATGATGGATTTACGCCCGGATGAGATCACCGGTATAATCAAAGAACAGATCAAGAATTACAATTCAAAGATCGAGCTTTCCGATACCGGAACCGTTGTCACGGTCGGCGACGGTATCGCAAGGATCCACGGACTTGAAAAATGTATGTCCGGCGAACTCCTTGAGTTTGAAAACGGCGTTTATGCCATGGCGCTCAACCTTGAACAGGAGTTCGTCGGAGCGGTTATGCTCGGTTCGGACATTGGTATCAAGGAGGGCGATACCGTTAAGAGAACGGGACGCATCATGTCAGTTCCCGTTGGCGAGGAACTCCTCGGAAGAGTTGTAAACTCGCTCGGTCAGCCTATCGACGGCAAGGGTGCTATCCTCACGGATAAGACGATGCCTATCGAAAAGACCGCTCTCGGTATCATCACAAGAAAATCAGTAAGCCGTCCTCTCCAGACGGGTATCAAGGCTATCGACGCTATGATCCCTATCGGCAGAGGTCAGCGTGAACTTATCATCGGCGACAGACAGACGGGTAAGACCGCTATCGCGCTCGATACTATCATCAATCAGAAGGGTCAGGGCGTTATCTGTATCTACGTTGCTATAGGTCAGAAGCGTTCTACCGTTGCAAACGTTGTTGAAACGCTCGAAAAGAACGGCGCAATGGATTATACCATTGTTGTTTCCGCAACAGCCTCCGAGCTTGCACCTTTGCAGTATATAGCTCCTTATTCGGGCTGTGCAATGGGTGAATACTTCCTCGATCAGGGCAAGGACGTACTTTGCGTTTATGATGACCTGTCGAAGCACGCTGTTGCTTACCGTACACTTTCTCTGCTTCTTAAGCGCCCACCGGGACGTGAAGCTTACCCCGGAGATGTATTCTATCTCCATTCAAGACTGCTCGAACGTGCCTGCTGCCTTAACGAAAACTACGGCGGCGGTTCGCTTACTGCGCTTCCTATCATCGAAACACAGGCCGGCGACGTTTCGGCTTATATCCCCACAAACGTTATTTCTATCACAGACGGTCAGATCTTCCTTGAAACAGACCTTTTCAACGCTGGTATCCGTCCTGCCGTAAACCCCGGTATCTCCGTATCCCGTGTTGGTGGTGCAGCTCAGATCAAGGCTATGAAAAAGGTTTCGGGTTCATTGAAGCTCACATACTCGCAGTATCGTGAACTCCAGTCGTTCTCGCAGTTCGGTTCTGACCTCGATAAGGACACCAAGGAGCGTCTTGCTCTCGGTGAAAGAGTTGTTGAAGTTCTCAAGCAGGACAGAAACTCGCCTATCGCCGTCGAAAATCAGGTTCTTATCATCTATGCCGTAACGCATAACTATTTAAAGGATATTGCCGTTTCGGACGTTCTCGAATTCCAGAATGAAATGTTCGATTTCATCGCAGAATCTCACCCCGACATTACCGAAACTATCAGAACGCAGAAGGTTCTTACTCCCGAAGCAGAGGACGAACTCAAAGATGCGCTCAACGAATTCGTCAAGAAGTTCCTCGCCGAAAAGGCTTGAACCGCTGACGGAAACAGGTAAAGAAAGGATGGATTTTGTATGGCCTCGGGCAATATGAAAAGCATAAAAAGGCGTATAAAGAGCGTCGAGTCCACCTTGCAGATCACAAAGGCTATGGAAGTTGTTTCTTCATCGAAGCTGCGCAAAGCCAAGGAAAAGGCTGACAAGGCTCGCCCGTTCTATAAGTCGCTGCATGAAACAATGTGCGAGATCCAATCCGAAAATGAGAACTTCTTTTCTCCCTTTACCCGTAAGCAGGACGGCGCAGGCACGGTAATGCTTGTCGTTATCGCAGGCGACCGAGGTCTTGCGGGCGGCTTCAACTCAAATATAACGAAGCTTGCCGCAGCCCGTATAAAGGAGCTTACGGACGAGGGCAGCAAGGTCAAGGTTCTTGCTGTCGGCAAAAAATCAGCCGAATTTTTCACAAAGCATGGCTATGATGTCGTGCAGACTTATATCAATGTCGGTCAGGACCTGCGCATAAACGGCGCAGCTGCCATTGCCGATGATATAGTCGAGCCATATCTTAAAGGCGAGGTCACATCTGTGGAGCTTGTTTCGACCGAGTTCGTTTCAACGCTCTCTCAGGTTGCGAAGTTCAGTCCTATCCTGCCGCTCGATATACCGAAGCAGGAAAAGAAGGTTCACGAGCTTCCCATATATGAACCCTCAGCCGAGGCTGTTTTTAACGCCATTGTTCCCAAATATATCACAGGCGTTGTATATTCTGCGATAGTTGAAAGCTTTGCCGCAGAGCAGGCTGCAAGAAGAAGCGCAATGGAAAACGCTTCCGACAACGCAGGAGAAATGATCTCCAACCTCTCGCTCGTCTACAACCGAGCAAGACAGTCTGCGATCACTCAGGAGATCACGGAGATCGTCGGCGGTGCTTCCGCTCAGGAATGACGCTCCGATAAAACGCCCGAACGCAATGCGGCGGTCACAATGCATTGCACACCCAATTTAAAATAAGAGGTGATCAAATAATGCCACAGAAAAATATCGGTAAGGTAGTCCAGATCATCGGTGCGGTAGTCGATATCGCATTTGAAAAGGATCACCTGCCGAATCTTCTGAATGCAATAGAAATTGACAACAACGGTGAAAAGCTTGTCTGCGAGGTTGCACAGCATATCGGCGACGATGTTGTTCGATGCATCGCAATGTCCTCCACAGACGGACTTGTAAGAGGCATTGACGCAGTTGATACGGGCAGTCCTATCACCGTTCCGGTCGGCAGAGGTACGCTCGGAAGAATCTTCAACATTCTCGGCGAACCCGTTGACAACAAGCCCGCACCCAAATGTGAGGAAAGATGGGCTATCCACAGAGAAGCGCCTTCCTACGAAGAGCAGGCTGCCGCTAACGAGATACTCGAAACAGGCATCAAGGTAATCGACCTTATCTGTCCTTACCTCAAAGGCGGTAAGATCGGTCTTTTCGGAGGCGCAGGCGTTGGTAAGACAGTCCTTATTCAGGAGCTTATCAACAACGTTGCAAATCAGCACGGCGGTATCTCCGTATTCACGGGCGTTGGTGAACGTACCCGTGAGGGCAACGACCTTTACAACGAAATGACTGAGTCGGGAGTTATTGACAAGACCGTCCTCGTTTACGGTCAGATGAACGAACCGCCGGGAGCAAGAATGAGAGTAGGTCTTTCGGGACTTACAATGGCTGAATATTTCCGTGACGTTGAGGGACAGGACGTTCTTCTCTTCATCGATAATATCTTCCGTTTCACACAGGCAGGTTCGGAGGTTTCCGCACTTCTCGGACGTATGCCGTCCGCCGTTGGTTACCAGCCGACACTTGCAACGGAAATGGGCGCTCTTCAGGAGCGTATCACTTCCACGAGCAAGGGTTCTATCACATCGGTACAGGCCGTTTACGTTCCTGCCGATGACCTTACCGACCCTGCTCCTGCAACAACCTTCGCCCACCTTGACGCTACAACGGTTCTTTCAAGAGATATCGCATCGCTCGGTATTTACCCCGCAGTTGACCCTCTTGACTCGACTTCGAGAATACTCTCCCCCGATATCGTCGGAAAAGAGCATTACGAAACAGCAAGAGCCGTTCAGAATATCCTCCAGAGATATACCGAACTCCAGGATATCATCGCTATCATGGGTATGGACGAGCTTTCCGATGAAGATAAGCTCACCGTTTCAAGAGCAAGAAAGATACAGCGTTTCCTCTCACAGCCGTTCTCCGTTGCGGAGCAGTTCACAGGCTATCAGGGTAAATATGTACCGCTCAAGGAAACTATCAGAGGCTTCAAGGAGATCATCGAAGGTCTTCACGACGACCTCCCCGAGTCTGCATTCCTCTTTGCAGGAACAATAGACGAGGTAGTGGAAAAAGCAAAAACAATGAGCGCTGAATAATCGGAGGTGGAATAATGGCTGCCGAGTTCAGACTCTCGATCATTACTCCCGAAAAGACGTTCTATGACGATGAGACCTCAATGGTCATCGTCAGAACGACCGAGGGAGATATCGGTATCCTCGCAAATCATACGAGCCTTGTAGCAAGCCTGCCGTCGGGTCCCGTCAAGATAAAAAATCAGGACGGAACATTTAAAATAGCAGCGCTTTCGTCGGGAATAATCAAAGTCGGCGGAAACAAGGTATCTATCATTGCAAACGCAGTTGAATGGGCAGATGAGATCGATGTCGAATGGGCGAAACGCTCCGAAGCGGAAGCAAGGGATAAGCTCCAGCATCTTAAGGATAAGCACGAGCTTGACATTGCCGAATTAAAGCTACAGAGAGCGCTCAATCGAATAAGCGTCCACTCAATGCTGAAGTAAAAAAGCCGCAGCGATGCGAAGCCAACTAAAGTTTATGTCCACGCTTTTCAAAGGGTGGCAGGGGTCAAGGGGACAGCGTCCCTTGTCGCAGGTCAATTTGACCTTTAGCAGAAGAGCGAAACACCTTAAACCAACAGCTAAAACATTGCCGCAACAGCGTAATCACTAACAGCTAAAAAAAGGCGCAATTCACACAAAAAGGTAAAACAGAACGTGAGAAATCAGTTCTGTAAAACCATAAAATGTGAATTGCGCCATACTTTTTTTATCAAAGGAACTATCCTCGGCGTGAAATGCGCAGAGCGAAAGCGATAAGCATTTTACTCCGACATCGTTTGAACAGCTATGGGATATGAATGTGAAAACAATGAGCAAACAGATGACGTGACGTTCAGAATTCATACAGCGTTGCAGGTCATATATACTCACTTTGTTCGCATATATGACCTGCAAGGGGTAGTTTTTCCGTACATAAAGAATAGGCGCAATTCACTTTTTTAGGTTTACGAAACTGATTTCTCAAATTTCGTTTTCCCTTTTTGTTGTGAATTGCGCCTTTATATTTGTTAGTGATTACGCTATTGCAACAAGCTTTTCGCTGTTAGTTTAGAGTGTTTCGCTTCTGCGGAAGCGACAAGGTGGCTCTG
>UQQA01000113.1 GCA_900543105.1 uncultured Ruminococcus sp. | reverse complement strand
AGAATGAACTTATTATAGCCGAGAGTTTGTCTATAGGTTGATTGAGAATTAGTATTATTTCATCATATCAAAATGACGTCTGTATCGCTTGGGTATCTCTATCGGAACATCATAGCCAAGCTGTTTGAGTGCCTTGGGAATAACGATCATACCGTCTTTGAAAAAACTTTCTATTTGCTTTTCCTTGCGAGTAATACTGTTATATGTTGACGGACAAACAAAAGTCCAGTCTGCGCCCTCGTGATCGACCACAAGACGAAAATATTTGTCTATGTCCGTATCGGAGAACCCTGACTTGCGCAAAAGTATGTGATGTTCGACAGCTTCATCTATCTGGCTGACTATAAGCTGTTCACCGTCAAAGGATACAAGGACAAGCAGTGGTTCGTCCTGTTTTATAGCGGTTGAAACGTTGTTTTCATCGGGATAGTATATTATATTCATTCGCTGTTATCTCTCTTTCAATATTGAATGGATACTGTTGTGAATGTTTTTCTAATGCTAATACTAAACACCAATAAAATACAGGAAAAAATCTGCGCCGAAATCCTATATATTCGAGATTGTCGGCTTGATTTTTTCCAAATTTTAAATGGTGTTTAGTATAAGATAACACATCGGGAGTTATTTGTCAAGGTTTATAAAAGATATTTGAGTGCGTAAATTTAATAAGAGCAGTTTTTAATCGCAAAATGTCAGGCATTTTACAGAAAAAATTTCCCCAACCCCTTGAAAAAATCGAATAAATGTGCTATAATTTTCAAAAGAACATTTGTTGCTTTGAAAAGGAGCGTTTTGCTATGCATCTTCAGGAAAAAACAGTTGAAACAGAGCCGATCTTTGACGGCAGGATCATAAAAGTACGCAAGGATAAGGCAGAGCTTGAAAACGGTGCAATAGTTACCCGTGAGCTTGTTATCCACCCCGGCGGTGTCT
The DNA here is from genome assembly GCA_900543105.1 of uncultured Ruminococcus sp. Lineage (GTDB taxonomy): Bacteria > Bacillota > Clostridia > Oscillospirales > Ruminococcaceae > UMGS363. The sequence goes on along the minus strand of UQQA01000113.1, from coordinate 7,375 downwards.
GCGTTGTTCCCGTGAATGAAAAGGGCGAGGTCTACCTCGTAAAGCAGTTCCGCTATCCTTTTCAGGAGGTGCTGACGGAGATACCCGCAGGAAAGCTTGAAGTCGGCGAGGATCACCGCAGTGCGGGTCTGCGCGAGCTTAAAGAGGAAGTCGGTGCGAAGTGTGAAAGCTTTGAGTATCTCGGCGTAATGTACCCCTCGGTAGCGTATCTTACCGAAAAGATACATATGTATCTTGCAACGGGACTTTCCTTCGGCGAACAGCATCTTGACGAGGACGAATTCCTTGACGTTGAGAAAATGCCGCTTTCACAGGCTGTTGAAATGGTCTTGGACGGCAGGATAAAGGACGGAAAGACCCAGAGTGCGCTTCTCCTTGCCGCAAGAAAGCTTGGAATATAAGGATCAAATAAAAAAGCCGTCCCCAAGAAAGGGACGGCGGAGATTACGGTTTTATCAGAGGATAGTGCCTGACTGTTCTGCTTCGAGTTCAGCCTGCATAAGCTCGATATGGCGGGTGTAAGCGTCAAGGATCTGACCTTCGATGCATCCTCTTGCTTCGGGGGAGATGGGGTGAACGATATCACGGAACATTCCGTTTTCGTCACGTCTGCTCGGCATTGCAACGAAAAGACGCTCATCGCCCTGAACTACCTTGATGTCGTGGATAGCGAGCATATCATCGATAGTGATGGAGATGATGGCACGGAGTCTGCCCTCGGGAATTATTTTTCTGATTTTGATGTCTGTAATGTTCATAATAGGTTTCTCCTTTTGTGATGATCAAAAGCCTGTGCCGTTTTCCGCCGGCAAGGTCATTGACAAAAATTATGACAGGCAGCCGCTCCGAGATAACGGAGTTGAGCAGGAAGATTATGTATCTATTTTGCTCTATTCATGATGATTTTATACTGCGAATGAAGCCAGAAGCGGACATTCCGGTAAAAAATGATCTGTTTATTGCATATCACAGCTTATAATATAACATATTATAGTTAAGTATTTCTGAATGTTAAATGATTTAGTTGTGAATTTGAATTGATTTTTTGTAAATATTTTTTCGGCGGAAATTTTACTGAAAATGAAACAAAAGCAACATTTAGGCGAAGTATGGAAAAAACGGCTTTTTTGGGAGGGATAGGAATGAAGCTTTATATAAAACAGCGTTTGTTCAGCTGGACGGACAGCTTTGATATTTACGATGAAAATATGGACAAAAAATATACAGCAAAGGCTGATTTTCTCACCATTGGACACAGGATACGGGTCTTTGACCGTTTCGGCGGTGAGATCGGCTATATACAGGAAAAGCTTCTTCGTATTTTTGCCGAATTTGATGTTCATATCGGCGGAAGATACCTCGGCAGGGTAAAGAGAAAGATCACCTTTTTTATTCCTAAGTATGACATTGACTACAACGGCTGGAGCATAGAGGGCGATTTTTTCGGCTGGAATTATAGGGTAAGGCAGCCGAACGGTCTTGTTGCCGCCAATATCACAAGGGAGCTTTTCCACCTTACCGATACATACGCTATCGAAATTTTTGACGATTCCGATGAGATAAACGTACTTATGCTCGTGCTGGCTATCGATGCGGCGAACTGCAGCAAAAATAATTCGTAATGCGTAATTCTGCAGATCGCAATATCCGGTGAGTGCACAATGAAAAAACAATGACAAGCAGTTATTGTTTTACGCGATAAAGTGGGATTTAATGGGGAGAAATACATGAAAAAAATTCTTGGTTCATGGAGCGGTATGAGAAAATATCTTGAACATGAAATGCTCGCCGAATCATTGCGGGGCAGGATCAGGTATGGATGCACTGCTTATGTTGGTATGGACGGATGCCATATTTTTGAAGTGTGTATAGATAATATACAAGTGAAGCGATTCTCTTGGGAAACGGTAAATACTTATTTCATTGACAGCGGCTATACAACAAACCCAGTTCCGAGCGGCAGCAGTGAGTATTGGGCAGAATTTTGGACATTATTGGATAAATATCCTATTGATAGGCGCACGGAATACACCGATGAAGAATTTTGTGAGGCTTTAGAGATGTACCGCAATCAAAATATACAAAAGAGTGTATTTTCAGAAAATCCCATTGTCAGAATGTTTGCAGTATTTGATAGGAGGATCGGAAAAGCAACACTCAGGAAAATACAAGACACAATTGAAGAACAGCCTGAGTGGCTGCGTCAATTATACTTGTTGAGAATAACGGCAGAAAATTGAATCAATAAACTCCGACGAATTTGACTGCCCAATATAATTTCACATCAGACAAAAGGAGAAAAGCTTTGGAAAAATACGATAAGTCCGTCCTTGACGGAAAGAAGCATATACATTTTATCGGCATCGGCGGGTCGGGAATGTACCCGTTGGCGCAGATACTTCATTCAAAGGGTTATTATCTTAGCGGCTCGGATAACAACGAAACCGATACGCTTGCGGCTGTAAGAGCTATGGGTATCCCCGTTTTTCTCGGTCAGAGGGCTGAGAATATCGAGGGTGCTGACCTCATCGTTCACACGGCGGCGATAATGGCTGATAATCCCGAGCTTATTGCCGCAAAGGCGAGCGGTGTTCCCGTACTTGAACGGAGCGACCTGCTTGCTATCATCACTGCGCAGTTCGGGAACACTGTCTGCGTGAGCGGCACGCACGGCAAGACGACCACAAGCTCGATGGTAACACAGATATTGAAGAAAAAGGGCATCGACATCACCGCTGTTATCGGCGGAAAGCTGCCCTTGATACACGGAAGCGGCATTGCAGGAAAGTCCGACATTATGGTTTGCGAAGCCTGCGAGTTTATGGATCATTTTCTGAAGCTTTCGTCCGATGTGAGCGTTATCCTCAACGTTGACGCCGATCACCTTGACTATTTCGGCAATCTTGAAAACGTGATAAAGTCGTTCCGCACATTTGCGGAGCAGACTTCGCGCGCTGTTATAGTCAACGGCAGTGATGAAAACTCTGTGAAAGCTGTCAGCGGTCTTGAAAACAAGTGCGAGATAATTACTTTCGGCAAGGACAAAAGCTGCGATTACTACCCCGAAAATATCCGTCACATAAGCGGACTTGAAACGGCATTCGACCTTATGCACAAGGGCGAAAAGCTCGGTGAAATAATCATTCACGTTCCGGGTGAACACAATGTTCTCAACGCAGTTGCGGCTGCTGCGGCTTCAATATACGAGGGGGCAACGGCGGAGGACGTTCGCATCGGACTTTCCGATTTCCACGGCTCGCAGAGACGTTTTGAGAAGTACGGCGAGGTCGGAGGAGTTACAGTTGTCGATGATTACGGTCATCACCCTGCTGAAATCGCTGTCACGCTCAAAGCCGCAAAGGGACTTGGCTACAAGCGAGTATGGGCGGTGCATCAGCCGTTCACATTCTCACGCACGGCAATGCTCACGGACGATTTTGCAAAGGCGCTTTCCATTGCCGACAAGGTAGTGCTTACCTCGATAATGGGTTCGCGCGAAAAGAACACCTACGGCATACACACGAGTGCGCTCGGCGAAAAAATAGACGGCGCAAAGTGGTTCGATGAAGAAGAACACGATAAAAACTTTGAGCTTTGCGCCGAATACGTTGCGGAAAATGCGCATACGGGAGACCTCGTTGTGACACTCGGCTGCGGCGACGTAAACAAGCTTGCACGTCTGATACTGAAAAAGTTGGAAGAAAAGGAGCAGTAAAATGAACGATAAGGAAAAAAGAGTTTTTGATTTTGTCAAGGAGAGGGTCGAAAACGGCATCGCTCCGTCAATAAGGGAAATCTGCGCTGCTCTTGATATCCGCTCGACATCGACGGCAGCGAGATATGTGAACACGCTCGTTGCGGAGGGTTATCTTGAAAAGGTGGACGGCTGCAACAGAGCGATAAAGCTTGCAGGCAGAAGCGCTTCAAAGATACCTCTTGTCGGAACTATAACGGCAGGTCAGCCCATCACGGCGGTTCAGGATATCACCGAATATATCAACTTCCATGAGGAAAAAAGCTACAGCGGTGAGCTTTTCGCACTCAAAGTAAGGGGCGAAAGCATGATAAACGCCGCAATTCTCAACGGTGATATCGTTGTAGTTGAGAAATGCTCGTCCGCACACAACGGCGAGATCGTTGCGGCTCTTGTCAACGGCGAGGAGGCGACGGTCAAGACCTTTTACAAGGAGAACGGACACTATCGTTTACAGCCCGAGAACGACACTATGGATCCTATCATCGTTGATAACTGCGAGATCATCGGCAGGGTTGTTGCCGTAATGAGGTACTTATAAAATGACGGAAAATGACGTAATTCTTGACAGAGATATCGCCCCCGACCGTGCGGAGCGCAAAAAGCTGCGCAGGCTTTACAACAAGGTCGGCGGTGCGATGGTTTTGCAGTATGTACTGCTTTATGTGATTTATTTTCTGCTCACGGTTCTGCTCACGCCGTTCATCACCGAGGAAACGAATCCCGAAACGGGACTGGAGATAGTCGGCTGGGCGGAAGAGCTTGCGATGTACTTTGCGCCCGTTATCGGGTCGGTGATAATGTTCTTCGCCTTCAATGCCGTGAACAGAGTTGACAGCAGGGCGATGTTCAGCACGCGGAACATAACGGTCGGAATGTTGGGACGATGCATACTTACGGCGTTTGCGTTCCATGCCGTGGGAATAGCTCTTGAGTACGGTGTTGACTTCATTCTTTACAGCACGGGATACGAAGTTACTTCGTTCGATTACGAAACGAAAAACGATGCCGCAACTGTTCTGACAGATGTTATATCATCGGTCATTGCCGCACCGATAGCGGAGGAAATGTTCTTCCGAGGAGTTGTGCTGAAACAGACTTCAAGGGTGAGCGCACGGTTCGGGATAATTTTCTCGGCAGTGATGTTCGGACTTATGCACGGAAATCCGTATCAGTTCGTTATGGCGACGGTGATAGGGTTATATTTCGGGTATATAACGGTAAAAACGGACTCACTGATACCCTCGATCGTATGCCACATTGCGATAAACGGAATGATGAGCGTGAGCGATGTTATCGGTCTGCTTGGTGAAGAGATCGGGAACATATCATTTTTTGCGGTCTATGCGGTCGAGATACTGCTCGGGATCCTCGGGATATGGCTTTATAAAAGAAGCGGTGAAAAAGCAAAGCTCCCGCCATACACTGAGTATCACAAAAAGCGCACACTGCCGATAATACTGACCTCGTTCTGGGTGCTTGCTGTAACGGGACTTTATATATACGATATTGTTGGGTCGGTGGAAGCGGCGATCTAATGCGTAATTCGTAATTCGTAATTCGTAATGAGTAATTATTTTTGCGCCGCATATTGTTGCGGAATGACTAATACTAAACACCAATTAAATACAGAAAAAAACCGACCTGTTTTCGATGAAATGAAAACAGGTCGGTTTTTTATATGCCGTTTTGTATCGTTATTCTCAAAAAAGATCGAGCGTACTGTCGAGATATATTTTTTCCCTTACACGGAGCCAATACTCAGGTTTTGTCATATAGTAAAGCAGAAATTCCAGTATCAGCGCACTGCCAAGTCCTCTGCCCTCTATTTTGAAATTGGAGAAGCCGTTCGGGAGATAGATGTTTCTGATATCGTTTATGCCGATGAAGCTTGGATTTTCCATTGCCTTTGAGAAAAGATAGCCATTGGCGGAATCTGGCGCTTTGCAGATATGGTCTGGACAGCTTTCGCCGAGGTTTTTTCGGCTGACATTTTCATAGCATAGCTTTCTGTCCTTACAGCCGACCCAGCAGCACTCATTGCAGAGGAATTCTATCTTATTTTTCATTGCTTCGGGCAGTTCATTCAGCTTATCGAAAGCTTTATTCAGGCGAAAATCGGGGACGACATACCGAAAATCCTCACGCGCGGCTTCGTCAAAAAGCTGCTGAAGATCCGTCAGCACCTTTGTGGTGGAGGAAACGAAATACAGCCTTGGATAATTCGCTTTGAGGTAGTTCAGGAGCAGTTCCGAGCAGATTATCACGCCGCTTTTGGGTTCGCTGTTTTCAAACATTTCGCACAGGGCGTTGCATTTTCTGTCGGCGAGGTGTTCTTCACGCAGGAGCGAATTGCTGAACGTCAGCCGAGCGGAGATACCGTATTCTTTCATCAGCGCCAGAACTTCGCGAGGGTCATGCTCACCAAAGCCGACACGTCCGCCGCCCCATATACAGTCCGCAGGAGCACCGTAGACAGAGCCTATTTCGCACCATTCATAAAAATACTCCCTATGCTCGCGGCAAAGCGGCAGAAAAACGCTGTAAAGCTCATAAAACTCAAACAATCCCGGCAGGTGGTAGTATGCTGTGCCGTTCATATACTTTTTCCACTCCCCTCTTGGTCTACCTCATTATATCATAACCGTTTGCAATTTACAAGGAGAGTTTCCCTGGATTCACGGTATTTCAACGAGTGAATTATTCTTCTTATACCAAACACCAATTAAAAACTATACAAAAAATCAAACAAAAGCTCTGATATAAGGATTTTGTGCGGATTTTTTGTCTATACTTTTATTGGTATTTAGTATTATTCCCCCAAGAGCATTTCGTTCCAAAAAAGAGTGCGTTTGTCGGGGCGATATTGAAACAGATCGGGTCATAAGCTATCATAAATAGGAATATAACACTAAATACCAATAAAATACAGGAAAAATCTGCACCGAAATCCCATATAAAGCTGTTTGGTATTATACTAAACACCAATTAAAAACTATACAAAAAATCAAGCAAAAACTCTAATATATGGATTTTGCGCAGATTTTTTGTCTATAGTTTTATTGGTGTTTAGTATTAAACAGCTATAAGATCATCGGCTTGATTTTCTTAAAATTTTAAATGGTGTTTAGTATAAAATTATCAGCGGCATTTTTTGCCGCACACAGAGGGAATTATGGCTGATCCGAGAACGTTTGGAAGATATTTATACTTTTTGCGCAAAAGCAGAAGGCTGACCCTGCGCAGTCTTGCGGAGATGATAAATGTTTCTCCCTATTATTTAAGCCTTATCGAAAATGACAAGAAAAGCAACCCACGTCCCGAGATACTGGGCAGGCTGTACACTGCTCTGAATCTGAGTAAGACCGAAATGGAAACACTGCTCGATCTTCACGCTGAAAGCAACGGCGGTGTTAGCTATGACATTGCACATTACATAATCAAAAACAAGGATATTAAGGGACTTATCCGCGCCAAACGCGACGGAACGGAAGGCACTGCTTATTGGGACGATTTTATATCCGATTTAACAAAGAAAAACATAGACTAAAAATTGAACTTTTTCAAGGTCGCATCTAAAAACCATAGTGCCTCAGATGCGCAGTCAGATTTTTCGTCAGA
>UQQA01000112.1 GCA_900543105.1 uncultured Ruminococcus sp. | reverse complement strand
GTATAAAACGATGTTTACTCGCCGGAGTATATTGACAAATTTTGTAGAAAAGGCTATTATTATATAAACACAAATCATTCGCTGATAAAGAGTAAAATTTGTACGAAAGGCAGAAATATGGTATTTGCGGCGCACATAAATGAGGAAAAAATCCAGACGGTCGGGGAGCATTGCAGGAACACCGCTGAAATGGCAGCCGGGTTTGCGCGTGTTTTTGATGCGGAAAACATCGGGCGGCTTCAGGGTCTGCTCCACGATATAGGAAAGCTCTGCGAGAAATTCAGCCGATATATTATGGGTGAATCTTCGACAAAAAGGGGCGAGATCGACCACAGCTTTGCAGGCGCAAAATATCTTTGCGAAACAGCGGATAGGGCTGACCCGAAGCGATTTTACAATGTTTCGCGCCTTATCGCACGAACGATAATTTCGCACCACGGACTGAATGACTGGCTCGAACCGAGCGGAGTGGATTATTTCCTCAAACGAACGGGGAAAACGGAACTTTACGATGAGATATGCAAAAATGCGGACGAGCTTTTTTCCGAAAAAGAGCTGCTTTCACTGCTTGAAAGTGCCGATGATGAATACAAGCGTATTCGTGCCGAAATAAAGGAAATTTCCAATGGGGAAAAAGAGAAGTTCGCATTTTATCTCGGTATGTTGGAACGAATTTTGCAGTCGGCGCTTATTGATGCGGACAGGATAGATACGGCTTCGTTTATGTCCTGCGAGCCTGCGGAGATATCAGCGGACAAAAAGCAGCTCTGGAAGGAAATGAAAGTGCGTCTTGCGGAGCGTTTGAGCAGCTTTGACGGAAAGACCGACCCTATTTCAAAGCAGAGAAAAAGCATTTCCGACCGATGTGCGGAATATGCCAAAAACGATGTCAAGGTCTGCCGAATGATAGTTCCGACGGGCGGGGGAAAGACGCTTTCTTCGCTTCGTTTCGCGATAGAATACTGCATCGGTCATGATATGGAAAGGATAATCTACATCGCGCCGTTTATGTCTATCCTCGAGCAGAACAGCGATGAATTCCGTGCTGTTTCGGGCGAAGAAAACTTCCTCGAACACCATTCAAACGTTGTTGCGGAGCGGTTTGAAAAAGCAGAGCAGAACGAATACAGCGAGTATGAGCTTCACACAGAGCGCTGGGATTCGCCCGTTATCGCGACAACAATGGTGCAGTTCCTGAACACCCTTTTTTCGGCGAAAACCTCATCGGTTCGGCGTATGCATAGGCTCAGCAAAGCGGTGATAATAATAGATGAGATCCAGGCAGTTCCGCTCAAATGCGTGAATATGCTGAACCTTGCCGTAAATTTTCTCACGCAGATATGCGGTTCGACTGTCGTATTGTGTTCGGCAACTCAGCCCGTTATGGACGAAGTGAAATTCCCCGTGATAATGGACGAGAAATATAGTATGACGGGTGATTTTACTGAGGATTTTGAGGTGTTCCGCCGAACCGATATCGTATCGAAGATCGACCCTTACGGCTGGGATTATGATGAAGCGGCTGAATTCTGTGCGGAAAAATTCCGCGAGTCGGGCGATCTGCTTCTTATAGTAAACACGAAATCCGAAGCACTCGCAATGTTTGAACGGATAAAAGAGCTTTGCAAAGATGAGGCGGAAATAATACATCTCAGCACGAATATGTGTCCCGAACATAGGCGTGACAGAATAAAGCACATAAGGGAACAGCTTAATGAAAAGCGTCCCATAATATGCGTGACGACGCAGCTTATCGAAGCAGGCGTTGATATATCTTTCCGATGCGTTGTGCGAGCCTTGGCAGGACTGGACAATGCTGTTCAGGCAGCAGGACGATGCAACCGTCACGGTGATGCAGACGGTATCTGGCCCGTTTATATCATAAAATTTAAAAACGAAAAGCTCGGCAGTCTTACCGAGATAAAAGACGCTCAGGGCATTTTGCAGGGAATGCTCGGGAGCGGAAGATATGCCGATCTCCAGTCGGACGAAGCAATTCGGCAGTATTTCCGTTCGCTTTATCAGACCGAATCTGGTAAGCTTTGCTATACAGCGAGTGATAACGGCGTGAGCACGAACCTCATCGACCTTTTGTCGCTCGATACCAATCGATATGAGATCAGCGAGAGAACTTCAAGCAAATTCACTTCGCAGGCGTTCCGAACGGCAGGAACCATTTTTACTGTCATTGACAATAACACCGAGGATATCGTTGTTCCGTACAATGATGAGGCAAAGGAGCTTATCGAAAAGCTGAGAACTGCGGAAAACGGGCTTGTTCAGCTAACAAAGCAGGCGCAGAAATACACCGTCAGCGTTTATGGCGGCACGGGGCGAAAGCTTGACGAAAGCAATGGTATTTACCGCACGAAATTCGGCACGGCGATACTTGAAAAGAATTTTTACGACAGCGAGCTTGGCATTATTACCGAGGGCGCAGAGCAGGACATATTGATATATTAGGAGGACTGATAGAATGGAAAACCAACAAAAGCATAACACGGTCGAGTTTGCCGTTTACGGAAAATATGCTCTTTTTTCCGACATACTCACCCGACCCGGCGGAGAGAAATCGAGTTACCCTATACCAAGTTACGAAGCGCTGAAAGGTATTGCAAACAGCATTTACTGGAAACCGACATTTTTTTGGATCATTGATGAAGTTCGCATAATCAACCCGATAAGGACGGTCAGAAAAGGTATGCGCCCGATTTCGCAGGACGGTGGAAACGACCTCGCTTACTATACATATCTTGACAATGTTCACTATCAGGTCAGGGCGCATTTCGAGTGGAACGGAAACCGTCCGGAGCTTGAAGCTGACCGCAATTACAACAAGCATCACAACATCGCAAAGCGAATGATAGAGCGCGGCGGCAGACGTGATATTTTCCTCGGGACAAGGGAGTGCCAAGGCTATGTTGAGCCGTGCGTTTTCGGCGAGGGAGCAGGTGCTTACGACCATTGCGGAACTATCCCGTACAGCCTTACCTATCATGGGATAACATACGCCGATGAGGCGATACGCGAAGAGGACAAGGGTCTTATGACGGTGCGTTTCTGGAATCCGACAATGGAAAACGGCGTGATAAGCTTTATCCGTCCCGAGGAATGTGAAGTGACACGACATATAAGGAAAATGCCGATAAAGCCGTTCGGAAAGGATAAGGAAAACTTTATCGGACTTGAAGAATTTGAGGGGGACGGTAATTTTGAGCTGGACAAGTGAACTGCTTAAGATATATGAATATAACTGCAATAGCGGCAGAAAATTCTCCGACGGCGAGCCCGAAATGCTCCCGATAGCGCACTCGACCGCCAATGCGCAGATAGAAGTGACTATCAGCGAAGACGGCGAATTCAGGGGTGCTTCGGCGGTGGATAAGGACAATGCCAAGACGGTGATACCTGCGACCGAAAACTCTGCAACGAGAAGCGGAAGCGGCGCAATACCGATGCCGTTTGATGATAAGCTTGTTTATATTGCAGGCGATTACGGCAAATATGTTGTCGGAAAGCGTTCGGACAATGAGAATTTTTTTCTGTCATATATGAATCAGCTTCGCAGATGGTATGAAAGCCCATACACGAACAAGGCGGTAAAGGCACTGTACAATTACCTTGACAAGCGGACGGTCATGACCGATCTTATCCGAGCAGGTATACTCAAAACCGATGAAGAAACGGGAAAGCTTGCAAGCGGTGTGAAAATAGCGACAATAGCTCAGGAGGATTCTTTCGTCCGTTTTATTATCGAAAATGAGCCGCCGTTAAAAACTTGGGACAATGAGCTTTGCGAAAAATACGGACTGGATATGGTCGGTGATTTCCAGAAATTCAACGCAGCGCTTGTAGGCAAAAAGCAGCTTTGCTATGCAACGGGAGAAATGCTCCCTGCGACCTATAAGCACCCCTCTAAACTCCGCAACGCAGGAGATAAAGCCAAGCTTTTTTCCACGAATGACGAGAGTGGATTTTCGTACAGAGGACGATTCAACGGCAAGGAAGAAGCCGTTTCGATAAGCTATGATTTTTCGCAGAAGATACATAATGCTCTGCGCTGGCTTATCCAGAAGCAGGGCGAAGTGTTCGATACGATGACGCTCGTTGTATGGGCAAGCGCATTGCAGGATACCCCCAAGCCGACGGCAAAAGGCTTTGACGATGAAGAAGTCGGCGACGAAAAGGAAATCCCAACAACAGCACCGATGTATATGGCTTTACTGAAAAAGAATATCTATGGTTACAGGACGAAGCTTGCACCGAATACAAAGGTAATGCTTATGGGTATCGATGCCGCAACGCAGGGACGAATGAATATGTCGCTTTACACGGAGCTTGTGGGTTCGGATTATCTTGATAATATCGAAAAATGGCACTCACAGACTGCTTGGACGCGTTACAGCGGAAAACTGAAAAAGACAGTTGTTAATTCATTCAGCATAATTGAGATAATCAACTGTGCATTCGGAACGGAGCGCGGAAAATTTATCGACTGCGATAAAAAAGTAAAGGGTGATAATGTTTTAAGGCTTCTTCCCTGCGTAACGGCAGGCAAAAAGATACCCGATGATATTATTCACGCGCTTTATAACAAGGCTTCAAATCCGCTCGCTTATGAGAACAGCTACAATCACCGTACAGTTCTCGAAACTGCCTGCGGAATGATAAGAAAAAGCATTATCGACAACGAAAAAATAAATAGGGAGGACGAATATCTTATGGCATACGACCCGAACAATACCGACAGAAGCTATCTTTACGGCTGTCTGCTCGCAGTTGCGGACAAGGCTGAAAACGAAGCTTTTACTCCTGAGGAAAGAAACGTTAGACAGACAAGTGCAAAGCGCTACTGGAACGTTTTTTCACAGCGCCCGTATCAGACTTGGGGAAATATTGAGAAAAATCTCAAGGTCTATTTCAACAAGCTCGGCAAGGGTCAGGTGAAATATCAGAAGCGGATAAACGAGATACTTGACAAAATGGATATGAAAGCATTTACGGACAACAGCCGTCTTGAAAATGTTTATCTGCTCGGTTACAGTCACTATATGACGAAAATGTTCAATGAAGATATGAAGAAAAACGAGGAGGAAAATTAAATGGAAGCTTTACAGAACAAGATCGATTTTACAGTTGTTATTTCGGCTAAGAACGCTAACCCGAACGGTGATCCGCTCAACGGAAACCGCCCCCGTGAAACCTATGACGGATTCGGCGAGATATCCGATGTTTGCTTAAAGAGAAAAATACGCAACCGCTTGCAGGATATGGGCGAGAAAATTTTCGTTCAGTCGGACGACCGCTGCGATGATGGCTGCAAGAGCCTGCACGACAGAGCTAAAGCAAATAATATTTTAAAGGCTTTGAGCAAAGGAACGAATACCGACAGAGATGCTTATGCAAAGGCTGCCTGCGAGGAGTGGATAGATGTTCGCAGCTTCGGTCAGGTGTTTGCATTCAAGGACGATTCCGCATCGGTCGGCGTAAGAGGTCCTGTTTCAATTCAGCAGGCTGTAAGCGTTTCGCCCGTTGATGTTGTTTCCATGCAGATAACGAAGAGCGTTAACAGTGAGAGCGGAAAAGAGGGAAAAGCCTCCGATACCATGGGAATGAAGCACAGAGTTGCATTCGGACTTTATGTTGTCAACGGCAGCATAAACTGCCAGCTTGCCGAAAAGACGGGCTTCACCGCCGAAGATGCCGAAAAGATAAAGCAGGCACTTCTTACTTTGTTTGAAAATGATGAATCCTCTGCCCGTCCCGGCGGAAGCATGGAAGTCTGCCGCTTTTACTGGTGGAAGCATGACTGCAAAACACCGAAATATTCTTCCGCAAAGGTTCACCGCCTGCTTTCGATAAAGGAAAAGGAAGGTGTCAGCCGTCCCGAAAGCATTGACGATTACGATATCACCCTCGGTGAGCTTGACGGTATTTCCGTTGAAAAATACGAGGATCTTACATAATGTACAGCGAAGATGATTATCTTCAGCTTTCGGGTATACAGCACTTCGCATTCTGCCGCCGACAATGGGCGCTTATTCACATCGAACAGCAGTGGAGCGAAAACTATCGCACCGTTGACGGCAGCATTATGCACGAAAATGTCCACGATGCAGGTTTTCACGAAAAGCGCGGCGACCTCGTTATAACCCGAGCAATGGCGGTTTCGTCACCGAGGCTCGGAATATCGGGCGAATGTGACGCTGTTGAGCTTAGAAAATGCGCAGACGGAACAACGCTTTTCGGATCGGACGGGAAATACTCCGTCACGCCCGTTGAATACAAGCGCGGCGAGCCGAAAGAGGACGACTGCGACATTTTGCAGCTCACGGCGCAGGCACTTTGCCTTGAAGATATGCTTTGCTGTAAAATTCCGTTCGGCTATCTTTACTACGGCGAAACACGGCATAGGATAAAGGTCAATTTTGATGAAGAACTTCGCCGCCGCACCGAAAATGTCATTGATGAGATGCACAAGCTGTACAAAGCAAAGCATACGCCAAAGGTGAAAAGGCGTAAAGCCTGCAATGCCTGCTCGCTGAAAAATATCTGCCTGCTCGTTATATGCGGAAACAAAAATGCCGCCGCTTATGTGAAAGCCATGCTCGGCGAAGAACCGCCTAAAGAGAGGTGATGCCGCTTGAAAAAGCTGATGAACACGGTCTATGTCAACAATCCTGACAGATACCTTTCGCTCGACGGTGAAAATCTCGTCATAAGCAATGGCGGAAACGAGGTCGGCAGAGTTCCGCTCCACAACATCGAGCGGATAATGACCTTCGGCTATACGGGCGCAAGTCCTGCACTTATGGGGAAATGCGCCGAGGACGGCATCGAGCTTGTTTTTATGAAGAAAAACGGACATTTTCTCGCCCGTGTAGAGGGCAGTGTCAGCGGAAATGTTTTTCTCCGCCGCGAACAGTACAGAATTGCCGATTCACCCGAAAGAAGTCTTGCCATAGCAAAATATATGATAACCGCGAAGCTATACAACAGCAGGTGGTCGCTTGAACGTGCGGTGAGAGATCACGCACCTCGGCTTGATGCCGAAAGCTTCAAAAAGAAGTCGGCATTCCTGAATGAAGCGAGCCGAAACGCTCTTAACGCCGCCGACATCGATTCGCTCCGCGGAATAGAGGGCGAGGGCGCGTCAGTGTATTTTTCCGTATTCGACGATATGATCTTACAGCAGAAAGAGGATTTCTATTTCAAAACGCGAAGCAAAAGACCTCCGCTCGATAACGTGAATGCCCTGCTTTCGTTTGCCTATTCGCTCGAAACGGGTATGTGTTCGTCCTCGCTCGAAGCGGTCGGACTTGACCCTTATGTCGGCTTTATGCATACCGACAGACCCGGGCGAAGATCGCTTGCCCTCGACCTCGTAGAAGAATTCCGTGCGCCGATATGTGATAGGTTCGTGCTGTCGCTGATAAATAAGCGAATAATAACGAATGACGACTTTTTCAAGCGTGAAGACGGCGCGGTGATGCTGACAGAAGACGGCAGAAAAAGCTTCCTGAGCGCTTGGCAGAAGAAAAAGTACGATGAAATAACGCACCCGTTCCTCGGCGAAAAAGTCGAGTGGGGAATGCTTCCGTATGTTCAGGCAATGCTGCTGGCAAGGTATATCAGAGGCGACCTCGACAGCTACCCGCCGTTTATGTGGAAATCGTAAAAGGGGGAAACGCAGTTGCTTGTTCTCGTAACATATGATGTAAATACAGAGGACCGCGAGGGCAGAAAACGCCTGCGCCACGTCGCAAAACAGTGCGTAAATTACGGTGTAAGAGTGCAGAATTCCGTCTTCGAGTGCATAGTCGATGCCGCACAGCTCAGAATGTTAAAAAAGAAGCTTTCCGACGAAATAGACGAAGAAAAAGACAGCTTGCGCTTCTATTATCTCGGCAATAATCACCAAACCAAAGTTGAGCATATAGGCGCAAAGCCGGCACTTTCGGTCGAAGACGAGCTGATATTCTAAGAAGCTCCCGACCAAAATGCAAAAATATCCGAGCGAATATTTCAGTGCGAAATATAAGTACACATAAAATCTCTGTACCATTCGCACCGAAAAAAACTGCATTTTTGCAATATATATCAAACGGTTTTAGCTTTTTTCCGACTAATAAAAAGAAAATTATGTCAAAATGTCACATAAACTCACGGCACGAATCGTCAGATATTGTGACATTTTGCTGTTCTCCCTCTTACGAGGGAGTGGATTGAAATCCGTTCACCTCCAAGTCGACTTTCGCCGACAGTGTTCTCCCTCTTACGAGGGAGTGGATTGAAATGTCGATGCTTCCGCCGCTGCCTTTGTGATCGTAGT
>UQQA01000111.1 GCA_900543105.1 uncultured Ruminococcus sp. | reverse complement strand
CTACAAATTTCATATAAATTCAAGCAAAATTTTCATTTTTGCAGGCAGTAAAAAATTTTCCCGATATTCGCTCAAAAAGCAGAAAAAATTGCAAAAACAGTTGCAGAATTTCTTTGAATATGGTATAATAAATTGTTATGTTGCAGGAACACGTTTTTCTGTGTTTTATGCAGCGCCGAAAGGAACATATTTTTATGAGAATACTTGGTATCGACCCGGGATATGCGATAGTCGGCTTCGGTGTGCTTGAATATGACGGGTACAAATTCACGCCCGTTCACTTTGGTGCAATAACTACCGAGGCAAAGACCGACTTCAATATGCGGTTAAAGACGATTTATGATGATATGAACACGGTTCTTTCCACGTTCAGGCCCGAAGTAATGGCGATAGAAAAACTTTTTTTCAACACTAACCAGAAAACGGGCATTGATGTTGCTCAGGCAAGGGGTGTTACGCTGCTTGCGGCAACAAATATGGGGATACCGATATATGAATACACGCCTTTGCAGGTAAAACAGTCGGTAGTTGGCTACGGACGTGCCGAAAAGCCGCAGGTCATGGAGATGACACGGCGAATACTCGGTCTTGCGACCGTTCCGAAGCCCGACGATACCGCCGATGCGCTCGCCATTGCGATATGCCACGGTCATGCAAGCGGCGGTGTGAAAATTCCAAAGTATTAAGGAGGATCCATTATGATATACAGCGTAAGAGGAAAGCTTATCCATAAGGAACAGTCGCTTGCCGTTGTGGAATGCGGCGGCGTTGGCTATGCTTGCAGGACTACGCTCTCCACGCTTTCAAAGCTCGGAGAAAACGGTTCGGAATGTTTTCTTTACACATATATGCACGTCCGCGAGGACGCAGTTGAACTTTTCGGCTTTGTTTCGCAGCAGGAACTCAACTGCTTCAGGATGCTGCTTTCCGTTTCGGGCGTTGGTCCCAAGGCTGCACTTGCGATACTTTCCGATACGACCCCGGAAAACTTCGCTCTCAACGTTGCAACAGGCGATTACAAGGCTTTCACCAAGACAAAGGGTGTCGGTCCGAAGCTTGCGCAGAGGGTTGTGCTTGAACTCAAGGACAAGATCACGAACGAACAACTCACATCTGGCGTTACGGGAATTTCCGAGATCAGCACGGCCGTTTCCTCGGGCGGAAATCAGGGCGAGGCTATTTCTGCGCTCGTTGTGCTTGGATATTCTCAGGCAGAAGCTGCTTCGGTCATTGCAAAGCTCGACCCGTCAATGTCCGTTGAAGATCTTATAAAGAATGCGCTGAAAAAGATCGCAGCATCAATGTAATTTCGTAAAGGAACTGTTTTGCTATGCTTTGTTATCCCGATTACAGCAGATCAATAATAAGCGTTATTTCCTCGATAATGAATTATTACAGAGCACCGTATGAGTACCCCACCGTTCCTGTGCTCGATAAGCATTTGTCGAATTTTTACAAGAACATTGTCCTTATCGTTCTTGACGGAATGGGTCATGATATGCTTGAACACAATCTGCCATCGAATTCATTTTTGAGGAGCAGCTGTGTTTCAAAGCTTTCATCTGTTTTTCCGTCCACCACCGCTTCGGCAATGACGAGCTTTTACACCGGCGTTTCCCCGAATGAACACGCTTGGCTCGGCTGGTCGCTTTTCTTCAAAGAATTCTGTCGGACGATAGATGTTTTCACGAACCTTGACACATACACAAAGCAGCCTGCGGCAATTTCAAGTGCTGCGGAATTCATTATGCCTTACGAAACAATATATCAGTCTATTGCAAGCTCGATAATCGGCGAAGTTCAGCCTTTCACGATATCGCAGTCCAAGGTCAGAATTGCAGAAAACGGAAACATTCACAAGACCGCCGAAAAATTCGATACGGTATGCGAGCTTATCGGAAAGATATGCGCCACGAATCAGAACACTTTCACATACGTTCAATGGTGTTCACCCGATGATACGGCTCACCGCACGGGCTGTTACTCCGATGAAACAAAGGAAAAGCTTGCTGACATAAACCGAAATCTTGAAGCTTTATATAAGTCCGTGACAGACACGCTGTTCATTGTGACCGCCGACCACGGAATGATAGATATTTCCGACGAGATACTTATAGACCGAATACCCGAGATAAACGAATGTCTTGTGCTTCCGCCTTTTATCGAAAGCAGAGCGATGTCTTTCTTCGTAAAATCGGACAGACGGACTGATTTTGAACGTGCCTTCACCAATCTTCTCGGGCAGGATTTTCTGCTTCTGAGCAGGCGTGAAGTTTTCGACAAGAAGCTTCTCGGCGGTGGAAAAACTCACAAGAAAACGTTCGACTTTATTGGTGATTACTTTGCCTGTGCGATATCGGACATCGGACTTCGCTATCGGACGATGAATGCAAAGCCTAAAATTATGAACAAGGCGAACCACGGCGGTCTTACCGAGCAGGAAATGACCGTTCCGCTCATTATCGCCGCTACAAAGCAGACCAAGGAATACAAACAGAAAAAGCTTATTTAAGGAGGTAGGATCGTGCTTGAATCAAGCGAGATGAATTTTGAGGAACGCATGGTTTCTCCTAAAAAAACAGAAAATGAAACAGACGATTTTGAAGTCACGCTTCGTCCGAAGACCCTTTCGGAATACATCGGACAGGATAAGATAAAGGAAAATCTTTCGATTTTTATAGAAGCCGCAAAAAAGCGAAGCGAACCGCTCGATCATGTTCTTTTATACGGTCCTCCGGGACTTGGCAAGACTACCCTTTCGGCTATCATTGCGCACGAAATGGGCGTAAATATCCGTGTCACCTCGGGTCCTGCCATTGAAAAGCCGGGGGATCTTGCGGCACTGCTCACAAATTTGCAGGAAAACGATGTACTTTTCATCGATGAGATACACCGTCTTTCACGCTCGATAGAGGAAGTTCTTTATCCTGCACTGGAGGATTATGCACTTGATATTATTATAGGAAAAGGTCCTTCGGCACGTTCGCTGCGTATCGACCTGCCGAAATTTACACTCATTGGTGCTACAACACGAGCAGGTCAGCTCACCTCGCCGCTCCGTGACCGTTTCGGCGTTATAATGCGGCTGGAGCTTTACAGTGTTGAACAGCTTTCCGACATTATTATGCGTTCGGCGGTAATTCTCGGCATTGCCTGTGACAAAGCAGGTGCTACCGAGCTTGCACGGCGTTCAAGAGGCACTCCCCGTATTGCAAACCGCTTCTTAAAGCGAGTGCGTGATTTTGCCGAGGTCATCGGTGACGGAAAAATAACCGAGGACATTGCAAAAATTGCACTTGACCGACTTGAAGTAGATTCTCTCGGTCTTGATAATATGGATAAGCGTATGCTGAATATGATTATAAAAGGCTACAGCGGCGGCCCTGTCGGACTGGAAACGCTTGCTTCTGCTATCGGTGAAGAAGCCGTTACTCTCGAAGACGTATGCGAGCCGTATCTGATGCAGCTTGGTTTCCTTTCGCGCACACCGAGAGGACGCTGTGCGACCGCGCTTGCCTACAAGCATCTCGGGTATGAATACAAGAGCGATGCGAACGCTGACGACGATCAGCTCAGATTTGAATAAGGGAACCTCTAAAATTTTTTAAGCCGCAAAACGGCGGATCGGAGAGAATTATGGGAAGACTATTTGGTACAGACGGAGCAAGAGGCGTTGCTATAACCGAGCTTACCTGCGAAATGGCTATGCAGATCGGCAGAGCCGCAGCTATGGTGCTTACTCAGAAATCACATAAAAAAGCGAAAATTCTTATCGGCAAGGACACAAGAATATCCTCCGATGTTCTTGAAGCTGCACTTGCGGCAGGTATCTGCTCTATCGGTGCGGATGCTGTTATCCTCGGAGTTGTTCCGACACCTGCCGTTGCATATCTCGTTCAGAAAAGAGAAGCCGATGCAGGAATCATGATATCCGCATCGCACAACAGCATGGAATTCAACGGCATCAAGCTTTTCTCGGGCAAGGGCTTCAAGCTTTCCGATGATATTGAAGAAGAGATCGAAGCACTTATCCTTGACACTCCCGAAAAGATAAAGGAACAGATCACGGGAGGCGCAAACATCGGAAGAATTTCCTATGACAAAAACGCTGAATGGGACTACATAAGAAGCATTATGAAGACCATCGACCACAACCTCAGCGGAATAAGGGTCGCTATCGACTGTGCGAACGGTTCGGCAAGCACTACCGCAGAGAAGCTTTTCTCGGGACTTGGTGCATCGGTTCTTATGCTAAATGACAAGCCGAACGGCACAAATATCAACGAACGCTGCGGCTCGACTTTCCTTGAACCGCTTCAGAAATTCGTTATCGAAAACAAGTGTCACGTTGGCGTTGCATTTGACGGCGATGCCGACCGCTGTCTTGCCGTTGATGAAAACGGTGCTATCCTTGACGGCGACAAGCTTATTGCTGTTTTCGCAAGAGATATGCGTGACAAGGGTACATTGAAGAAAAACACTGCTGTC
This sequence comes from uncultured Ruminococcus sp., assembly GCA_900543105.1. Classification (GTDB taxonomy): domain Bacteria; phylum Bacillota; class Clostridia; order Oscillospirales; family Ruminococcaceae; genus UMGS363. Next base: position 4,029 of record UQQA01000111.1, on the reverse strand, counting down.
GTTACGATAATGACGAACCTCGGCTTTGCTCACTTTGCAAAGGCAGGCAATATCAACATCGTTTCGACAAAAGTCGGCGACAGATACATCATCGAACAAATGCTTGCAAACGACTACAACCTCGGCGGTGAGCAGTCGGGACATATCATTTTCAGAGATTTCTCCACAACGGGTGACGGTCAGCTCACGGCTGTTCAGCTTCTTTCCGTTTTGAAGCGCTCCGAACACAAGGCTTCCGAACTTGGAAAGATAATGGAACGCTATCCGCAGGTGATGATAAATGTCAAGATAACGAACGGCTGGAAAGAAAAGTGGAAGAACGATTCCGAGATTGAAGAGATAATCTCCGTCAATCAGAAGCTTCTCGGCACAACGGGACGTATCCTTGTTCGTGAAAGCGGAACAGAACCGCTTATCCGTGTTATGATCGAGGGCAAGCATTTTGATGTTATCAACGATATGGCTGTAAAGATCGCCGACAAGATAAAGGAACGCTGCACTTTGGCTGAATAATTGCACAGGAAAGGAACTTTTAAAATATGAGAACAGCAGAAAACTGGAAGGATTATCAGCTCATCGACTGCTCCGATTCCGAAAAGCTTGAAAAATGGGGCAATATAGTTCTTATCCGTCCCGACCCTCAGATCATATGGAAAACGGGACACAAAACGCAGCTCTGGAACAGTGCGCACGGTCATTATCACCGCTCCGAAAAGGGCGGAGGACACTGGGATTTTGCTAAGAAGATCCCCGACAGCTGGCTCATTTCCTACGGCGACTTGAAATTCAACATTCGCCCGACGGGATTCAAGCACACGGGACTTTTCCCCGAGCAGGCTGTAAACTGGGATTATATGTCCGAGCTTATAAAAAATGCGGGACGGCCGATAAACGTTCTTAATCTTTTCGCTTACACAGGCGGCGCAACGCTCGCCTGCGCAAATGCAGGCGCTTCGGTTTGTCACGTTGACGCTTCAAAGGGTATGGTTCAATGGGCAAGGGACAACGCTGCATCATCGGGACTTTCCGACAAGCCTATACGCTGGATAGTTGACGACTGCGAAAAGTTCGTTGCCCGTGAAATAAAGCGAGGAAGAAAATATGACGCTGTTATAATGGACCCTCCCTCTTACGGCAGAGGTCCCAATCAGGAGGTCTGGAAGCTTGAGGACTGCATTTACGATCTTGTTAAGCTCTGCACGGGAGTATTGAGCGACGACCCTCTTTTCTTCCTTTTGAACAGCTACACGACGGGACTTTCGCCGTCCGTTATGGCTTATCTTCTCGGCGAAACGGTTGCGGCGAAATACGGCGGAAAGGTTTCCGCCGATGAGATCGGTCTGCCTGTAAAGGAAAGCAGCTTCACACTGCCGTGCGGCTCGACTGCTATTTGGACAAAGGACTAACGGAGGTCAAAAATGGCTATACTTGCGCTTATAGGCGGGATTTACTTCATCATTGCAGGTATTATCGGTAAAGGAAAAGCCTTTACATCAAAAATGGGCACTCCCCTTACGGGAAAAGAATTCAAAGCTGTCAAAATAACCTACATTGCAGTCGGAATACTCCTGCTTATCGTTTCGGCATACAGCTTTTGGCAGCTGTATAACACATAAAAGGAGGCGAAAGCTTGGAAAATATAATTATTGCGGAAAATGTTGAGTTTTCCTACCCTGCCGACCCCGAAAGCGGCGAAGAAGCCGCTCTTATCCTCAAAGATGTTTCAATGACGATAAAAAAGGGCGAATTTGTGGCTGTTCTCGGACACAACGGCTCGGGAAAATCGACAATTGCAAAGCATTTCAACGCTATCCTTATCCCAAACAAGGGCAAGGTCTACTCCAACGGGATAGATACATCGAACGAGAGCAAGCTTTTCGACATTCGCCAGCATATCGGTATGGTTTTTCAGAACCCCGACAATCAGATCGTTGCGACTATCGTTGAGGAAGATGTTGCTTTCGCCCTTGAAAATATGGGCGTTCCGCAGAAAGAGATGCGTGAGCGTGTTGACGATGCGCTTCGCTCGGTCAATATGTATGAATACAAGGATCATTCGCCGAACCAGCTTTCGGGCGGTCAGAAGCAGCGTGTTGCCATTGCCGGCATAATCGCTATGCGCCCCGACTGCATCGTTATGGACGAGCCTACTGCGATGCTCGACCCGAACGGACGAAAGGAAGTTATGAAAACTATCAAAAAGCTGAACAATGATTTCGGCATAACGATAGTTCTTATCACGCACTATATGGACGAGGCGGCTCTTGCTGACAGAATAATCGTAATGGACAACGGAAACATCGTTACTGAGGGTGTACCCAAGGATATTTTCTCGCAGGTGGAAAAAATGAAAGCGCTCGGACTTGATGTTCCGCAGGTAACGGAGCTTATGTATATGCTCGGCAAAGAGGGATTTCCGTCCGATACACATATTATAAATGCAGAAGAATGTGTTGACGCTCTTATGAAGCTTCTTGACAGGTAAATGACATTTTTGGGGGTAAAGGGTATGGTTTTATCAATAGTTTTCACCGTGGTTTATTTTGCACTTGCTGTTATCTTTCCGCTGAAAGGCAGAAAGACGATGCCGAAAGCGGCAAAAGCGACGTTTATGTTTGGACTTCCCATACTCGGTATATTCTCTTTTATTCAGGAAAAGCTTGTTGAAAGAAAATATTCCGCTGCATTTTCGGACATAGACTTAGACGACACGGCGGACTATGAAAGCATAAGATCGCTGATAACGCCTGCGGCTGATATTTTCCTGCCGATGTTTATCGGACTTATTGGTGCGATCGCAGTGATAGTCGGAATGGTAAAAGTCATAAAATACCCTCTTTCCGAGGAGCTGTCCGAATATTCAAAGGAACTTACGGGTTCTCTTGCTTCTGACTATCAGAAAAAGTGTGCAGGCTACATTTCCTCTTGGGGAATAACCATAGCTGTTTGCTCATTATTGTTCATCGCAGGATTTATCGTTTATTTTGCACAGATAATACCGAAGCTTCCGGAGCTGCTTGAAATTGCTTTTGCGGCATGCATAGTATGCGGATTTCTGATATTTATCGCACTGCTTGTTCAGTTTACGTTTATTTTTCTTATCGCAGGTGCAGGATATATTCTTTCAACGGCGGCTGTAATGGCTGTCATAGCCTGTCTTCCGCAGATACTGGGAATGATAATGTGCAGCTTCGGGTTCGGTATGTCTTTCACGGCGGCGGCTGTGATATCGATATGTGCCGCAGTCCGAATGAAAAGATCGGGAGAATACACCACGGGCAAGACTGCCCTTTACATAATCGGCTCGCTTATACCGATAGTAAACCTTTTTACCCTCACAGCAATAAAAAAACAATCGTATTGAGCCGTTCCATATCAACTTCAGAAAACATTATCCGTTTTGTGTGAAATGTATTTCATTTGAAAGGAAAGTTCTTTAATGGCAATTATCAAAACCGAAAACCTAACCTACACTTACAGCGTAGGAACTCCATTCGAGAAAACCGCTGTAAATAATGTAAACCTTGAGATCGAGGAAGGCGAGCTTGTCGGCATCATCGGACACACGGGTTCGGGCAAGTCAACGCTCATTCAGCATCTCAACGGACTTATCAAGCCGACCTCGGGCAAAGTCATCATTGACGGGCAGGATATATGGAGCAAAGATGTCAAGCTCCGTGATGTTCGCTTCAAAGTCGGACTTGTTTTCCAGTATCCCGAATATCAGATATTCGAGGAAACTGTTTATAAGGATATCGCATTCGGTCCTAAAAATATGGGACTTGATGATAAAGAGATAGAAAGACGAATTTACGAAATAACCGATCTTCTCGGACTTGGCAGGGAAAATCTCAAAAAGTCGCCGTTCGAGCTTTCAGGCGGTCAGAAGCGCCGTGTTGCTATTGCAGGCGTAATGGCTATGCAGCCGAAGGTTCTCATTCTTGACGAACCGACTGCGGGACTTGACCCCAAGGGCAGAGATATCATTCTTGAACAGATAAAGGAATATCACAGAAAAACGCAGTCTAC
>UQQA01000110.1 GCA_900543105.1 uncultured Ruminococcus sp. | reverse complement strand
GGATAATGGAATAGGAATACCAACTACAGTTTTTAAAAAATTTCATGAAAAAATAATTGAAACACTTCATCTAGATAAAGAGTATAAGTATATTGAGTCAGCTTTAAAGGGAGATTTTAGAACTGAAACCAAAATAGAACACAGAGGAACTGGGTTGCCAGATATATTTGGAATAAGTAAAAGGGGGAATATTAGTAATTTAACAATAATTTCTAACAAGGCATATTATAGTAAAGAGCAAAAGAGTTATGATTTAGAGACACACTTAGAAGGTACAATTTTATATTGGGAAATAAATAAATCGAAGGGAGAATGATTATATGAATATTAATATTTTATACTAAATACCGATCAAAAGCTGTACAAAAACCGAGCATCATCTTACATATATGAATTATGCGACGATTTTTTGTACACTTTCAGTTTTAAAATCAGTATAAGCCGCCTTTATCACCCTTACCGCCCTATAATCGGTAAAAACGCTCCGATCATCTTCATATTTTTCGACCGAACGGATAATATTTCCCGCAAGGTCATATTCATAGCTGTACGTTGTCACATAAGTGCCTGCGTAATAACCTGCCATCTCATTATCGTGGTCGGCGGTGAATATTTCTTTAGAAAGATCCCCGTTTTTGTCGTATATATATTCGTATTTCAGAGTACCGCCATAGGTTCTCAGCACGTATATTTTCTCCAAAAGCTTTCCATCCCCGTCAAATTTATAGCTGTAACAATAATCATCGCACCGGTCACAGCCGTTGTCATAGTATTCCGTTGTAACGCTGTTCTCACATATAAGTCTGCCGCCGCTGTCATATTCATAGGTAATGGTTCGGGCAAGATTCATATCCTTGTCAAAACGCTCGGTTTTTGAAATAAGACCGCTTGCATTATATTCCGTTGTTCTGACTGTATTGTAATATATATCCTGACCGACCTTTTCATACCTGACTTCAAGCCCGTTTTCGTATGTATAGGTTTCCGTTCTTCCGTCGGTATAATTTCGTATCTCCTTGATAAGCTCATCTGTATCGCCTTTGTAAAAATACTCTGTTATGCAAAGGATCTCTCCCTTTGAAAAAGAAGAAAATTCGGTGCGTGTTTCAATGCGCCCCAAGTCATCGTATGTAAGCTCGTCATCGTCAGGGAGCAAGTTTCCGTTTTCATCATAAGTATAAATACGTCCGCTGTTATATATCTCCGATCTGATCTTTCCGCTCGGATAGTAGGTGTATCTCAGTTTTTTATTGTACTCATCTTCAAGAGGGTTTCCTGCATAATCATAAGAATAGCTGTTCTCATCAACATTTCCGCTTTCGGTATACTCTGTGCGGCTGAATGTCTTTTTAAACACAATATCATATTCAAGATCAACGTCAAGCACTTCTTCAAGCTCCGCAAGAGAGTCCCTGTCCTTGTAATACTCGTCAAGCAAAACGGAGATTATCCTCGGCGATTTTTCCGTTATATCCAAGACATCGCTGTACGGCATAAGCTTCCACTGCGGTTCAAGCTTGCTGAAATATGAACGGATATATTCGTTGTATTGCTCTTCATTTTCAAAGCCGCTGTATTCGTATCCCATTGCGCCGCTGAAAGAATACCGCCCGATATATTCCGATGAAAGCTTCCGTCCGTTCAGCTCCAGCTTTATTATGCCGCCGTCCCCTGCCGTGCCGCCGACAAAACATTCCGCAAAGTATTGATCTTTCCCGTCAAGGATAAAGCTTTGGGGGATATCTCCGTTATAAGAACACCATGTTTTTTCATCGGTAAAAACAGTTCCGCCCACAGGTTCAGCCATAAATGCACCCTTATTGTCAACGGAGAAAACAGCCGATGCGGATATATTTGCCGCCGCCTGAATGACAACCTCGGGAGTGCCGTCCGAATCAAGATCGCAGATATAACAGTATGCCGCTTGGGGCAGCACCTCGTTAAAGCTTTCAAGCTGTACAAGCCGCTCCATATAGCTTTGCACACGGCTGTCATAGCTGTATCTCACCTTCGGGGGAGTTCCCTCCGCTTCCGAAGCGGTCGTTTCCACAGGTATGGTTTCAAGTGTTGTTTCTGCCGAAGTCACAAGTTCGCTCTCCGATGTTTCAGCCGATCCCGAGACTATCTCCGACTTTATATCATTCTCATTTGCACACGCGCAAAGCATCACCGTCGACAATGCACAGATAAGCACACTTTTAAAATTCATAAAAACGCCCCGTTTCAATAAATTTCCTTAATAATATGATATCAGACACGAGGACATATTTCAATTACAAAGAGGTTACATTACGGTAATTTTTCGGAAATTTTAAAAAATAAAAAAGGCACTCATTTTCAGAGTGCCTTTTAAACTTACCTTTAATTTAAATACAACCGTCAAAAACGGCTTACCAATTATTTTTTCCAAGTAACCGGTGAAAACAAAAGCAGCATCGGGAAAAGCTCAAGTCTGCCTGCGAGCATATCAAATATCAGCACCATTTTTGAAAACGGTGAAAAGAATCCGAAATTCGCAGTCGGTCCAACAAGATCAAGTCCCGGTCCGATGTTGTTTATCGTCGTCGTTACAGCGGTGAAGTTCGTTATCATATCGTAATCTTCAAAGGATATGCAAAGCAGCGAAATTACAAAAACGAGGATATAGCATACCATAAACACGTTTACCGAGCGTATGACCTCGTGTTCGATCTCGTGCTGATCCATACGGATCTTCTTGACCTGCTTCGGGTGAATGAGCGTGTGAAGCTCCTTGCCCATACTCTTGAAGAGGATAACTATTCGGTAGACCTTTATTCCACCGCCCGTGCTGCCCGTGCAAGCGCCGATGAACATTATCAGAACGATTATCGTTCGTGAAAGCTCAGGCCAGAGGTTGAAATCGACCGCTGTAAAGCCCGTTGAAGATATCACGGACGAAACGGTGAATATCGCACTGCGGAATGCCGCGCCGACCGACGGGAAAAGATTTTTGATATTGACCGTGATGAGCGTCGTTGCGACAGCAATTATACCGAGGAAATACCACACCTCCGAATTTTTCAGCGCGTCCTTGAATTTCTTGCTCAGAATAAGGAAATAAACGTTGAAGTTTATTCCGAACAGTATCATAAACACCGTTACTACCATTCGCACAAACTCGGAATATCCTGCAAGTCCGTCATTTTTTACCGCAAAGCCGCCCGTTCCTGCAGTCGCAAATGCGGTGGTCATCGCTTCAAAGACGGTCATTCCGCCGAAAAGAAGCAGGATAAACTCTATCGCCGTCATTACAAGATATATCGAATACAAAAGCAGTGCAGTCGTTTTTATCCTCGGCACAAGCTTGCTGACCGACGGTCCCGGGCTTTCCGCCTTCATAATATGCAGGTTTTGTCCGCCCGAGAGCGGCAGGAATGCCATAATGAATACAAGCACACCCATTCCGCCGACCCAGTGTGTAAAGCTTCGCCACAAAAGCAGCGACTTCGGCACGGCTTCAACATCGGAAAGTATCGTTGCACCCGTTGTTGTGAAGCCCGAAACGGTTTCAAAAAGAGCATCAACATAATTCGGTATCGCACCCGAGAACACGAACGGCAGAGCGCCGAACGCACTCAATACTATCCAGCTGAGCGATACAATAACATATCCGTCACGGGAATGCAGGCTGCTCTCTTTCGGCTTTTTCATCGTTATCGGAACGCCTATCGCGGCGCATACCGCTATCGTTATTATCAGCGGAACTATCGCAGCTTCACCGTAAACTATCGCCGCTATCAGCGGTATTATAAGAAAAAAAGCCTCAAAAATCAATATCCAGCCAAGGATATAAATTATCATCGGAAAATTCATTTCTAATACCTCTGTCAGTCGTTAGTCAAGAATATCGGAAATATCGTGCGGACGGATATCCGAAACAACGATGACAGAATCGTTTTTCTCAATGACATCGCTGCCTCGCGGGATTATAACTCTGTTTCCGCGGAGAATTACCGCAACAAGAACGTTCGGTTTGAATTTAAGCTCCATAAGCGGCTTTCCGAGTACGGGCGAAGTGTCCTTTATCAGAAATTCGGCAGCCTCCGCCTTGCCCTTGATGATGCTGTAAACGGTCTGTACGTTGCTTCCGATAGTGTTTTTCATCGCGCGGACATAGCTTACGATAAGCTCCGAGGTGATGTTCTTCGGATAGATTATCGAATCGAGGTCGAGCTGCTTTATAACATCGAAAAAGTCGATGCGGTTTATCTTTGTGACGAGTTTTTTGCAGCCCTTTACCCTTGCGAAAAGGGAGAGCATAATGTTTTCTTCGTCAAGGTTTGTGAGAGCGGCAAAGGAATTTGCGTTTTCCAGTCCCTCTTCGAGCAATATCTGCTGGTCTGCGGCATCTCCGCAGATAACTGTGACTTCGGGGAGCGCCGTGCAAAGCATTTCGCAGCGCTTCGGGTCTTTTTCGATAAGCTTGAGCGAAATTCCCGCTTTCCTGAGTATTCTGCAAAGGTAATAAGCGACATCACCGCCGCCTGCTATCATGCAGTCCTTTACCTGATTTATCTTATAGTCTATCTTTCGGAAAAATGCGTTCGCATTTGCAGGCGAAGCTATGACCGAGATGATGTCCTTTTCCTCGAACACGAATTCACCGTTCGGGATAAATGCTTCGTCCCCTCTTTCGACCGTGCAGACGAGGACATCGCATTTTAGCTTCGTCGCGATCTCCTTTACGGAGCAGCCTGTAAGTACGCAGTTTTCGGGCAGACGGAACTTCATCAGATCTACCTTGCCCTTTGCGAAAGTATCTATTTTTATCGCCGATGGGAAGCGCAGCACGCGCGCTATCTCAGCCGCCGCCTGAAATTCGGGGTTTATTACCATTGCCAGTCCGAGTTCTTCCTTCAGATAAGGCGCTTCGGTGCTGTACTGAGGGTCGCGCACACGGGCGATAGTCTGGCAGTTACCTTCTTTCTTCGCGATAAGACAGCAGAGCAGATTGAGCTCGTCCGAGCCGGTTACCGCGATAAGAAGATCTGCGTCCCTGATGCCAGCTTCCTGCTGAACAAGGTGGGTCGCGCCGTTGCCCGTTACACCGAGAACGTCAAGACGGGAAGTAACATCGTTCACCTTTGTTGAATCAACATCGATAACGGTAATGTTATCGCCCTCGTCATTAAGACGGTGGGCAAGCTCCTCTCCGACTTTTCCGCAGCCGACAATAATTATATTCAAAACCGCTCACACTCCTGAAAGGTCAAAAAATCTATTTTATCCAATACATCAGATAGTATATCACTTTTCGCAGGCTATGTCAACTGCAGTGTTTTATGGGGTTCTCTAAAAACCGGAACACGAGCAAATTTTCGTTGGGACTTTGCGCAGCTTCAAGGCAGCGAAACGCAGTAAATACTTGAGGTCACCTCTAAAAACCATAGTGCCTCAGATGTGCAGTCATACTGTCGTATGTCAGGAAATTTATGTGCAAGATGACGGAAGAGCTGCAAGCAGATGAGGTGCTAATACTAAACAGCACCGAAAAGGACAAGTTTCTGCGGTGCTGTTTTTCATAAAAAATGTAAAAGGCACTTGACAAGAGTCCGAAAAGGGACTATAATATAAGCGTCCGTTTTCGGACTATTATTCTGCGATGGGAAAAGCCTTTTTCTTCACCGCAAAATATCTTCTTGCGGTGCTTTTGCCATAAAAAATACAAAGGTGTGAATATATGAACATAGAAGAATATATAAAGCAGCTCGATGAACAGATGAAAGAATACGATTCGATCTACCACGATGCCGCCGTAAAATACGGCCTTTCCGATACGGCAATGTGGATATTGTACTGCGTTTCGGACGACTCGGCAGTCTTTACACAGCAGGACTTGTGCCGCCGATGCTATTTTCCGAAACAGACTGTAAACACAGCTCTCAACAGCCTTATCAAAAGCGGTCACGCTCGGCTCGAACCTATCTCGGGTACACGCAACAGCAAGCGGATAATTCTCACCGAGAACGGAAAAGTTCTTGCCGCCGGCACGACAGACAAAATGAAAAAAGCCGAAAATGCGGCTTACCGCCGCTTCACCGATGAGGAACTCAGCTTTTATCTCGATATGACCGTTCGGCTCAACGATTATCTCCGTGAAGAAGCGGAGAAAACATTTTGAAAGGAAGATAGAAATGACAAAACCTATACAGCTTTCAGACCACTTTAATTTCAGACGGCTGTTAAGATTTACTCTGCCGTCCATCGCGAGTATGATATTCGCTTCGATATACGGCATCGTTGACGGCTTTTTCGTTTCTAATTATGTCGGAAAGATACCGTTCGCAGGACTTAACATCATTATGCCGTTCATTATGATGCTCGGCGCATTCGGAAATATGATAGGTCTCGGCGGCTCGGCGCTCATCGGAAAAACACTCGGCGAGGGCGACCGCGAAAAGGCGAACAGCCTGTTTTCGTTCTTCACCTACTTTATGGCAGGCGCAGGCGTTGTGCTTGCGATTCTGGGAAACATTTTCCTGCCGCAGATAGCCGTACTTCTCCGTGCGGAGGGCGAGGTTCTCGGATATGCCGTTCTCTACGGTCGTATATGCCTTGTCGGATTGATATTTCTCTCGCTGCAGTATGCTTTGCAGGGATTTCTTATCACAGCCGAAAAACCTCACATCGGATTTTTCGTTACAGTTGCCGCAGGTGTAACGAATATGATCCTCGATGCGCTTTTCATCGTTGTTTTCAAGTGGGGACTGGCAGGCGCGGCACTCGCAACGGTCATCGGTCAGTTCGTCGGTGCTGTCGTGCCGATAATAATGTTTGCAAGCCCTAAAAACGACTGGATATTAAAGCTTGGCAAGGCAAAATTTGACGGTCGCTCGCTTTTAAAGGCCTGCACGAACGGCTCTTCCGAGTTCCTTTCCAACGTTTCGATGTCCGTTGTCGGTATGCTTTACAATACCCAGCTCCTGAAATACGCAGGCAATGACGGCGTTGTCGCTTATGGCGTTCTGATGTATGTAAATATGATATTCATCGCCGTTTTCTTCGGCTTCACAGTAGGCGTCTCGCCGATAATGAGCTTTAACTACGGTGCAGGAAACACAGCGGAGCTGAAAAGTCTTTTCAGGAAATGCTCTGCCATAATCGGCGCGGCATCGCTCACAATGCTTTTGGCAGCAGAGCTTCTCGCAAAGCCGCTCGCGATGATATTCACAAGCTATGATGCGGAACTGCTCGACCTCACGATACACGCATTTTCGATATATTCCGTATCGTTCCTTTTCTGCGGAATAGGGATCTTCGGCTCGGCTCTCTTCACCGCGATGAACAACGGACTTATCTCTGCGCTAATCTCGTTCATACGAACGGTAATACTCCAAGCCGCATTCGTGTTCATACTTCCGCTTTTCTGGAAGATAGACGGTATATGGTGGTCGGCAGTTTTCGCCGAGGGCATTGCGGCATCATTAAGTATCATTTTCATTATTGCTTACAGAAAAAAATATCAGTATATGTAAAATGGGAAAAATGTATCTCGGGCATGGCAAGGTTATCGTAATACTAAACACCAATAAAAAACGGGGAAAAATCTGCGCCGAAATCCTATATATGCAAGATTGTCGGCTTGATTTTTCCAAATTTTAAATGGTGTTTAGTATTACGCCCCATTTTGCCATGTAGTATGTAACAAGCTTCGGTGTGCCGTACATACCCGATGTGGACGAGATGTTGATGATGCGTCCGAAGCCCTGCTTCTTCATATAAAGTGCGGCATACTTGTCAGTCCTCCAAGTGCCGATAAGGTCGATGTCGATAACTTTCTGCACCTGCTCGTCGGTGAGCTCCCAAGTATAGCCGAAGTTGATAACGCCCGCATTCGCAACGACAACGTCAAGTCTGCCGAAGGTTACCCAAGCCTTTTCAAAGAGAGCCTTCATATCGCTGTCGGAAGTAACGTTTGCCTTTACGGCGAGAGCCTTTGCACCGAGGCTTTCGATCTCCTTTACGGTCGCTTTAAAGGTTTCGCCCTCGGGATCCTGCATATCGGCAAGAACAACGTCAAAGCCGTTCTCTGCGAACCTGATAGCGTGAGCCTTGCCCTGTCCCATAGCGCCGCCTGTGATAAGTACAACTTTTCTGTCCATAGTTTTCTTCCTCCAAATAAATAATTTCATTTTTTTGAAGCTGAACGTTCAAAACAGTCATATTTCGTTTTGAATTATAGCACATAATTGTTGTGAAGCTCAATAGGTTTTCTTTATTTTTATTGATTTTATCTATATTCACGCAAATATTATTGTTTATATCTATCAATCAAAAGACAAACTGCATATTTTTTTCACAAAAAGTCTTTTCTTTGCAATAAATTACTGTAAAAATCATATCGATCATAGTTGATTTTCACTAAAAAAATAATTGACAGCTTTATATGCTTATGGTAAAATGATAATGATTTTTATGCAATTTCCCAATAACAAAAATTCAATGCTATATTCGCTTTTATATAATACTAATTCCAGACCAACCTATAGACAAATACTCGGATATAATAATCCGATT
>UQQA01000109.1 GCA_900543105.1 uncultured Ruminococcus sp. | reverse complement strand
TATTATATCATTAGAGTTCCTTTTGTGCAACTTTTTGTTTTCAGATACGCTCTAGATTTAATTCGGAATGCGGAATTCGGAATGCGGAATTATTTTAAATTCGTAAAAACGCCTTACGGCACGGGACGGATGACCCGTCCCCTACATTTTTGCATCATTTAAAGCCAAAATTTAACGCAATCATCGGGTTGATATAGAATCCGCCCTACGGTTTAATGTTTTTCGGAACATATATAATTCCGAATTCCGCATTCCGAATTCCGAATTATTTTTATCCCCAACATTCCGATAATTCCAAATCCAGCCGTCCTATTACTATAAAAATATTTTTTCTGTCGTAAAAAAGCGGAGCAAGATCAATTCCAAATTCCGAATTCCGAATTCCGAATTAAATCAAGCTCTTCCGCAAGCCTTAAAAATTCCTCCATCGAAAGCTGCTCGGGACGTGCGTTTGCGGGAATTCCCGAATTTTCGACCGCTTTTGCAATAAGTGCCTTTTCCATTCCCATTGAGGACGAAAGCGAGTTGAGAAGATTTTTTCTGCGCTGTGAGAACGCTCCCCGAACCGTCTTGAAGAAAAATTCCTCGTCCTGTGCCTTGTACCGTCCGTCATTGTGGATATCAAGCTTTATTACGCAGGAATCAACATTCGGCGAGGGCATAAAGCTTCCCCTTGAAACGTTGAACAGCAGCTTCGGCTCGGAATAGTAGCGAACCGCCGCCGTTACCGCTCCGACATCACGCGTTCCCATTTCCGCGCAAAGCCGTGTTCCTGCCTCCTTCTGAACCATTACGGTTATCGAGGTCAGCGGCAAACGGCTTTCGAGCAGCATCATTATTATCGGCGAGGTTATATAGTACGGGAGATTCGCGCAGACTGCGACCTTCATTCCCCCGAAATTTTCCTTTATCACTTCCGCAAGGTCGATCTTCATAACGTCAGCGTTGATGACCCTGACGTTTTTATGCTCGGCGAGCGTTTCTTCAAGTATCGGGATAAGGCGCTCGTCAATTTCGATCGCAACTACTTTGTCGGCACGCTTTGCAAGCTCGTGCGTGAGAACGCCCACACCCGTTCCTATCTCGATTATTCCCGTTCCCGGTGCAGCGCCGCCCATTTCGGCTATCCTCGGGCAGACTGTCGGGTTGACGAGAAAGTTCTGTCCCAGAGCTTTCGAGAACAAAAAGCCGTGACGCTCGAATATATCTTTTATTACCTTTATGTCGGTCAGATTTTCCATAATTTAACCTTTCAAAACAAATACAAAATGCCGAGGAATATCGGCTGATGAATAACATAGAACCAAAGCGAATATCTTCCGATAAAGTTTACAGCGTGCGACTTTATCCGCCCATAGAAGAAGCTTGGGAACTTTTTCTCCGCTGTCGGGCGTGAAAGTGCCGCTCCAACAATGTATAAAAAGCCGTTCGGGATAAGCGGGAAGAAATCCGAAGAGTAAAATCCGTTAGGCAATATACCTATAGTATAAGAAAATTGTGAATCTTCGGGTAAATTTAGCTTTATATCGGTGAAAAACAGGTGCAGTAAGCCGCCCTTATCTGCGAAATCTATCGTCACGAAATATAACAGCAGGCTCAACGCAAGCAGAATCCGCCAGTCTATTCGCTGAATGATAGGCTTTGCCAGTCCGCATAGCATCATCATAACGCCGAAAAACGAAAGCGCGCCGAACACCGCAACGCTGTCGTGCATAAAAAGGTCGGTCACTATCGTGAAAATGCTGCCCATAAAGAACAGCACCGCTCCCCTGCGCACACTGTCGCGCGAGAACGAACTGCATATCCCCGAAACGATTATAAGCAATGCAAGGAACGCATCGTGCAGAACCTCGAACCACCTTGCGCCGAAGAATGTAATGCTCACACCCTTTACAGTTATAAGGTCATAGCAAAGGTGATAAAACATCACATAAATGAGCGAAACTCCACGCAGGAAATCGAGAAGCTCTATTCGGTTGTTCCGCCCGAAGCCGCCCGAGATGTCTTGTTCGCCGCTCATCACATATTCTCTCCTGCAAGACAGCCCGTTGAAAATGCTATCTGCAAATTGAAGCCGCCTGTATAGCCGTCCACATCGAGAATTTCGCCTGCAAAGTAAAGTCCCTTTACAAGCTTTGACTCCATCGTTTTCGGCGAGACCTCGCTGACCTTAACGCCGCCGCTCGTAACTATCGCCTCGGCTATCGGTCGGAAGCTCCGAATATGCACGGGAAAAGCTTTCAGAAGCGAAACGAGCCGCTGACGTTCCTGCTTTGTGACGGAGTTGACCTGCTTTTCGCCGTCGATGCCCGAAAGCTCAACGACAGTCGGTATCATTTTTGACGGGAGAAGTTTTGAAAGCGAGTTTGCGAAAATTCGGTTCGGTATCTCCTTAAAATCACGCAGTATTCTCTCGTCCAGCTTTTTTTCGTCAAGCGCAGGCTTTAAGTCAATATAAAAAATGTAGCGTCCGCTCTCGACCTGCGGAATATGGCTCGATGCGCTCAGAACAAGCGGACCCGATACACCAAAATGCGTGAAAAGCATCTCACCCATTTCGGAGAAAACGACCTTGTTTTTCACCGTGTCTTTGAGCGTGAGTACAACATTTTTCAGCGAAAGTCCCATCATTTCACGGCAGTAATCATCGTCCGATTCGATAGGTACGAGCGACGGCTTTATGTCCGTTACAGTGTGTCCGAGCTCCTCGGCGAAACGGTAACCGTCGCCGTCCGAACCCGTTCCGGGGTAGGACTTTCCGCCCGTTGCAATGAGTACAGACGGAGCGAAATATGTCCTGCTGCCGCACTTTACGCCCTTTACCGCACCGTCCTCGGTGATCATCTCCGTCACCTTTGAAAATATCCTGTTCACGCCGTAGTCCTCGCAGCCCTGTTCAAGCGCACGGACGATATCCTCCGCTTTGTCGCTGACGGGAAAAACACGGTTTCCACGCTCCGTTTTGAGCGGAACTCCGAGCCTTTCAAAAAAATCCATACAATCCTGCGAGTTAAAGCCTGCATAAGCCGAGTAGAGAAACCTCGGGTTAGTCGGGATATTCGCGAAGAAATCGTCCGATGTGCAGTTGTTCGTAACGTTGCAGCGACCTTTTCCCGTTATGGATATCTTCTTTCCGCAGCGGTTCATTTTTTCAAGCAGCAGTGTACTTTTTCCCAGTCCTGCGGCTGTTATCGCAGCCATCATTCCCGCAGCACCGCCGCCTACTATTATACAGTCATAAGAATTTGACATTTTTTACTCCTTAAAGATGCCGAGCCGTTTTATTTCGGCAATAAGCCTGTTCGCCATTTTGCGGTGAGTTACGGCATTCGGGTGCTGTTCCGAACCGATACCGTCCTCCTCACGCTGAACATCGAAGCCGAGCGAGGTTATCCTTTCGTCAGCAAGCGATTTTACGGCATTTTCGACCTGCGGCAAAAGCTCACGTCCCATTGCTCCGAGTGCGCAGATAATGTGCGCCTGCGGATCTTTCTCACGGATATGCGCAATGAATTCACGGTAGCAGTTTTCAAATGCCGCCGTGCGCTCGGGTATTCCCCTTGTGAAATCCTTGTCGTTCGTTCCGAGATTGACAACGATAAGCTGTGGTGCAAAGCGTGAATGATCCCACTTTTCGGGTTCATTTCCGAGCATACCGTCAACAGCCTTGTCGGTACAGTCATATATAACGGGCATTGTCCAAGCGTTGTCGGGTTCGGTTCGGTCGTCCTTGACCGAGTTAGAGTAAACGCCTATCGATGTCCAGGAGATGAGCTGATACTCTGCGCCAAGCTCATTCGCCGTGAGTGAAGCATAGTTTATAAGAGGATTTTCAGTCGATGTCCTGAATTTCTCGTCGGCAGACCTTCCCTCAATGCCGAAGCCGCAGGTTATCGAGTCGCCGACAAATTCTATCCTGCGCTCGGAACAGGGCTTTGTCGCCGTCAGCTTTCCGTCCACGCTGAAAGACAGCACTCCAACCTTTGAAAAAGCGTTTTCCGAAAGCTTTACAAGCCTGATGCGGACTTTTTCAGCCCTTTCACTGCGGTAAAGCTCATATTCGGCAGTACCCTCGCTGACAGCGAAACGCTTTAAAAGCTTTCCGTTCACAAGTACAGCCATATAGGGCTGAAAATTCTCCTTCCAAGCCTCGTCATTCACCCAGTCGGTCGTAAGCTCCGCCGTAAGGCTCGTTCCGTCAAAGCCGAACTCCGCACCCGTCAGCGAGTAGCCGAGCCATAACGTGCCGTTCCGCATAAGAGTTCGTCCGAGCCTGCGAACATTGGCATTTTCAGCCGAAATTCTCATTATTTCACTCATTTTTATTATCCTCTTCAAGAAAATCAACACCGATATAGTCAGCGAAAGCCTTGTAAATATCGGGGTGGGTCTTTTTCGTGCGGAGCGGCTTCAGATCCATATCGGTGAAGAAATGCGAGGTTTCGCCCGTGGCTTTCAGCTCGCCGTTGTCCTTGCCGATAACACGGTAGGTTATGCGCATTTTGAAGCCGTTGAACTCCTCGACTTTCAGCACGATAAGTACAGTTTCATCAAAGCGTACAGCGTTTTTATAGTCTGCCCTCGCCGAAAGGACGGGTATCATAACGCCGTTTTCCTCCATTTTCGCATACGGATAGCCGACCTCGTTCAAGAAGTGTATGCGCGCCTCCTCGAACCAGCGGATATAATTCGAGTGGTGAACGATGCCCATTTTATCTGTCTCATAGTAAAAAGCCTTGCGCTCGTAAAGTTTAATTGCCATTTCGCTTTCCGCCTTTCTTATTGTATTCGTCCTCGTGCTTCATCATAAAAAGGAACTTCGGCGGAACGGGAAGCTTCCATTCCATTTCCCTGCCGAGATAAGGGATATAGATAACAAGTCTGTCTGCATGAAGCGCCAGACGGCGGATAGGGTTCGTGTCTGCGCCGTATTTCTTGTCGCCTGCGATAGGACAGCCCATTTCGGAGAAGTGCGCTCTGATCTGGTTCTTGCGTCCCGTTTCGATGTTCACCGCAACGAGCGAGTAGTCACGGCTCTCACGCTTGACCTCATAATTCGTTATGGAAAGCTTGCCGTCACCCTTGTTTCGTGAGGAATATACGAACATACTGTCCGTTTCCTTTAACCACGATTCTATCCTGCCCTTTTTCGGGTCTGGGTGACCCTCAACAACGGCACAGTAACCACGGTATTTCACATATTCGTTCCAATGCTCCTGCAGGTCGAATTTCACCGTGTCATTCTTGGCGAAAAGCAGTATTCCCGAGGTGTCACGGTCAAGGCGGTGAACGATGAAGATTCGGTCGTTGCGGTTCTTGCGCTTTACATATTCGGTAACAGCATGATAAGCCGTGTTTTCCTTTTCCTCATCGGTCGCAACAGCCAACATTCCGGCAGGCTTGTTCACAACGATGATGTTGTCGTCCTCATATATGATATCGGGCATATTCGGCACGTTGTCACGCTTGTATTCCGGCTTGTACGATGCAATAGTCACGACCTGACCTGCCTTGAGCGGATAGTCGAAACGGGTAGTTACCTTTCCGTCCACCGAAACAAGACGGTATTTGAGCGTAGCCTTGACCTTGTTCACGCCCTTGCCTTTCATATTTTCAAAAAGGAAATCGAGCAGACCGACAGGCTCGCTCACGGTAAAGCTCTGCGGCTTTGACTTTTCCTTATCGTTATTTTTGTTATTATAGTTTCTCATATCTGACCGCCTTTTTAAAAGCTGATTTTTGACATATATATATTATTATATCATATTTGTGTGGGAATTTCTATACTTTTCGGAAAATAAAAAAGAGGAACAGTACTGATATGAACAAGACACGGATTTTCGGGAATTTGCTTGACAATCATGGATAAAAAAGGATATAATTTAAGCATATAAAGGGGGGCGTTATGATGTCACATATAAACTTATATGACGCTGAAAATGTTGCAGATCTGCTGAAAGGAGTATATCCTGTAATGATATCTCAATATGATTACGGCGAACCACTCCCCACTGCAACTGATAGGGTGATGAAAGAGTATATATATGTAAGTCCGTCGAAAGATCGAAAAAATATTTTTCAGCAGGCGTTGACTATCCTTTTGAATGGTTCAGCCGCCGACGTATTCTTGGCTGCAGAATATTTTGACTGCTGTTTGTATTTTGAAAGTAAAGGAACAGCAAGTTTTAATATTGATAAGGAAATCTTCGTGCCACTGATAAGGCAAGGTATTCGCAAACACGAACCTGAATTAAAAAAAGGAATTACATTTGTAGACGGAACTGTAAACAAATATCCTATGGAGCGCCTGAACATTTTAAACAGCTCAATGAACAATAAGTATGGGTTTTCGATCATTGACTAAAATTTGCGGTATGACAATGCACAATTCCTTAATTCAAAAAACCAATATTCTTTTGTTGAAAGCGGCTCTTCGGGAAGTCTGGTCGGCAATATTTATAAGAAGAATATCTGACTTATCCAAACAAAAGAGTTTTGACCAACGATCAAGCCAAAACTCTGATATATATTTTGGGGCGCAGTTTTTTCTATAGCTTAATTTGCATTTATTATTCAAAAAAAATTTTAAATTTTTTTTCGAAACCTCTTGATTTACGGATAAAATTAGTATATAATATAGCCATAGCCTATGAAATTGATAGACTTTATAAATATATTAAAGAAAAGAGGATACTATGGAAAAACGTTATATATATGCGGACAACGCCGCCACAACGGCTGTTTCCGAAAATGTCCTTAACACTATGATGCCGTTCCTCACAACACAGTACGGCAACCCGTCAAGCATCTACAAGCTCGGACGTGATGCACAAAAGGTCGTTGAGGAGGCTCGTGAAAAGGCTGCCGCAGCTCTTGGCTGCAATCCGAACGAGATATTCTTCACCAGCTGCGGAACGGAAAGTGACAACTGGGCTATCCGCGCGACTGCGGAACGCCTTGCCGCAAAGGGTAAGAACCACATCATCACCACAGCTTTCGAGCATCACGCTGTTCTTCACACCTGCGCTTACCTCGAAAAGCACGGCTTCACCGTTACCTACCTCCCCGTAGGTGAAAACGGTGTTATTTCACCCGAACAGGTAGCCGAGGCTATCACCGACAAGACAGCTCTTGTTACTATAATGTATGCTAACAACGAGATCGGCACTATCCAGCCTATCCCCGAGATCGGCAGGATATGTCACGAAAAGGGAGTTCTTTTTCACACCGATGCTGTACAGGCTGTAGGTCACGTTCCGATAAACGTTGCCGAGCAGAACATCGATATGCTCTCCCTTTCGGGTCATAAGATACACGCACAGAAAGGCATCGGACTTCTCTATGTTAAAAAGGGCATACCAATGCCGAACCTCATCTTCGGCGGCGGTCAGGAACGCGGCAAGCGCCCCGGTACGGAGAATGTTCCTGCAATCGCGGGTCTTGGAACTGCTATCACTGACGCTTGCGCAGACATCGCCGAAAAAGGCGAACGCATCAAAAAGATACGCAATAAGATCATCGACGGTATCCTTACTATCGAGGGAACAAGACTTAACGGTGACCGTGAAAAGCGTCTGCCTGCCAATATAAATATCTCTTTTCTCGGCGTAGAGGGCGAGGCTCTCCTGCTTCTTCTCGACAGCAAGGGAATATGTGCTTCAAGCGGCTCTGCCTGCACATCGGGTTCGCTTG
Organism: uncultured Ruminococcus sp.; assembly: GCA_900543105.1. GTDB lineage: Bacteria > Bacillota > Clostridia > Oscillospirales > Ruminococcaceae > UMGS363. The sequence goes on along the minus strand of UQQA01000109.1, from coordinate 930 downwards.
ACCCGTCGCACGTTCTGCTTTCGCTCGGACTTCCCCACGAAGTTGCGCACGGCTCGCTCCGTCTTTCGCTCGGCGAGGATATCACGGACGAAGATGCGGATTATATCATTGAAGCAGTCAAGGACGTTGTTGTCCGTTTGAGAAATATGTCGCCGCTCTGGGAAGATATCACAAGCGGCAAGGAGCATACAAAGAAGCTTCTTCCGTTCGTTTCGGAAATAACATCGGCAAAGTAATGTCAAGGAGGTAAATTTTTATGTTATACAGCGATAAAGTAATGGATCATTTCGCAAACCCGAGAAACGTTGGCGAAATTCCCGATGCTGACGGCGTTGGCGAAGTCGGCAACGCAAAGTGCGGCGATATTATGAAAATGTACATCAAGGTCGACGGAGATACTATCACCGACTGTAAATTCAAGACATTCGGCTGCGGCGCAGCAGTTGCAACATCTTCCATTGCTACCGAGATGATAAAGGGCAAGTCTATCGACAACGCTCTCAGCCTTACAAACAAGGCAGTGGTTGAAGCTCTCGAGGGACTTCCGCCGCAGAAGATACACTGCTCCGTTCTCGCAGAGCAGGCAGTACGTTCCGCACTCACCGACTACTACAAGCGCAAAGGCGTAGACCCCGAGCCTATCCTCGGCAAGCAGTCCGAACACTGCGATCTTCACGATCTTCCGACAGACGAGTAATTTTAATGCGTAATTCGTAATTATATAATTGTTTGAATTTCGCAGGGACGGCTTTCCTGCCCGAATCGCATCTGCAATTTCAATATACAATTTTTGCACAAGAACTCTCCCCCGTTTTCATCGGAAACGTTGAAAACGGGGGCATTTTTATGCATATTAGCATGAACTTTGTGGTCTGTTATACAAAACACCAATTAAAAACTATACAAAAAATCAAGCAAAAACTCTGATAT
>UQQA01000108.1 GCA_900543105.1 uncultured Ruminococcus sp. | reverse complement strand
TGATATTGGAAGTTACATCCGAACCGTGTATCACATGGTAAGCCATACTCCTAAGGGTTAGTTGTGAGTTCGATTCTCGCAGGGGGTGCCAATGAAAAATCCCACTTGTTTTTCGGAACAAGTGGGATTTTCTGTTTTGATAAAAAATTGTCGTACTACTGACTTTATGTGCATTTGTGCAGGTGGTTTACAAAAACAGCAAACCCCGTCAAACAACGTGCCTACGCGATTTGACGGGGTTTTAAACTGGTGAGCTATTGGGGATTTGAACCCCAGACCCTCTGATTAAAAGTCAGATGCTCTGCCGACTGAGCTAATAACTCAAAGTGTTGTGAAAATATTTAATGCTTTCTCACAACGCTTATTTATTATATCAAATTTGATATAATTTGTCAATAGCTTTTTTTACTTTTGTCATTATGCATATATTATTTCGCGAAAATCTGAAATAATGCACACTTCTCACAATTACTTGACAAGAGTTTCAACAATATCCTTGAAATAAGGCTTTCCGTTCTTGCGGTCAAAGAGCGCAAAGCTGCGTCTGTAACCGTTGTCCCACCAAAGATACTTTATGCCGAGCGCATCTGCCTTTGACTTGAAGTATTCAAGATACTTGATTCGCTCTGCCGTGTTTCCGCGGTCAACAGCACCGAACTCATCTATAATGAGCGGAACATTCTTGTCAATAACATATTTTTTCATATACCCGAATGTCGCATCAAGCTCCGAAGTTTCGTTGAAAACCTCCAAACCGTTTTCTTCCGCCGCAAAATTCCACGGAATATACGAGTGAACATTTACGATCACCTTGTCATCATCGGGAATTTCAAGCGAGCGCATTATCTCGTCTGTGCAAGCTCCGCAGTAGGTCGCAAGCACAAGATGACGGATAGCATTTTTTTCGCCGCCCGAACGAACCGTCTTTACAAAGTCTGTATTAAGCTTGTTCACAACGTCAAAAGCTTCTTCATCCGTGCAGTGCCATTCATCGGGCGCACCGTTCTTTCGGGGTTCGTTAAGCCCCTCAAAAAGCAAACGCTCGCCGTAATTGCCGAAACGCACGCATATCTGCTCCCAGATGCGAATAAGTATCTCCGATGCCTTGGAATAATTCTCCTGCGAAGTGTAAAGGAAGTTTTCGTGATGAGTGTTGAGAATTACAAAAACTCCTCGCTTATAAGCATAGTCAACAACTTCCTGAACACGGTCAAGCCAAGCCGCATCAACATTATAGTTCTCATCAAGATGATTTGACCAGGTCGCAGGAACACGGATAACGTTTATTCCGGTCGAAATAACGCCGTCGATAAGTTTCTGCGTTACCTTTGGGTTGTGCCATGATTCTTCCGATTCAAGTCCGCCGCATTTGCAGGCATCAAGTGAGTTGCCAACGTTCCAGCCTGCCGTCCATTCTTTTAAAAGCTCTGCCGAAGATATATTTCTCATAAAAAATTTCTCCTTGAAAATAATGGGGGATTTCCGAAAACCGCTTCGGAAATCCCCATAATTATAGCATATTAAAATTTGCTTTTCAAGTGGGCTAAACGTTTAACGATAAAAGAAAATCGTAAACTTTTTTAGTTCATAGCCTCTTTGAGCGACTTGGTGAATTCGCCGACCTTTTCTGCACTGTCCTTGCCGTACTGTGCGACGATCTTTACGACAGCACTTCCGACAATAACACCGTCGCAGTAGCCGCTCATCTTCTTAGCCTGCTCGGGTGAAGAAATGCCGAAACCAACCATTGCAGGGATCTTGCAGCTCTTCTTTATCTCGCCGAAGAAGCTGTCAAAATCGGTAGAAAAGCTGCTTCTTGTGCCGGTTACGCCGTTTGAAGAAACGCAGTAGAGAAATCCCTCCGCCTGCAAAGCGATAGCTCTGATACGCTCGTGCGAAGCAGGTGTTACCATGCTTATCGGGATAATGCCGTTTGCCTTTGCATAGGGGAGTATCTCGTTACGTTCCTCATAAGGAAGATCGGGGACGATAACGCCGTCAATGCCGTCCTCCTTGCAAAGCTTGAAAAACTTCTCCGTGCCGTAGCGGAAAATAGTGTTTATGTACATCATAAGCACGAGCGGCTTGTCGGTCTTTGCACGAAGTTTTTTTACAAGCTCAAAGATAGTATCAAGGTTAGTTTTGCCCGTGGAAAGCGCACGAAGACTTGCCTCCTGAATGGTCTTACCCTCTGCGATAGGGTCGGAGAACGGAACACCTATCTCGATAATGTCAGCGCCGTTGTCAAACATCGTAAGTACAAGCTTTTCCGTTGTGTCGAGTGACGGGTCGCCTGCCGTTATAAAAGTGATAAGAGCCTTTTTGCCCTCTGCTTTGAGCTTTGAAAGGCAAGCATCTATTCTGTTCATTGAATTTTCCTCCTTATGATTCCACAATGTCAATGCCGCGGTACTTGGCAATGGAGTAAACGTCCTTGTCGCCTCTGCCCGAAATCGTGATGACCATTATCTGATCCTTGCCCATTGTCGGTGCGATCTTTCGTGCAGCAGCAACAGCGTGTGATGATTCGATAGCAGGAATGATACCTTCTGTGCGTGAGAGATATTCAAAAGCCTGAACAGCCTCCTCATCGGTGATGTCAACATATTCAGCGCGCTTTGTTTCCCATAAATAAGCGTGTTCAGGACCTATTCCGGGGTAGTCAAGACCTGCCGAAATGGAGTAAACCGGGTCGATCTGACCGAATTCATTCTGGAGGAAGATAGACTTCATTCCGTGGAAAATTCCGAGTGAACCCTTTGCGAGCGTTGCAGCGTGGAGCTTTGTTTCAATGCCCTTTCCCGCTGCCTCTGCACCGACAAGACGAACGCTCTTGTCACCGATGAAATCATAGAACGAACCCATAGCGTTCGAACCGCCGCCAACGCAGGCTACAACACAGTCGGGGAGTCTGCCTTCGAGTTCCATAAGCTGTGCCTTTGTTTCCTCGGAGATTATCTTCTGGAAATCACGAACCATCTGTGGGTAAGGGTGAGGCCCCATTACCGAACCGATGCAGTAGAAGGTCGTGGAAATATTTGTGCACCAGTCACGCATAGCCTCGTTTATAGCATCTTTGAGCGTAGCCGTGCCGCTCTCAACGGGTATGACCTTTGTGCCGAGAAGATTCATTCTGTAAACATTGAGCGACTGACGCTTAACGTCCTCCGCACCCATATAGACCTGACATTCAAGTCCGAAAAGTGCGCATACAGTAGCCGTAGCAACACCGTGCTGACCTGCTCCCGTTTCGGCAATGATCCTCTTTTTTCCCATTCTCTTTGCAAGCAGTATCTGACCGAGAACGTTGTTTATCTTGTGCGAACCCGTGTGGTTGAGGTCTTCACGCTTCAGATAAATTTTCGCACCGCCGAGGTCTTTTGTCATCTTGTCTGCATAATAAAGCATAGACGGTCTGCCTGCGTAATCACGGTAAAGCTTTTTCAGCTCCGCAATGAATTCGGGGTCGTCCTTGTACTTGTTGTAGGCTTCTTCAAGCTCCGTAACGGCATTCATTACGGTTTCGGGAACATATTGTCCGCCGTAAATGCCGTATCTTCCTTTGCTTTCACTCATTTTATTTATCCTCCGTTAAATTGTGGTATATTTTCATTATTTCAAGCATCTTCGCTCCGTCCTTGAAACCGTCCGTTTCAATTCCGCTGCTAAGGTCAACTCCGTGGGGCGCATACTTATTGATTATATCAGCAATATTTGAACTGTCGATACCGCCTGCGATGAAAAACGGCTTTGAAAGCTTATTTTTCGCATAAGCGAGAAGCTTTTCATCTATCTTTTTGCCCGTTCCGCCGTAAGCATCAGCAGAAAAAGCGTCAAGAACGAATTTGTCGGCAGGAATTTCAGCCAAAGCATCAATGTCAGCTTCGGAACGTATCCGTCCTGCTTTCCATATCTCTTTTTCGGGGAAAAGCTTTCTCAAAGCCAAAATATATTCGGCATCTTCATTTCCGTGAAGCTGAAAAATATCAGCCGAACCGCTTATTTCCGCGAAAAATCCGATTGGTGCATTTACCGTAACGCCGACGGTGACTATTTTCGGGTCAAGTTCACCCCGAAGATGTCCTGCAAGCTCGGGCAAAACCTTTCGCTGGCTCTCTGCGAAGATAAAGCCGATGTAGTCGGGCTGACAATCATTGCAGTAAGAAATGTCCTCGGTTCTTCTCATTCCGCAAAGCTTTATCATACGTTTTCCCTCAAAGCCGTGAGCGTTGCACCGATATTTCCGCTTCGCATAAGCGTTTCACCGATAAGAACAGCGTCCGCACCGTAGCTCCGTACAGTTTTCATATCGGCATTATCTTTGATACCGCTCTCGGAAACAATGACCTTTCCCTCAGGGATCATTCCTGCAAGCCGAGCAGTCGTTTCAAGCTTAACTTCAAATGTTTTAAGGTTGCGGTTGTTTATGCCGATAATATCAAAATCAAGAGCAAGCACACGTTCAAGCTCGTTTTCATCGTGTGTTTCGGCAAGAATATCAAGCCCGAGCGAACGTGCGGTATCACCGAAACGTTTCAGCTTTTCATCATCAAGTACAGCCGCTATAAGAAGTATCGCATCTGCGCCTATCAGCCGAGCCTCGTATATCTGATATTCGTCGATGATAAAATCCTTGCGTATCATCGGCAAACCGATAGCTTGGCGGATCGCCTTGAAGTATTCGGACGAGCCTTGGAAGTAATGCTCTTCCGTCAGGCAGGAAACAGCGTCCGCACCGCAGGTTTCATATTCCTTTGCGATCTTTACGGGGTCAAAGTTCGGCTGTATAAGCCCCTTTGAGGGCGAAGCTTTTTTGACTTCGGAGATAACCGAAAGTCTGTCAGGCTTCGCAAGAGCGTTCTTAAAGCTTATGCACTGTCTGTCAAGCCTTTCAGCGGCTTTTTTCACCGTTTCAATGTCAGCCGCAGCCATTTCACGTTCAAGCTGTATTTTTCTTTTTTCAACTATTTCATCGAGTATCATAGCTTACTCCCTGTTGGAAAATTCTTTTAACTTTTCAAGCTTTGCAAGAGCCTTGCCGCTGTCAATAGAATCACGAGCCATTTCAAGACCCTCTTCAATAGAGCTTGCCGCACCCGTGCAGTAGATAGCGCAGGCAGAGTTGAGAAGAACAATGTCACGCTTTGCACCGTGTTCCTTGCCCGAAAGAATGTTGAGTGTTATCTGTGCATTTTCAGCAGGAGTTCCGCCGACAATATCTTCCTTTGGATAACGCTTTAAGCCGAATTCCTCGGGAGTGATGCTGTACTTGATTATCTTCTTTCCGCGAAGCTCGCATACCTTTGTTTCGCCCGAAACGGAAACCTCGTCAAGACCGTCACCGTAAACGATCATTGCGCTCTTTACGCCGAGATTCATAAGTACGGTCGCCATTGTTTCAAGCAAAGCAGGGTCGTAAACGCCAAGCAGGATATAATCGGAAAGTGCGGGGTTTGCAAGAGGTCCGAGAATGTTGAATACCGTGCGAACGCCAATTTCACGGCGAGCCTTTCCGACAAAGCGCATACTGCTGTGGAATGACTGCGCGAAAAGGAATGAGATTCCGACATTCTGTATGCAAGCCGAAGCCTGCGCAGGGGAGAGCGATATCTTTACGCCGAGCGATTCAAGAACATCAGCCGCACCGCTCTTGCTCGAAACACTGCGGTTGCCGTGCTTTGCAACGTTAAGACCGGTTCCTGCGATAACGAATGACGAAGTAGTCGAAATGTTGAACGAACCTGCAAGGTCGCCGCCCGTTCCGACAATATCAACAGCCGATTTAGAAGTCGGCACGATAGATGCCTTTTTGCGCATTATGCGGGCAAAGCCCGTAATTTCATCGGTAGTTTCACCCTTTGTGCGGAGAAATGCAAGGAAGCCTGCGATCTGTGCATCGGTCGCGCCGCCCGACATAATGATGTCCATAGCATCTTCAGCCTCGGCAGGCGTGAGGTCTTTTCTCTCGGAAACGATCTTGATGTACTTCATAAGAGCCTTGCGCTCCGAGTCGGGGAGGGGAACTGTGACTTTTTCAAAACCGCTTATTCCTGCAATTTCGGAAAGGAAGTTCGATATCATACTTTTGCCAAGATCGGTGAGAACAGACTCGGGGTGGAACTGAACACCGTAAACAGCGAGTTCCTTGTGACGGAGTGCCATTATCTGACCGTCCTCGTCCTCTGCGATAACTTCAAGACACTCGGGGAGCGAAGCTTTTTCAACGATGAGCGAATGATATCTTGCGGCTTTGATCTTTTCGGGCATACCCTTGAAAAGCGGTGTGCTGTTGTTTACGGTTATCATCGAAGCCTTGCCGTGCTTAGGTTCAAGCGCACGGACTATCTTTCCGCCGAAAGCCTCCGCAATGGATTGATGACCAAGGCAAACGCCGAGGATAGGGATCTTTCCCGCAAAACGCTTGATAGCGTCAACGGAGATACCGGCTTCGCTTGGATATCCGGGACCCGGAGAGATAACGAGTGCTTCGGGCGCAAGCTTTTCAATTTCATCAAGTGTTATCATATCGTTTCTTACGACCTTGATGTCGGGATAGATCGAACCTATCTGCTGATAAAGGTTGTATGTAAAGCTGTCGTAGTTATCTATTAAAAGTATCATAAAAAACGCCCCCTTAAAGCTTTGCAGCTTCTCTTACTGCATTTACAACGGCAAGAGCCTTGTTTTTGGTTTCTTCGTATTCAGTTTCGGCAACGCTGTCATATACGATGCCTGCGCCTGCCTGAACATAAGCCTTGTCATTCTTGAAAAGGACTGTTCTGATAGCGATGCAGGTGTCAATGTTTCCGCTGAAACCAAGGTAGCCGACCGTTCCACCGTAAAGGCCTCGCTTCTTGTTTTCAAGCTCGTCAATGAGCTGCATTGCCCTTACCTTGGGCGCACCCGAGAGCGTTCCTGCAGGAAGTACTGACATAAGAGCGTCCATTGCCGTCTTGTCATCGGCAAGCTGACCCTGAACATCGGAAACAAGGTGCATGACCTTTGAGTAACGTTCAACTCTCATAAAATCGGTAACATTTACCGAACCAAGCTTGCAGACACGACCGATATCGTTTCTGCCGAGGTCAACGAGCATCGTGTGTTCGGAGCGTTCCTTGATGTCGTTCACAAGTCTGTTTTCGTAAGCCTTGTCCTCTTCCTCGGTCTTTCCTCTCGGCATCGTTCCTGCGATAGGCTTTGTAACAACAACGCCGTCCGTGACACTCACGAGCATCTCGGGAGATGCACCTGCGAAGCAGTAATCCTTGTGGTCAAAGAAGTAAAGATACGGCGAAGGATTTGTTGAGCGTAACATTCTATAAACGTCAAAAGGCTTCGGAGGATTTGCGATCTCAAAACGCTGCGAAAGAACTATCTGGCTGATATCACCGTTTTTGATGTGTTCCTTGCCCTTTTCTACAATAGCCATATATTCTTCCTTGGTGAAGTTCGACTTCACTTCAAGATCGGCACCGTTTCCCGAGCTTTCGGTCGAATCAACGGCAGGACATTTTTTAAGCACCTTTTCAATTTCGTGAGCCTTTGCATAAGCGCCTTCGTATGCAATGTCAACATCTTCGCCTGCATTGATGTTCACGATTATGACAGCCTTGTTGGAAAGGTGGTCGTAGGCAACTATCTCATCGTAAAGGAACATATTTGAATCGGGCATCTGAAGATCATCTTCGGGAATGTTAGTCAGCTTTTTCTCGAAGCTTCTTACCGTGTCATATCCGAAGTAGCCGATAAGTCCGCCCGTGAGCTTTGGCTTGTTCGGGAAAACGGGTGAAGTATGCTCCGAAAGGATACTGTTGTAAAGAGCGATAGGATCGGGACATTCAACATTTTCCGTCTTGCCGTTTGTGGTTATCTCAGCCTTGCCGCCGAAAATTTTGATCTCTTTTTTAGGGTCAATGCCGATGAAAGAATATCGTCCCCACTGCTCGGTATTGTCAACGCTTTCGAGGATAAAGCAGTTGTCATATTTTTCTCGAAGTCCTGCGAAAAGCCTTACGGGAGTTGCGCTGTCGATCAGTGTTTCGTGAAAAACAGGAACAGTCTTGTAATTCGTCAGGAGCTTTTTAACTTCTTCTTTTGATGGGAATAACATATTCATCGACCTTTCAATAAATAAAATAAAAAAGAGGAACAACGTGCTGACCTTCTTATACAAAGGTCAGGGACGATGTTCCTCGTGGTGCCACCCTAATTTGCGGATAAAAAAACCGCTATCCGCCTCATTGAGTACAATTGCGGATAACAGATACTTTCGATATTTCATTTCAAGTACGCCGCCAACGCATTAATACCCTATCCACTAACGCAGGAAACTCGGCGCAGGCTAATAGGGAAGACCCATTCACCATTGCTTCTCACAAACCCATTCACGAATCCCGTAAGACCTGCTCACACCGACCGCAGGCTCTCTGTACTCCGTCAGAAACGCTACTTGCTTTTGTTCATAGAATTTACTGATTTATTAACTTTGTCTGTATTATATCACAGCGCTAAAGCGTTGTCAAGGGTTTTGGAAAAATTTTTTCAATTTTTTTCTAAGAATTTTTTTATACGGACAAATTTGCCGCAAAATGAAAATTCTGTTCAATTGTCAATGATAGGTGACACTTTCTCACAAAAAAATATAATGCAGGAA
>UQQA01000107.1 GCA_900543105.1 uncultured Ruminococcus sp. | reverse complement strand
TATGTGATTTCGGCGCAGATTTTTTCCTGTATTTTATTGGTGTTTAGTATTACAGCCGCCTTGACCTCGGAAGATTAAACCCCAATGTTATGAACGGGATATACAGTATAATTTCTTCAAAGGGAACGATAAAGACCGCCGAACTGACGCGCGAAACCGCAGTATCGGTACGACAGCTCGAAAGGTCGTTCAGCGAAACGATAGGCATATCCCCGAAGCTTTTTTCATCGCTGATAAGATACCAGCTCGTGTGGCAGGAGCTTCGCTCGGGGGCGTATTCGCCGCTTGATATTACTGAAAAATTCGGCTATTCCGACCAGTCCCATTTGCTGAGGGATTTCAGACGTTTCCATTCAATGCTCCCGTCCGAGGCAATGAACGATTTTGAAAAATAATGTCGCATTTTTTCAATACTTTTGCTTTTCTGTATGGTAAAATAAATTCACAACGGCAAAACGCCGACAACGAAAGGCAGTATAAAAGTATGAAAAAAGAAATTTTTGAGTGTCCCGAAGTGTTCAAAGGCCATAATTTTTACGGCTTTGATTGGCTCGAATTTCTCACAGCAATACCATCACCGCTTGCGCTCGTCACAAGCTATAAAAGCAACGGAAAAGCAAACGGTTCAATGCAGTCATGGTTCTCGTTTTCAAGCGAGGACGGATTCTACTGTATTTTTTCAAGTGTGCATAAAAGTTCACATCTTTATCAGACAGTACAGGAAACCAAACAGCTTGCCATAAACTTTATGTCGGCGGAAAACTACGCAAAATGCTATTCCACCATAAAAAACAACAGCTTTGACAAGGACGAGCTTCAAGCATCGGGACTTACGGTATTTCCTGCACGAAAGGTCAGCGCACCGCTCGTTGAGGAGTGCTTTCTCAACCTCGAATGTGAATACGCGTGGGAAAAGGAGCTTTTTCCGAACAGCGACCACGTTGTAATGTGCGTGAAGATAGTGAACGCTTGGTTTGACAGCGATGTTTATACAAACAAAAACGGCGGAAGATACAGCGAAAGCGGATATCTGTACAATATCCATTCTCCTGCCGACCCTGACAGCGGAGCTTTCTCCGATACATCTGTCGGCATTATACAAAAATTCAAAGATTATCCCGAACTTGGCATAGAATACTGATCTCAGATGAATGTTTAATAAGAAAGAAGTCCCAAAATGAAAATACTCAATATCCACGGCTACAAAGGCAGTGCGGAAAACAGCGCATACGAAGCATTGACTGCGCTCGGTCACGAAGTCACTTCGCCCGAGCTTGATTACGATACCCTTTCACCCGATGAAACGCTTGAAATGCTTTTGCGCGAAGTAGGGGAGTGCGGTGCGGAAATGCTTGTCGGTTCGAGCCTCGGCGGATTTTATGCCGCCGTAATGTCAGTGCGGCTCGGACTTCCTGCGGTGCTCGTCAACCCGTGCCTTATGCCGTTCCTGCACCTGCCAAGGCTCGGCTATAACGGCGAGATCCACCCGTTCATAAAGCTGTTCGGCGAGCTTGCGGATATCGACAGCGAGAAAATTTCCGTCATTGTCGGCGGCAGTGATGAGGTCATCGATACTCACGATATGACCCGAAACCTGCTGAAAAACAGCCGCTTCGAGGTCGTTCCGAACGGCAGACACTCGGGCAGCACACTTCCGTTAAAAAGCTTTTTGGGAGAGGTTTTGATCGGCAAAAAATAAGCTAACAGCATACCTTATTTGCCAAAAAAATGCTATAATTAAAATAGTTAGAATCCATTAACAATATTGTAAAGGAGCGTTTTTTATGGCAAAAGCTAATATCAACAATTATGAGGGCGAAATATGCGCATTTTGCCAAAATTGGCAAGGCGATGCAGACCCAAGACCGGATCGCAGCAATCCGAGCATCTATGAATTTGACCGAGGTGCAGAAGGAAAATGCGTATGCACAAGAACGATCAAGTCGGCATATATGCACTGTTCCTGCGGCGAATTCGCAAGAGATTTCAGAATTAGATGAGCTTATTTTTTAACATATACTGCTTAATAAATATATTTTAAACAAGGAGTGTAAATTATGTTTAAAAAAATTACATGCAGTATTTGTTCAACATGGCAGTTGTCCAAACTGTGGAGCAGCTATTAAATGGGGATTATATACAGGAGAAACATATTGCCCAAACTGAAAAAAGAGTTATAATTCGCAATAATGAAGCTGTTGGAACAAAATAAAATAGAAATTGCATTTTTATAACGGTTCTTCTGTGTATTATGGAAGAACCGTCATATTTTTGGGGGAATATATGATTTTTTTAGCGATAATACTTATTATAATTTTTATGTGTCTGCCGCTCGGATTGAAAATAATTATAACAATATTAAATATGATAATCCCGGACAATATTCCTGTAATAGATGAACTGATAACCATTTGCGGCACGCTCGGGCATATTATACGTGCAATGAAGGTAGCGGCATTTTCCGAAGAACACCCCGTTTTGTTCAAAGCATTGATTTTTCTAACTGTTGCTGCGGTCATAGGTGTCATTGTGTTTTAGTACGATCATTTTAATATACATTCATAACCTTATATCTCCCCGCATAAACTTGAACAAAGCTATCAAGTCTATGTAAGGAGATATTTTTATGCCAAGTGTATTTCTGAGCCCGTCAACGCAGCAGTGGAACCAATATGTAAACGGCGGAAACGAGGAGCAGCAGATGAACCTTATCGCCGATGCTATGGAACCCTATCTGCGCTCTTCGGGTATAACCTACAGCCGCAACGAACCCGACCGTGATGTCCGCGGAGCTATTGCAGACTCAAATTCACGCTATTATGATGTCCACCTTGCACTTCACTCAAACGCAGGCGGAGGCCGCTTCGCAGGCATACTTTCGGGCATCGATATCTACTACTCTCCCTATTCGGCACAGAGCGAAAGGCTCGCAGATATCATCGTCAACAACCTCAAAAATATCTATCCGAACCCATCAAAGGTCAACACACTTCCCACGACCTCACTCGGAGAAGTTACGCAGACGCGCGCTGTTGCGGTGCTTTGCGAGCTTGGCTATCACGACAACCCCGAGGACGCAGAATGGATAAAGTCTAACACGCAGTCAATTGCACGAAACCTCGTCCAAGCGCTTTGCGACTACTTCGGCATACCTTTCGTCGAAGCCGTGCCTGCACGGACGGGAACGGTCACAACGGACGGCTCGAACCTCAATATCAGAAGCCTGCCGAACACCAACGCCCGTGTTGTCGGCGTTATCCCGAACCGTGCGGAGGTGACTGTCCTCGGTCAGACGGGAAACTGGTATGTTGTCAGCTACGGCGGTATGACGGGCTATGCTGCGGCTGATTATATTTCCGTCTGATGTTTACAAGGAAATTTTGCCCAAACATTGCCGCAAAGTTTGAAAAATGCTTGACTTTAGCACCAAAAATGTGATATAATATTTGTGCAAAAAGCGGCTTTTTGCCGTCTTTGTGACAAAAACCATAGGAGTGGTAAAAAATGTCCAGAATCAAGGTTGCCGTACTCTTCGGCGGAGTTTCAAACGAACACGATATTTCGCTGATCTCTGCGACTAACATCATAAATGCTATCCCTGCCGATAAATACGAGGTCATTCCTATCGGCATCACGAAAAAAGGCCGCTGGCTGTTCTATCCCGGCGACGTTAATATGATAACCTCGGGCAACTGGGAATCCAACCCCGACTGCGTTCCGGCGGTAATTCTTCCCGACCCGATGTACAAGGGCATCGTAAAGATCGTTGACGGTACATATTCGATAACGAAAATAGACGTTGTTTTCCCCGCGCTCCACGGTCAGCACGGCGAGGACGGCTGTATTCAGGGACTTCTCGAGCTTTCGGGAATACCTTATGTCGGCTGTAAGGTCATTGCCTCTGCCGATTGTATGGATAAAGCCGTTACGCACACTATTCTCGAAGCCGCAGGCATTCACATGGCAAGACACGCAGTTGTCCGCCAATCCGACCTCGGTCAGCTCGATGAAATTTGCGAGAATATCATCAACGAACTCGATTTTCCTCTCTTCGTCAAGCCCTGCAACAGCGGTTCTTCGGTCGGCGTAAACAAAGCAGGCTCGTTCGAGCAGCTCAAAGATGCGATAAAGCTCGCATTTTCACACGATAAAAAGGTCATCGTTGAAGAATTCATCGAGGGCAGGGAGCTTGAATGTGCTGTTTTCGGCACAGATAAGCCGTTCGCTTCAAGAGTGGGCGAAATTATTTCCTGCAATGATTTCTACGATTATGACGCAAAATATATCTTAGGCACATCGGGAATAAATATTCCTGCGGATATCCCTGCCGAGTCCGAAAACGAAATTCGTGAAACGGCTCTCAAAGCATTCAGGGCTATCGGCTGTTCCGGCCTTTCAAGAATAGATTTCTTCCTCAAAAAGGACGGAACTGTCATTCTCAACGAGATAAACACCCTCCCCGGATTCACACCTATCAGTATGTACCCGAAGCTTATGGAAAATATGGGTATCTCACAGCCCGAGCTTCTCGACAGACTTATCGAGTCGGCTATGGATAACTAAATTGCAAAGAGAGTTGCTTTAAATGAATAATTCAGCGATCGGAGTTTTCGATTCGGGAATGGGCGGTCTGACCTGCTATAAGGAACTGCGCAGTCTTATGCCGAATGAGAACATCATCTACTTCGGCGATACAGCGCGCCTGCCTTACGGTTCGCGAAGCCGTGAAGCCATAATGGAATATGCGATGCAGGATATCGCCTTTATGAAAAAGCACGATGTCAAAATGATAATCGCCGCCTGCGGTACGGTCTCGTCTGTCGTGGGAATGGATAAAAAAGATGCCGATGGCATACCGTTCACGGGGGTCCTCCTGCCGACGGTGCAGACCGCCTGCGCTAAAACGAGGAACGGAAAGATAGGCGTTATCGGAACAGCCGCAACGATAAGATCGGGCGCTTATGCAAAGGCTATCCGCACGATAAAACCGTCACTCACAGTAGTCGGCGCGGCTTGTCCGCTGTTCGTGCCGCTCGTTGAAAACGGCTTTGCGGACAGAAACAACAAGGTCGCACAGCTTGTCGCAGAGCAGTATCTCGAACCGCTCAAACGTGAGGGCGTAGATACGCTTATCCTCGGCTGTACGCACTATCCGATATTGCAGGACGTTATAGCCGATTATATGGGCGAAAATGTTGAGCTTATATCCTCGGGAAGAGAAGCCGCAAAGTTCGCCTGCGCATACCTCACAAGACATGATATGCTCGCAGAGCGTGAAACCGGGGGCGAAACGGTGTTCTATTCATCGGACAGCACCGAAATGTTCAGGGAAAACGCTGAAAGCTTCCTCGGTGAAAAAATAAAGGAAAATGTCGGGAAAGTCGAAACAGAGGAACTTATCTCGCTCACATAAAAAAAGAAACCGCCGATGCCAAAAGCCACGATCGGCGGCTTTTTCTAAGAGGTCAAGTATGAAAAAAGATGTTACAATAACGCTGAAAGGCGTTCAGCAGGTAGATAGGGAAAGAAGTGAGACCGAGCTCATAACGGGCGCAACCTTTTCCACCGTGAAGGGCGGCGGCTTCAGAATTGCCTATGACGAAACCGAAGCAACCGGTTTTGAGGGCGCTCGCACGGAAATAACCGCATTCGGCAACGAAAGTGCCTCAATAGTGCGGAGCGGCGAAGCAGGCACGAACCTTATCATCGAAAAGGATAAAAAGCACCACTGCCATTACGGCACACCCTACGGAGATATGACTATCGGTATCTACACTCAGTCGATAGTCAACAACCTTACCGCGGACGGCGGCGACCTTTATCTGAAATACACAGTCGATATAAATTCAAGCTATGTTTCGGACAATGAGGTCTATATTGAGATAATGACTAATTCGTAATGCAATTATTTTGTTTCGCATATTTGGTGTGAAAACCTATATTTCGTAGGGGCGGATTCTATATCCGCCCGTTTAATACACAAATTTGTTGCGCAAAACGCATGAAAAATTGTAGGGGACGGGTTTCCCGTCCCGAATCGCGAACGATTTTCGGCACACAAAATACGTTAATAATAAAAATACAAGCCTGTTTTCAAAGGTTTTACCTTGAAAACAGGCTTGTTCGTTTATTTCATAAACGCCTTGCGGCGCGGGACAGGAAAACCGTACCCTACGATATTCAAAATAAACTCACGGAACAAAAATAATTCCGCATTCCGAATTCCGCATTCCGAATTAAACTGTCAGTTCTGCCTTTTCACCCATAATGTCCTTGTTAGCTTCAAGGATAGGCTTGATAAGTCCGTTTACGAACTCCTCGGTCTGCTGTGCGCTTCTGCCCGTGAAATGTTCAGGCTGGAGAATAGCCTCAATTTCTTCTCTCGAAGTCTTGAAATCAGGGTCAGCGAGAATTCTCTCGATAAGGTCATTTTCAAGTCCGAATTCCTTGACCTGCTTGCCTGCCTCCATTGCGTAGGTACGGATCTTCTCGTGAAGAGCCTGTCTGTCGCCGCCTCTCTTTACAGCGTCCATCATAATGTTCTCGGAAGCCATAAACGGAAGCTCCTTCATGATCCTTGCACGGATAACCTTTGGATATACAACGATTCCCGAGGTTACGTTGATAAGAATATTGAGGATAGCATCGATCGCAAGGAAGCCCTCCGCAACGGAAATTCTCTTGTTAGCCGAGTCGTCAAGCGTTCTCTCGAACCACTGCGTGCCTGCGGTGAATGCAGGGTTGAGCGAGTCGATCATAACGTAACGCGCAAGAGCAGTGATACGCTCACAGCGCATAGGATTTCTCTTGTAAGGCATTGCGGACGAGCCGATCTGGTTCTTCTCGAACGGCTCTTCCATTTCCTTGAAGTTCTGGAGGATACGCATATCGTTAGCGAACTTCATTGCCGACTGTGCGATACCGCTCAAAGTAGCAACGATCTGTGAATCTATCTTTCTCGAATAGGTCTGACCTGATACGGGAACTACCTTGTCGAAGCCCATTTCTTCTGCAATAAGCTCTTCAAGCTTCTTTACCTTGTCCGTGTCGCCCTCGAAAAGCTCCATAAATGAAGCCTGAGTTCCCGTTGTACCCTTTGAGCCGAGGAGCGCAAGGTTTTCGATCCTGTAGTCGATCTCGTTGAGATCCATAAGAAGCTCATTCATCCAAAGTGTAGCACGCTTGCCGACAGTTGTGAGCTGTGCAGGCTGGAGATGAGTGTAAGCAAGTGCAGGCATATCTTTGTATTCCATAGCGAATTCGGAAAGCTGACCGAGAACGTTGATGAGCTTTCTCTTTACAACTTTGAGCGCATCACGCATAATGATGATGTCGGTGTTGTCGCCAACGTAGCAGGAAGTAGCACCGAGATGAATGATGCCCTTAGCCTTGGGGCAGGCAAGACCGTAGGTGTAAACGTGAGCCATAACATCATGACGGACGAGCTTTTCTCTCTCAGCGGCAACAGCATAGTCAATGTTGTCAACGTTTGCTTCAAGCTCGTCCACCTGTTCCTGAGTAATGGGAAGACCGAGCTTCATTTCAGCCCTTGCAAGAGCGACCCAAAGCTTTCTCCAGGTGGTGAATTTTTTATCTGCGGAGAAGATATACTGCATTTCCTTGCTTGCATATCTGGTGCAGAAAGGGGATTCATAGCTATCAAAAGACATCAAAAACAACTCCTAATTCATAATATAAACGAAAATCATATCTCAATTATACCATACTAAAGCGCATATTGCAAGCGGTTTAGCGCATTTGCCCGAGAAAAAGCTTGAATTTTCCGTGAATCTGTGATACAATACAAATAAACAGTGAAAAAGGGGGAGAATGCAGTGCCGTCACGGAAAGAATTTCTCGGATATGTCCTCGAACAGCTCTCAAACCTCGAAAATATCACCTATAAGCAGATGATGGGGGAGTATATCATCTATTATAAAGGAAAGATAACCGCTTATGTCTGCGACGACCGTTTGCTGATAAAGCCTACCCCGAGCGCGGAAAAGCTTATGCCGAACGCACCGCACGAACCGCCGTATGACGGCGCAAAGGATATGATACTGTGCGAAGAAGTTGACGATAAAGCTTTCCTGCAAAAGCTTTTTGAGGAAGTTTATCCCGAACTTCCGGAACCGAAGAAAAGGAGAAAAATGACAGCAATAGAAATTATCAATAAAAGACACAGCTACCGCGGAAAATTCAAGCCGACACCCGTTCCGAGAACCGACCTTATCACAATCATGAAAGCAGGACTTGCCGCACCCTCGGGCTGTAATAAGCAGACAACGAGCCTTATCGCCGTTGATGACCCCGAGGTCATGTCAAAGCTCCATGCTGTTATTGACCCACCCGTCGGCGAAACAGCGCCTGCGATGATATGTGTCCTTACAAGACGCATTTTTGCTTATCGGGATAAGTGCTATTCCGTGCAGGACTATTCCGCCGCAATAGAAAATATGCTTCTCGCCGCAGTGGAACTCGGCTACCAAAGCTGCTGGATAGAGGGTCATATTACCGATACGGACGATATCGCAGGGAAAATGGCGAAGATACTGAATGTCCCCGATGAGTATGAGCTTGTCTGCTTCCTCCCGATAGGCATATCGGAATCCGAGCCTGTCGCTCCGAAAAAAATACCGTTCGAGGAGAGAATGTCGTTTAATTCAATGCGTAATTAATACTAAACACCAATAAAATAAAGGAAAAA
>UQQA01000106.1 GCA_900543105.1 uncultured Ruminococcus sp. | reverse complement strand
AAAATTATGCTCGAAAATCCGCACACATTTCTTATGAAGACAGGTTCTTACTATTAAAATCCCATTTGTTCAAGCTCTTTTGCGATGCCAACATAAAAATCGGATATGTCGGAAACGCCGTTCCCCTTTTTGCACGAAAGCCTGCATCTGCGCATATCGACTTCATCGCAGTGTGAAACGCCGCGGCTGCCGACACCCGTAACAACACCCTTGAAATTGCCCCATTTCACCGATTCGGGCGAGACCAGACCGTCATTCTCGCCGTCCCAGTGTCGGACGACAAGGTTTGGCAGCCACATAAGCATATCGGAGCGGCTGTGCTTCATCAGAAAGGCGTAGCTTTGATAATATATCGTCCCGATATCGGGATTTTGCTCATTGAAACGCCGCGCGTCCTCGGTTCGGAATGAGCATATCGCGCTGAAAGTGTCGGGATTTTTGTCCCCGAGCAGTCTGAACCAGAGGTCGGTCGCTTTGCAGCCGCCTTTTATGAGCGGCTCGGGAATTTTCATAAGCTTATCCACCGTTTTTGAGCCGTTGTGCGGCGTTGACAAGGTAGTTATCGATGCTATTTTGTCCGAATATCCAAGGCTTGATGCGGCGTATCTTGCTTCAAGTCCGCCCTTTGAATGGGCAATGATGTTCACCTTGTCGGTGCGTTCGGTTTTAAGCACTCTGTCTATGCTTTCGGCGACCTTGCGTGAGTTCGATTCGATAGAACCGTTGCTGTCCTGACCGCTCAGATACACCGAAAATCCGTTTTCTTTGAGCTTTCGGGGAATTCTTCCCCAGTAGCCGACTGTGCGGTCATCGCGAAAACCCATTCCGTGAACCAATAAAATAGGATACTTCATAATTCCACTTCCTGTCAAAAATTAAACGTCATAAAAATTATGTCGATTTGTCTTATTATACCACACACTTTTACGGAAATCAATACTTTACGCAAAAAAGATCAGACCGAAGAGAGGGGAAACTCTTCGATCTGATCTTCTTGAAAAGAGGAATTTTCGGGGGATATATGTAAACCAAAATATTGGATAATTTTTTGCCGCCGACATTGTATGTGCGAATATTTCCGCTGTCGGCTATTTATATAAAAGACCGTTTACCGTTTTTGCGGTGGAGCGAAGCGACAGACACTTGCCAAAGGTCGTTTTAACTTGTGCCGCACCGACTGTTATCAGTGCGGCTGAAAATGAAAAGAGGGAGAATATGGAAATTAGAAATTGTCTTTTTTATTTCCTCGGTACTTTTATGTTTCCCTTGGAATGATTATATAATAACCTTTGTTTGTGTTGATTTAATGAAAGAAACACGAAAATAAGAAAAAAACGCCTTTTTTCAGAAATATTTCCGCTTATTTCTTCTGCATGATTCGGACATAATATTTTTGCTTGGAAATTTTGGCGAAAGGCGGTCGAAAAATGAAGAAAAAAGAAGCTTTTGTGGAAGATCTGACGGTTTTTCTGTCGGGCGGACTTATCTATTCGATGATAGAGATACTTTTCCGCGGATTTACGCACTGGAGTATGACACTCACGGGCGGAGCGTGTCTGCTGATAATGTACCGCCATTTTACGGCGCACCCCGATGAGGGTATGCTCGCGAAGTGCATCTACGGCTGCACGGTCATAACCTCGTTCGAGCTGCTGGTCGGCTGTGTGGTGAACCTGATTCTCGGCTGGAACGTGTGGGACTATTCATCTCAGCCCCTCAATCTGTTCGGACAGATATGCGTGATGTTTTCGGCATTCTGGTTTCTGCTTTCCGTTCCTGCGGCGGCTATCTGTGAGGGATTCAGGCTTCGTTTTGAGGAATTGAAGAAAATGCTGTTATAAAAAGCATATTTTTGTGCAAAATTTTACTCTGCTGTACTGGACAAATTTTTCATAATATGTTATAATCTAATAAATATCTATGGGATCATTTTGTTATGCAAATGACTTCCTTTTATACAATTAGTAATTTGCACATATTACTTTACGGAGGGTGTATATGTTTGATTTTAATAGACGTAAAAAAATTTTAAGGAAGCTTTCCGATACTACGGAAAAAAACGTGTTTCTGCTCCTGCCTTGTCTTGCCGCAGCAGGTCTTGTTAAGCTTTTCTATTCTATTGTATGCAATCTGGACATTGCTCTTTCCGATAAGGACGGAAATTTCCTCGGAATAAAGGCTCGCGAAAAGCACAGTCGAACACGGAGAGATGACATAGTCTATGTGAAGAAAGGCTTTATGCCGAGATTGATGTCGGTCGTTCTGAGCTTCGCCTGCGTGATGATGTTCGTGCCGGCCGTTTTCCCGTCTATCGAGTCTTTTGCCGCCGATATGCCGAGAGATTGGACTGGCATTAATCTTAAGGACAGCGTTTTTGTAAGCATTGACAATGATACGAGCGTTGTATTCGATATAAGCATTCCTTTTGATAATTTTATCGCTCCAAAGATAAAGGCTATAACTGATATCACTGCTACAAGCTGTAAAATTCAGTGGAATAAGGCTGATTATACAAGAGGTACGGGCGGTGATGCTCTCCCATCGCAGTTTGTGTTCGACGGCAACAGTACAAAGAGCAAAACAGACGGTATTCTTACTACAATTGAAGTATGGGCGTTTATAACAAAGGACGGAAAAACGCAGTTCAAACGATGCAATACCGGTTCAAGTTGGAAGGGCAATAATGTAAAAAAGGAAAATTTTGCCAACCTTTCAGAGTATATTGAGGTTACAGATCTTGACCCCGATGCAGAATATAGATTTGTACTTACTGCAAACCAGCAGTGGGTAGCTTACAGCAACACCAAGAGTAAATTTGTTGTCGGATATGAGCTTGACGAAAACGGTTATATTAAAAACAGCGGAAATCCAACGCCGAAAACAGTATCTTATCCTGAAAGAACAGTTCAATCCGATGACGGTGCGGACGGCTTTATCGATGTTCCGCTTTATCAGGCAGGGACAAATGTTCAGGTCTATTACCCAGGTTCTTATGACAGCAACAAGAAATACACATCTATACCCAGTAAAAATGATTTGACATCTGCTTCAAAGGCAGCAACTATCCCGCATTATTCCAACACAATGGATCTCCCTACGAGAAGACTTGCCGATGTAAAGGCAACTGCTGTCTATAATCATGATACCGGTACTCAGCTTGACAGCGTTGAAGTAAGGCTCGGAAGCAATCCTCCGGCTGGCACCCTCGGCTACCTTGTTTACAGAAGCGAATATGCAGGCTCTGATAAGTTGTATAAGCTTATTGCTACTGTCGATGCTCCCACACTCAGCTACGGTGATCTTGTTTTTGAAGATACCACCGACAGCGGAGTTAAGCCTACAACGGGATACAAATATTATATTGTTCCCGTAAGGTGGGAAACGGGAAGCGGAGTAAATTCCACAGCCGATTATGAGTTAAAGAGCGGTCTGTTCATCACGGGTCATACTCCCGGCGCAGGTACAGACAGCAGCATCGATTCCAACGCTGCGTCTGTTTACACGAACACAGCTGTTCCGCAGAATTTCTCGGTAACGCAGAATGGCGTTGATTTTGTTCTCGTTTGGGATCCCGTTGAAAATGCTACGGGTTATATCATCGAGCGTACATTCAAATACGGCTCTGAGCCTGTGAGCGGCAGAAAAGTCATTGCAACTGTTACCAACGGAACAACTTCAACATATACCGATCAGAATATCGCTTATGACACCGAATATACATACTATCTCACAGCTGTAAATTCCAAAAACCCGAATGCGGGCGGCAAAAACAGCGCTCCTCCTGCGGTCGTTTCCAAGAAGCTCGCGATGGAAACGCTTTATGCTCCTCACACCATTCAGGTAGTTTCGGGAGATGATTTCGCCGAAATTTCGTGGATATGCAGCGACCCCAAGGCTGTCGGCTTCGATATCCAGTACATCAAGACAGATACGCTCAAGGAAGTCACAAAGAATATTGAATCCAAAGCTGTTGAAAAGGTCAAGGCTGCTCACAGTGAAGTCACATGGGCTGATATCGACAATGCGCTTTCCTATATAAAGGAAAACTTCTCGGGCGAATACAATGATACATACGCTTCACTTTATGATGAGGCTTTCACCGATAATGCAAGAGAGATCACACAGAAGGCTGCCGATGTTGCGGTAAGCGGTCAGGCGAACAAGTTCTCTTATACTGTTCACAACCTCACTCCCGATATCAATTACACTTTCCGTGTAAGATCTTATGTCCTTACAGCAGATCCGTCCGACCCGTCTAATGTTGTAAAGCGCCCGGCGAGTGAGTTTCAGCCGAATCCCGAGGGCTACACTGTCAAGATAACAACTCCGTTTGACCCTCCCAAGAATGTAAAGGCTGTTACGTCAAGCGGCAATATCACAGTAACCTGGGATCCCGTTGACACGGCTACGGGTTATGAGCTTACTGTCAAGCGCTATGACAAGAACAGTAATCTGCTCTCCACAACTACAGAGAACCTTACCGGAACAAAGTATGAGCTTTCGGGACTTCGTGCAGGCGACCTTTACGTTTTTTCAGTTAAGGGCACAAAGCGTGTTTCGGGACTTTCCGAGCCTAAAAAGACCGATGCATCAAACCTTGCTTATGCAGTTGTCGGCGAACCAATTATGAAAGTTACTGACCTCACCGCTGTTCAGGACGGCGATGCAGTCAAGCTTTCCTGGACAAAGGCAACGGGCGACTACACAGGCTATTATCTCTATATCACAAACAACGGCAGTACTATCCGCAAGGATATCACTGCAAATTCATACACGCATACCGATGTAAAATACGGTCAGACCTACAGCTACTATGTTGTTCCTTACCGTTCGTCCGTGCTTTCTGACGGTACAGTCCAGTATTTCGAGGGCGACCGTTCAAATACCGAAACCGTTACTATCGGCGGCTCGGTGGGAATGCCCGTTGACCTCATTGCAACATCGGGCGACAGACAGATAAAGCTCGACTGGAGCGATGTTGCAGGCGCAGAGGGTTACATCATCTATGCTAAATGTGACGGAAAGACCGAAACCTTTAACGTCACAAAGAGTGAGTTCCTCCACACGGGACTTACCCCCGGCAAGACATATTATTACTATGTCGTTGCATATAAAAATGTAAACGGTTCTTCTGTTTACGGAGTTCAGTCCGTTACTGTTTCCGCTGTTGTAGGCGGCGCTGTCGCAACACCTATCGATTTTGCGGTAACTACAAATGAGAATTCAGCTATCCTCAGCTGGACAAAGGTAACAGGCGCAAGCGGCTATACCGTTTACGGCACTTCTGACAGCGGAAAGAAGCTGGAAATTGATGTTTCCAAGAACTCCTATATCCACAGCGGTCTCACCGAGGGCGAAACATGGTCATATTATGTAGTAGCTTATAAGCTCGATAATAATCAGAAGATAGTCAGTGGTAAGACAAATACGATAACGGTCCGCATCGGTGCAAGCTATCCGCCTCCGAATGACCTCGTTGCAACTCCCGGAAACAGGACAGTTGCGCTCAAATGGTCAACAACAAAGGGTGTCGACGGCTATATCGTCTATGTTTATGACGACAACACGGGCGACTTCCAGCCATTGAGCATTGTTTCAAAGGGCGCATATGAACACACGGGACTTAAAAACGGCAAGAAGTACACCTATATGGTCGCAGGATATAAATTCGTCAACGGTGTAAGAGTTATCGGTGACTATTCACTCGCAGTAAGTGCTATCCCTACTTCGGGAAATGCCGCAGATGTTGACTATACTATCAACATCAAGGGCACAGCGCCTTATGGCATCTCACACAGCGAGCTTATATCAGCGGCTGCAAACCACGAAGCATTTGATGAACCCGTTGATGCTTATTTTTCCGTCAATGACGAATCGACAAGAGCCGTAAAGGAAGTCCTCCGCGGTTATGCAAACGGCTTGAAGAGCTTCATTGTTTACCCGTTCGATATCTCGCTCTATCTCGAAAATACACTTGTCGAGGTCGAACCGAATGACGGCTTCAACGTAACATTCACAGTTCCCGTACCCGATGTTATGAAGGATTACCGCGATTATATCACAGTTATCCACCTTAAGGACGACGGAACGGAGATCATCGAGGACACTGTTTCCGATAATATCTTCATCAACTCGACCGACCTTGAAGTGCTTCCGAGCGCTATCGTAGATGTCGGCGGAGTATGGTGCGTTCAGTTCACAACCGCAAGCTGCTCACCGTTTGCATTCGTCATCTACAAGGATAACCTCGATGATGTTACATCGGGAAGCGGCGCTTCAGGCTCGGGCGGATATTCGGGAAGCTTCAATACGGGCGTTCTCCTTATCACATCGATACCCGATGCTCTTCCTATCGCGAAGAAGACAAAGTTCGTTGAAAGAACCAAGAAGAGATACCGCATAAAGAAGTAACCGAGCTGCCTGAAAAAATCAAAGAGTAAAAAACGCTGATCAACGCATTCATTTGCCGATTGCTTGGTCAGCGTTTCCTTATACAAATTTTTAAACTGAAAGTGTACAAAAAATCAAGCAAAAGCTCGTAGCTGTTGTAACAGCTTTATATGGGTTTTGCGCCGATTTTTTGTCTACACTTTGATTAAAAATTAGTATTATATTTTTGGGGTGACAATTATGATAAAACTGCTGGTAAAGACATTCGTGAAAAATTATGAAAAAACCGAGGATAAAAAAGTCCGCGAGAGCTATTCCGTGCTTGGCGGCGTACTCGGCGGTATATGCAACCTTTTCCTGTTCGGCGTGAAGCTTTTTATCGGAATGGCAATGAAAAGTATCGCAATTATGTCAGACGCGTTCAATAACCTCTCCGATATGGGAAGCTGCTGCGTTGCAGTAATCGGTGCGAAGCTTTCCAACCGCCGCCCCGACCGTGAACACCCTTACGGTCATGGCAGATTGGAATATATATCCTCGCTTATTGTAGCATTTCTTATAATGCTTGTCGGCTTCGAGCTTTTCAAATCATCGTTTGACAAAATTCTTCACCCGGAGCAGATATCGTTCAGCCTGCCGATGATGATAATTCTTGCGCTTTCACTGCTCGTGAAGCTCTGGATGTACTGCGCTTATACCTATATCGGCAAAAAAATCGACTCGTCCGTAATGAGAGCGACCGCGCGCGACAGTATAAACGACGTTATCTCGACTTCCGCCGTTATCGTTGCGACAGCGGTAGGTTATTTTCTCCCGTTCTCAATCGATGGATATATCGGCATTATAGTCGCAGTTTACATAATGTACGGCGGCTTCGACCTCACGCGCGAAACCATCGGGCTTCTTCTCGGAACAGCACCTTCGCCCGAGCTTATACAGCAGATAACGGACGAAATTCTGAAAGCCGATGAGATCTGCGGTATCCACGACCTCATCATCCACGATTACGGTCCGGGACGAAAATTCGCCTCCGTCCATGCCGAAGTACCCGAAAACTCCAATATCGTCCACGCGCACGAAGTCATTGACGAGATAGAGCGCGATGTTACCGAAAAGCTCGGGATAATGCTTGTTATCCACATGGATCCCGTTGCCGACAAGGACGAAACTGTTCTTGCACTGAAAAAGCTTGTACTCGATACGGCAAAAGAGATAGACGACAGCATATCAATACATGATTTCAGAATAACTAACGGCGATAAAGTAATAAACACCATCTTCGATATGGTTATCCGCGATAATTTCGACGAGAATGGACGTAAAAAAATAGTTGACGAGCTGAAAAAGAGGGTCGCTGAAAAAGACCCGCGTCTGAATCTCGTCGTGACTGTTGATGAGGTGTATTCATAATGAATGAAAAACGCAGCGTAGACTGCGGCGGCGAGGTGATAGACTATACACTCGTCCGAAAAATAGTCAAAAACATAAATATGCGCGTAAAAGCGGACGGGAGCGTGAGCGTTTCCGCTCCGAACCGTGTAACGGCAAAGTTTATCGATGATTTCGTGCGGTCGAGGTATGATTTCATCAAAAATTCCGTCGAAAGATTATCCTCGGAGCGAAGGTACAGTTTTACCGAGTATGATGATACGAAAACATACGAAAACGGTGATAAAATAAGCTTTCTTGGTGAAGAATTGACCGTTGAAATCCGGCAGGGGATAGAGGACAGGATTTTCATCGGGGACGGTAAGCTTGTGATACTGACATTCGACACGAAAAGCGTGGATTATATACAGATCCTTCTGCGCAATTTCTACTATAATAGTACGGTCGAGCTTTTCAGAGAGCTTAATGACGAGGTTTCACAGCTTTTCGCCGAAAAGTACGGCATCGGAAAAGTCCCGGTAAAACTACGCAAAATGAAGTCAAGGTGGGGAAGCTGTCACGTTACGGACGGCTTCATCGTGATGAACACAAGGCTGATCTGCTATCCAAAAGAGTGCGCGAAGTACGTTTTCGTCCACGAGTATTCGCACTTTATCGAGCCGAACCATTCGCCGAAGTTTTATGCAGTTGTTTCGTCCGTGATTCCCGACTATAAAATCTATTCGGATCAACTCAAAAAATAAAAGCCGAAGCTGCCGCTATAAACAATGGCGGCTTCGGCTTTTCACGCGTTCCTGCGCTATTTTTAACAATAGACGGCTGTAATTATTTTAGGCAGTTGTTAGTTTAGCTGAATATCTTACAGAAATATAAATGTAACAGATAATTATTACTATGTTAATATTCTGATACTATAATTATAAAGTTAAAAATTAT
>UQQA01000105.1 GCA_900543105.1 uncultured Ruminococcus sp. | reverse complement strand
CATTATATCATTTTTTTACAGAGGTATGCTATGGATCTTTCAACTTTAAGAAACCGGATCGACGAGATAGACAGCGAAATTTTGAAGCTTTTTATTGAAAGAATGGACGTTTGCCGTCAGGTCGGCGAGTATAAGAAAACGCACGATCTCCCCGTTATGCAGGGCGGCAGGGAACAGCAGATAATCGACAATATAAGAGCCAATTCCCCCGATGATCTCAAAGACGGCGCAGCTGTTTTGTTCCAGAATATTATGGATATCAGCAAGAGCATACAGAATATCGGAATGGCAGCTGATAAAAAGAGAGAATACATCTCTTTCGCTGCCGAAAAAGCAGGGAAGATAGCTTGTCAGGGAACGGACGGAGCATATTCGGCTATTGCGTGCAAAAAGCTTTTCGGTGATAAGCCGTCAGTATTTTACCACAGCTTTGAGGACGTTTTTGATGCGGTTGAAAGCGGCGAGTGTGAATACGGACTTCTTCCACTTGAAAATTCTACCATTGGTTCAATAACGGAAACCTACGAACTCATGGGCAAAAGACAGTTTTTCATAAATTCGCTCGTCAGAGTTGAAATAACCCATTGTCTTGCCGCAAAAAAAGGAACAAAGCTTTCCGATGTTAGGAAGGTCTATTCAAAGAACGAAGCGCTTTCGCAGTGCTCAAAATTCCTGAAAGACAGCGGTTTTGAAACCTGCGATTTTGCGAATACGGCACTCTCGGCAGAGTTCGTGTCGAACAGCAGTGAATCTATCGCTTGTATCTGCTCGGAAAGCTGTGCAGAACTTCTCGGGCTTGAAATTTTGAGCAGAAATATTGCAGATGCACAGCCGAACTATACACGCTTTATCTGTTTCTCAAAAAATCTCACCGTGAACAGCGATTCGGATATCGTATCTGTTCTTCTTACCATACCGCATACAAAGGGCGCACTCAACCGTCTTCTTACAAAATTCTCTGTAAATGGCATCAACCTTACAAAGATAGAGAGCAAAAGCATCGCAGGAAGTGACTTCGAGTTTATGTTCTTTCTTGATTTTGTCGGAAACTGCCTTGATGCAAAGGTAACGGCTTTGCTTGACGACTTGAAAAAAGAGATGAGTTCGTTCCGCCTGCTCGGAAACTTCAAGGAAATGCTTTGATAACATGTCAAGTGTATAGCCTTTACATATACCCGAAAGGAATGGTCATATAAAATGTCCGAAATAACTGTATCGGCAATAATCGCCTGTGCGGGGAGCTTTTCCCGAATGAACGGTGTGAATAAACAGCTTCTTGAACTTGACGGAATACCCGTTGCAGTACGTTCAATGCTCGCTTTTGAACAGCTTGACGAGGTAACGGAGATAATAGTTTCGGTTCGTGAATGTGATATTGACGAGTATAAAAAGCTGTGTGAAAAGTACGGCGTAACAAAGCTGAAAGCTGTCGTAAAAGGCGGCGAAACACGTCAGCAGTCGATTTTCAATGCATATAGAGAAGTATCAAAGGAAACAAGATATGTCGCAGTTCATGACGGGGCAAGACCGCTTGTTTCTCCCGAAAATATAAAACAGTGCATAAAGGACGCTTCGATTTTCGGCGGGGCAGTCCTTGGTGTTCCCGTAAAGGACACGATAAAGAACGTTGACGGCGGTCTTATAACTGATACGCCCGACCGAAGAAAGCTTTACATCACGCAGACTCCGCAGATATTCCGCAAGGATATCTATGTAAAGGGAATAAACTTTGCAAACAGCCATGAGCTTGATTTCACCGATGACTGTCAGCTCGCCGAAGCAGTTGGAGCAAAGGTCGCAATGACGGAATCAAGCTACCGCAATATAAAGATAACAACGCCCGAAGATATCGCCGTTGCGGAGATACTTCTGAAAGGAAATTTGTAACTATGTTCAGAATAGGTCACGGCTATGACGTTCACCGCCTTACCGAGGGAAGAAAGCTTATCCTCGGCGGTGTGGATATACCATACGAAAAAGGTCTGCTCGGACATTCCGATGCAGATGTGCTCGTTCACGCGATAATGGATTCTATTCTCGGTGCGCTTGCCTTCGGTGATATAGGAAAGTTTTTTCCCGACAATGACAGCACATATGAAGGCGCAGACAGTATAAAGCTGCTGGAGCAGGTAATAAGCATAGCCGAAGAAAAAGGCTTCACTGTCGGAAATATCGATTCAACAATACTGTGTCAAGCACCTAAACTTGCAGGATATATCAATAATATGCGTGAGAATATCGCTAAAGCCTGCAATACCGATATCGGCAACATAAGCGTGAAAGCCACGACCGAGGAAAAGCTTGGCTTTACCGGCAGCGGAGAAGGAATCGCCGCTCACGCTGTCTGCATAATGGAAAAGATGAAGTAATAATAGTTTTTCTGCTCTCATATATTGTAAAAAACAAGCTATGGGAGGAAAAACTATGGTTTCTGCAAAGCATAAAAGGAAGTTTACCGCTGCTGTCGCTCTCGCAGCGGTATGTATTTTTACAGGAACGATACTATATGCAAAGTCAAGACTGGAAAATGCTATCCTGACATCTACAGAGCTTTCTGATCAGAAAATTATCGTTCTTGATGCGGGACACGGCGGAATGGACGGCGGCTGTTCAAGTGCTGACGGCAAAACCGAAAAGGGGATAAACCTCAATATCCTGCTCTCCGTCCGAGATATGGCAAGGTTGTTCGGCTATAACGTCGAAGCCACACGCATAAAGGATATCTCTATACACGATAAGGGCGTTGAGGGTCTGCGCAATCAGAAGATATCCGATATGGAAAACCGCCTTGCGCTCTTTAATAAATATCCCGACTGCGTTTGCGTTTCTATCCATCAGAACACCTTTACCGACCCGAAATACAGCGGCGCGCAGATGTTCTATTCGGATAAAAACGAGGAAAGCGAGCGTCTTGCAGGTATTATGAAAAACAGGTTCGTGACAAATCTTCAGCCCGATAACGAGCGTGAAACAAAGCTTTGCAAGGACGAATTGTATCTTTGCTATTACTGTAATAACCCAGCTGTAATGGTCGAGTGCGGATTTCTCTCCAACCCCGATGAAGCTGCAAAGCTTACGAATAAGGACTATCAGCAGCAGGTCGCTTTCACAGTCTTTTCGGGAATAAATGAATTCATTGCAACGGAATAAGGTCTGAACCGAGCAGGTCATGTGCTTATTTCGGAAAGGAAAATAAAATGGCAGGAAAGTCCAAAATAGTATATGTTTGCTCGGAGTGCGGCTTTGAATGTTCAAAGTGGAACGGTAAATGCCCCTCATGCGGCGAATGGAATACCCTTGAAGAGCAGGAAATTCAGTCTGCACCGAGAGGCTCTTCATTTAAAAGTGCGTCAGGGTCGGTGAGCCGTGACCTCTCTTCGCAGATAAAAGACCTCACGCAGATAGGAACGGACGATGAGATTCGCTATTCAACGGGAATAAGCGAGCTTGACCGTGTTCTCGGCGGAGGTCTTGTAAAGGGTTCGCTCGTGCTTCTCGGCGGCGAGCCGGGCATAGGAAAATCAACGCTGCTTTTGCAGATTTGTAAATATCTCGGCGAGGAACATTCAATACTTTATATTTCGGGAGAAGAAAGTGTCCGTCAGATAAAGCTTCGTGCCGCAAGACTGGGCGTTGATACCCCGAATCTGTACATTTTATCAACAAATGACGCAGGTGCGACCTCCGATACGATAATATCGAGCAAACCCGATATTGCGATAATCGACTCTATTCAAACGATGACTTTGAGCGATATAAACAGCACATCGGGCAGCATTTCGCAGGTCAGAGAGTGTACGAACTTGTTTATGCGAACAGCAAAATCCGAGGAGATACCTATCTTTATTGTCAGCCATGTAAATAAGGACGGTGCTATCGCAGGTCCAAAGGTAATGGAGCATATCGTTGACGCAGTCCTATATTTTGAGGGTGAAAGACACCTCAGCTACCGACTTCTCCGTGCAGTGAAAAACCGTTACGGCTCAACCAACGAGATAGGCGTTTTTGAAATGGGCAATTCGGGACTTGAAGAGGTCGAAAATCCGTCTGCAATGCTGCTTTCGGGCAGACCCGAGGGAGTTTCGGGCTGCTGCGTTGCCTGCATAATGGAGGGCAGCCGACCGATACTTGCCGAGGTTCAGGCCCTTGTTACAAAAAGCGGTTTTTCAGCTCCGAGAAGAACTGTCACTGGATTTGACTATAACCGTCTTGCAATGATAATCGCAGTCCTTGAAAAACGTGCGGGAATGTTCTTCGGAACGCTCGATGTTTTTCTGAATGTTGTCGGCGGCTTCCGACTTGATGAAACGGCGGGCGACTTGTCGGTCGCACTTGCACTGTACAGCGGCTTCTATGATACCGTTCTCGACAAGAAAATGATAGCTTTCGGCGAGATCGGACTTGGCGGCGAGATACGAAGCGTTGCGAATATCCCACAGCGGATCCGTGAAGCGGAACGTCTTGGCTTTGAACATTGCATTATCCCGAAGCAGTCAATGAAGCTCATCGACAGAAACAATACTAAGATAAGAGTAACGGGAGTATCTTCCGTAAAACAAGCATTTTTCGTTATCAGAAACAGCAATAATAACAAGTCTGAATAATCAATCCAATATATAAGAACCCGTCTTCACAAGCATATGCGCACGTCTTTTCGGCAAATTTTGCCGCAGACTGCGTTAAAAATCCTTGCCTTGTCTGCAACAAAATTATGCTCGAAAATCCGCACACATTTCTTATGAAGACAGGTTCTAAAAAATACAGCTTACTTTTTGTTTTGGAAAGTAAGCTGTAATTTTTTATTTTGCTTTCTGAACAGACTCGCGCTGAATAAGTCTGTAGTTCAGCTTTATGTGTCTGCCCTTTTTCTGATTTTGCTTTATGTTCTTCACAAGCTCGTTTATGACCGTTTTGCCGATCTCAAATGCAGGCTGTTCAATTGTTGTGATACCCGGATTGTAAAGTTCGCACATCTGAATGTTGTCAAAACCGCAAACGGAAATGTCTTCGCCGATCTTATAGCCGCTTGAGATCGCTTTTTTCATCGTGCCTGCCGCAAGAAGATCGGATATGCAGAATATCGCCGTCGGAGGCTCGGGGAGAGCCATAAACTGCTCGAATGCCTTTCCGCCGTTGTAAGGGTCGTATGTTCCGCGATAGATATATTCTTCTTTAACGGGAATATCAAATTCGTTCAATGCCTTTATATAGCCGTGTTCTCTGTCCTTTGAAGAAAGAGCCATTCCCTCAGTCGAAACAATGGCGATCTTTCTGTGACCGAGCGAAATAAGGTTCTTTACGGCTGTATAAGCGCCGCTTTCATCGTCAACAGTAACTGTAAGAACATTTGCGCCCTCAACACGCTCACAGCAGATAGCGATATAATGTTTTTCATTAAGTTCATTGAGCTCTTCTGCGGAAAGCTGAGTTCCGAGCATTACAGCAGCGTCTACAGTTCTGTTGTAAAGCATACCGAGCATTCTTGTTTCTGTGGAATGTGAGCTGTTCGATGTGCAAAGGAGTATATCATAGCCGTTTTCGGAAGCGGCACTTTGCATACCTTTTATTATCTCGTTGTAAAACGAATGTTCTGTAGAGGGGAGTATCGCAAGGATAACGTTTGTTTCGCATTTGCGGAGGTTTCTTCCGAGAAAATTAGGGTTGTAGCCAAGCTCTTTTATGGCGTTGTTTACCTGCTCTGCGGCAGCTTCGGAAACGGTAGCGCTTTTGTTGAGTACTCTTGAAACGGTCGCAACGGAAACGCCCGCAGCTTTGGCAACGTCTTTTATAGTTACGTTCAAATCTATTCCTCCAGTAAGTCAAAGTATTTTTTCGTCATCGTTAAGGCTGCGTTCTCTTTCAGCTTTTCTGGCATTTCTTTTCTCCAAACGTTTTTGGACGGCTTCTTCACTGAAAAAGTTAAAAATTATCAGCAGGATAAGAAGCACGGTAACAGCGATAGTCGGAAAATGTTTGGCTGAAAGAGCCTCTGTATATTCCTTTGGTATCTTTGTATTCGGTATTGCTTCAATAACGGCAAGCGTGTAAATATAGCAAGCAGAACCGAATATAGTCAATATGAGCGAAACAAGTGATTTTTTGAATTTTATAAAAACAAGTGCGGCAACAAGGAGAACCGTGCTGGCGAAAAGTGCAATACCGCATTTGTCATAGCCGTTCATAATGAAAGCAGCACCGCCAAGGGTGTTGAGCACAAGACAGCATACCACTTCCGCAATTACCGCTAAAATAAATGTGATCTTGGAAATTTTTTTCGTAAAAACTCCTCCGTGTCAAATTTGTAATAACGTTTTCATTATAGCATATTTTTAAAGAACATTCAAGGGTAATTTTATAAAATTCTTTATTTTTACATTATTTTTGTGGGCTTGGCTTTAAAATAACATATAATTAGAATTTATAAAAAGCTTCAAAATGTGAATAGTAATAACAGCTCGGCGAGAGTCGAAACGGAAATTTAAGGAATGAAGCGATCTGTTATGCGGCAAACAAAGCGGAACAGATCATCATTTTAAAAGAAAAGGAAGGAAAATAAAAATGCAGAAATTGATAAAAAGCGTTGTGTTTTGCATATTTGCTGTTATATTATCTTTAGCGGCTTTTATTATATACCTCGAAGGAACTCTGCCCAACGATTACTATATCACAAAAGGCGGAAAAATGAACATCTCAAAAATGCTCGATGCCGTACCGTGCTCCAATACAGATGTTGACCTGACTGAGATCGACAATGAATGTGCAGAGCAGGCAGAGCTGAAACTTCTTGGACTTATCCCGATAAAGGTAGTCAACATTTTTTCTGTTGAAACGCCGGTTCTTGTTCCATGCGGCGAGCCGTTTGGGATAAAGCTTCTCACCGATGGTGTGATAGTCGTTGAAGTGAGCGGTTTTGAAACGGATAACGGTTTTATTTCACCCGGAGAAAACTGTGGACTTAAATCGGGAGATATAATCAAAAGCATTGACGGGATAGAAGTCTCATCAAATGAAGATATTGAGGATATTATTTCATCAAGTGGAGGAAAAACACTTAAAGTAAGCGCGGTACGGAATGAAAGAGAATTTACAGCGTGGCTTTGTCCGCAGATATCAAGCACAGACGATAGCTACCGAGCGGGTATATGGGTGCGTGACAGCTCGGCAGGCATAGGAACAATGACTTTTTATGATCCCGAAACAAAACAGTTCGGCGGACTTGGACACCCTGTCTGCGATATAGACACCGGTAATCTTATGCCACTTGATTCGGGCGAGGTGGTTAAGGTTTCTATAAGCGGAGTGAAAAAAGGCAAATCTGGTTTTCCGGGGGAGCTTGTGGGAGGCTTTGTTTCATCTTTTTCTATGGGGACGCTTACCGATAATACAACAGTGGGACTATTCGGGACGCTTGATGATTTCTTAGGTGGAAATGAGGCGATACCGCTCGGCTTGAACAGCGAGATAAAAACAGGAAAAGCGTATATCTACACAACTATAAGCGGAACGCATCCTCAAAAATATGAGATAGCCATTGAAAAGATAGATCATTCGGGCAGCGAAGATTCCCGTGATATGGTAATAAGAGTGACAGATGAATGTCTGCTTCGTGAAGCGGGCGGTATCGTGCAGGGAATGAGCGGAAGTCCTATTATCCAAGACGGAAAAATAGTGGGTGCAGTTACACACGTTTTTATAAATAATCCGACAAAGGGTTATGCTGTATTTGCCGATACGATGTATGAACAGATGAAGCAGGCAAGCTGACAGAAAAGGCGCAGGGAGAACCTTGCGCCTTTGGGTATTATTTTGTATATTCGACAATATTATCAAGCGGTTTTCCACTGAAAAATTGATCGAGGTTATAGACCGTTACCTCCGCTATCTTCTGCAAAGCTTCTTTGGTGAGAAAAGCCTGATGAGAGGTAATGATAACGTTGGGCATTGAAACGAGGACGGAAAGTTCATCGTCGTCAATTACTTCGCCCGACCGATCCTCAAAGAAAAATGATGTTTCTTCTTCGTAAACATCAAGACAAGCGCCGCCTAATTTTCCGGATTTTAGTGCGGAGATAAGCGCACCGCTGTCTATAAGCTTTCCTCTGGAAGTATTAACGATAAATGCGCCGTCTTTCATCTTTTTGATGTTTTTTTCGTTGATGATGAACTTCGTTTCGGGAGTGAGCGGACAATGGAGAGATATTATACTGCTTTGTCCGAGCAGGTCATCAAGGGAAACGTAATTAATATCGGAATTATTTTTGGGGTATGGGTCGTATGCAACGACATTCATTCCGAAGCCTTTGCATATATTCATAAAGATGCAGCCGATCTGTCCCGTTCCGATTATGCCGGCGGTTTTTCCATGCAGATCAAAACCCGTCAGTCCGTTAAGACTGAAATTGAATTCTCTTGTTCGGTTATAAGCCTTGTGTATCTTTCGGTTAAGCGTAAGGAGCATTGCCATCGCGTGTTCGGCAACGGCATAAGGCGAGTAGTTCGGAACACGGACAACGCTTATCCTGTTTTTAGCATATTTCAGGTCAACGTTATTAAAGCCTGCACAGCGCAATGCCACAAGTTCAACGCCGGCATTGCAAAGCACATCGATAGTGTTTTTGTTGATCGTGTCATTTACAAATGCGATCACTGCTTTGCAGCCTTTGGCAAGCTCGGCACTGTCGGGAGTGAGCTTGCTTTCAAAGAATTTGAATTTATAGTTTGTACCATATTTCAGAAACCATTCTTTATCATAAGGTTTCGTATCAAAAAAAGCTATTTGTTCCATAAAATGATCCTTTCA
>UQQA01000104.1 GCA_900543105.1 uncultured Ruminococcus sp. | reverse complement strand
ATATATTCAAGATTGTCGGCTTGATTTTTTCTAAATTTTAAATGGTGTTTAGTATGAAATAATTCCGAATTCCGCATTCCGAATTCCGAATTTAAAAATTACGCATTAATTCAGCCCTTGTGTAATAATGTTCCAATATCTCACGATAAGTTTTTCCCTCTTTGGCAAGGCAGTTTGCACCGTATTGGCTCATTCCTACGCCGTGGCCGCTGCCTTTTACCGAAAAGGTGTAGACCTTGTCAGTGTCGCTGTATGAAACCGTGAATGATGATGAGCGCAGTCCGAGAGCGGTGCGTACCTCCTGTCCGCTGTATGTTTTATCGCCGACCGTGACCCTCTTTGCATAGCCGCCGCCTGTAAGGCTGTCAACGGTTATCGTGCTGTTTTCGTCAAAGTCCGAATCGGGAAAAGCGGCTTTTATTTCTTCCGCGGTAAACTTGTTTTCGCTGTAAAATGTCGGTGCTTCCTCGTCCCATTCGCTGTCTGCGGAAACAAGGTAGGGGAAAGATGCTTCCCACACCTCGGCGGAATCCTCGGTTTTTCCGCAGGAGATAGAGTGGAACGCTGCCGCGATAGGTTCGCCCCCGTAAAAAAGCGCTTCGGGATAGACGGCATCAACGGCGGCTTCTATCTTTTGCCGGTACTCGTCATAGGCCGTGCCGTAAAATGCCTTGCCCTGCTCGGGAGTGAAAAAGGCTTGGAATTTCGTGCTGTCGTTGGAAATGGCTGCGCCCATCAATTCGGGCGTTGGATCCTCGCTTTCGAGCTTTTCGCGGCGCAGAGCGTATGTATATGCCGCGACTGCCTGCGCTTTGAGTGCCTCGGGTTCGTATGCGGCAGGCATTTCCGCCATTACTGCACCGACGAGGTAGTCTTTCATCGGCATTTCCATGATTTTTCCGCTTGTTATATCCAAAACGGTAAAATTTTCATCGGTATCGGTGCTTTCCGCAGTTTCGGGTGCGGATATGCTTGTCTGCGTAGTTTCGGAGGAGGACTGCACGGGCGGAGCGGTGCTTTTTTCCCGTCC
This sequence comes from uncultured Ruminococcus sp., assembly GCA_900543105.1. Taxonomy (GTDB): domain Bacteria; phylum Bacillota; class Clostridia; order Oscillospirales; family Ruminococcaceae; genus UMGS363. The sequence continues at coordinate 7,786 of UQQA01000104.1, read as the reverse complement.
GATAAAGCCGACAAGCGGTATAATGAACACAAATGCGGCGAAGATGAGAACGATTTTGAACAGATCCTTCATTATAACATTTCCTTTCTTGATAAAGCGGTAATGCTTTAAATTGTTGCAAATATGACAAAAAGAACAGACAAAGCCGCTTTTTTTCGTGACCCGTTTTTTAAAAAACTGCTTGACAAGTGTTAAAAGCTATTGTAAAATAAAAGGGTACATATTTTATCAGAGTGTGCGCCTATACTTCTTGTGCGATGATGCACTTTTCAAAGCAAAGACGACACCCGAAATATGCGCAATGCTTTGAAACAGGCGAACGCCCGATATAAAAGCATCTGAGGAAAGGGGGAGGCTCTTTATAAAAGGGCACTTCACAATGATTGGAAAAGAAAATCAAAACGGCAGCGCTGCTATAACAAGTTTATGCGGCGAATTTCTTAAACATAACAATATCCCACCTGAACTTTATGAAAAATATCAGGTAAAAAGAGGTCTGAGAAACAGCGACGGAACGGGCGTTGTTGCAGGCATCACAAATATTTGCAACGTTCACGGCTATGTTGTTTCCGAGGGCGAAAAAGTCCCTGCCGAGGGCGAGCTTATCTACCGCGGCTACAGCATCAACGATATAGTCGCAGGAATACAGAAGGAAAATCGCTTCGGTTTTGAGGAAACGGTCTATCTGCTCCTCTTCGGCGATCTTCCTACGCAGGTTCAGCTTGACAGCTTCAATGCGCTTCTGTCCGAATACCGCGAACTCCCTCCCGGATTTTCCGAGGATATGATATTTAAAGCTCCGTCAAAGAATATAATGAACAAGATGGCACGATGCGCACTTGCGTTGTATTCTTATGACGTTGACCCTGAGGATCAGTCGCTCGCGGCTGAACTCAACCGTGCGATATCCGTTATAGCGAAGCTCCCGTCCGCAATGGTCGATGCTTATCAGATAAAGCGCCGCGTTTTCGACCACGAGAGCCTTTATATGCACCCTCTCAATCCTGAGGAGTGTACGGCGCAGAGCATACTTTCAACGCTCCGTTCCGACCGTGTTTATTCCGAGGAAGAAGCAAAGCTGCTCGACCTTATGCTCATTATCCACGCAGAGCACGGCGGCGGAAACAACTCGACCTTCACCTGCAGAACGCTTACGTCCTCGGGTACTGATGCTTACTCCGCTTATTCGGGCGCTATCGGCTCGTTAAAGGGTCATCGTCACGGCGGTGCGAATACAAAGGTAATTGCACAGCTTGAAGACTTTAAGTCGAACATCGAACACTGGGACAATGACGGCGAGGTCAAGGACTACATTGCAAGGATAATCCGCAGGGAAGCAGGCGACGGAACAGGACTTATATATGGTATGGGTCATGCTGTTTACACCATTTCCGACCCGAGAGCGGTTATCCTCAAAGAGAATGCAATGAAGCTTGCAAAGGGTACTGACTTTGAAAAGGAGTTTATGCTCCTTGATGCTGTTGAGCGCCTTACTCCCGAAGTTTTTGCCGAGATAAAGGGCAATAACAAGGCAATGTGCGCAAACGTTGACCTTTATTCGGGACTGGTTTACCGTATGCTCAAAATCCCGGTTGAACTCAACACACCGATGTTCGCTGTTGCGAGGATCGCAGGCTGGGCAGCACACAGGATCGAAGAGCTTACAACGGGCAACAGGATAATCCGTCCTGCTTACAAGCCTATCGCAAAGAGAAGATCTTATAAGACGATCGAAAACAGATAAAAATAGTATAACGTTATTCAAGGGTGAATATTTATTTAACAAAAAGGAGAAGTTGACATGAGCGAGAAACAGGTTACTCCGTACAAAAAGAAAAAAGTTTTCCTTGACAAGAAGTTTTCTGTGGTGATCTATGCAGTTACGCTTGTGCTTGCGGTGATATGCAGAATATTTCAGCTCAAGGACAATATGAATTTTGGAAAAGGTACATATATCAATTCGGGATTCAATCTTACAATGGCTGTTATCCTTGTGGGCTTTGCGCTTCTTCTTGCCGTTATGATATTCGGCGAATCGAGAGATAAGGTCATCAAATCGTGTATCCTTATCAACCCGATGCGTTTAAAGGCAGAGCGCCTTAACAAAAAGATTTCGCCGAAAGCGGCGGCTTCGATGTTCATTATGGCAGGACTTCTTATATATGAGACGGTCGCACCGCTTGCGGCGCAGATAAGCCTTAACAAGAGTATGTCCACCGAAGATGAACCCGTAGGCATATTTGCGAATATAACGGGTATGCAGTGGGCAAACTACATTTTTATGATAGTTCTCTGCTTCACCTTTATCTCAACGGGGATCAGCATTTTCAAGGGTGAGGGAATAACCAAGGAACAGTGCGCTTTCCTTACGCTTTTTCCGATATGGAAGCTTGTGCAGACCTTTGATCTTATCACAACATATCAGGTCATCGGACCATATTCCGAGAAATGCTATATTCTTATGACGAATGTTTTCTCGGCACTTTTCTTCCTCAATGTTGTAAGATTTTTCTGCGGCTTTGAGAAAAAGAGAACGAGATACTATATGATACTTTTCGGCTATGCGGCGTCGATAACCGCGGCTGTATCGACGCTCCCGAGATATGCGATGTTCTTCCTTACCGACTACACCGTAAGAGAGGGTATGCTTTCTCCCGATGCGACCGATGTTGGTATCATCTTTGTAACAGCTACTATCGTTGCTGTATTCTGGAGCACCTACGTTTACAGAGTAATGCCCAAGCTCAACCTTACGGGCAAGCGCCGCTGGACAGGACTTCAGACCGATGGCAATTCCAAAATGGAAACTATCGACGACTGATAACTATTTATGGGGTGTTTACAAGCGGCGAAAAACCGCTTTGAACGCCCCGTTTTTTATATTGAACGAAAGGAGGTGCCGCCCGAAATGAAGAAGAACGGAATATCGGCGCTTGTTGTTGCTTCGGTGATGCTTACGGGCTGTACGCTCGATGGCTCGGCGGAAAATCTTCTTTCGCCGCCTGTGCTTTACGAGGAGCAGGAGGAAATTTATTCTGCACTTAAAGAAAGCACGGGGGAGAATATCACCCTCCGGTATCCGCGTTCCGGGGCGCTGCGCTCGGCGTTCATCATCGATGATATCGACGGGAGCGGCGAGGACGAGGCTATTGTTTTTTACAGCGTCCGCGAGCAGGTCAGAATGAACATTCTCGACAGGGACGGGGACGGAAAATGGCAGTCGGTATGTGACTTTGCAGGGGTCGGAGCGGGCGTTGACCGAGTGCAGATAGCGTCGATCGGTTCGACAGCGAGGACAAGCATCATTGTCGGCTTCGTCGAATCGGGCAGTGACAAGCTTCTCAAAGTTTACAGCTATAACGGCGGCGTTGTGAGTGAGAATTACTCCGACAGCTATTCTTCGTTCTTCACCTATGACCTTAACGGCGACGGCGAGGACGGACTTTGCATCATTCGCTCCAACAATGAGAACATCGGCAGGAAAGCGGATTTCTCCGTTATCACCGACACGGGAACGCAGGTCGTGAAAAAAGACACTGTTGCGCTCAATGACAAGGCTTCCGACTTTGTGGGGGTTGTTCTCGGAAATGTCGGCGAGAACACGCCCGCGGTGTTCATTGACGAGCTTGCGGGAGGACAGCTTTCGACCGAGATAATCTATCTTGTCGGCGACACGCTCCGCAATCCGCTCTATCTTGACGAGCGCCAGATGATAAGCGACACCACGCGCAGCAAAGGCTACTACTCTGCCGACATCGACCTTGACGGCATAACCGAGATACCCACGCTTTCCTATTTCCCGGGCTACGATCAGGACGACCGCGACGCTTTCATCGCAACAAACTGGAATGTTTACTCGAATTTTACGATAAACAAGAAATATTCAAGCTATTATGACATTGAAAAAGGCTTCTGCTTCGTTTTGTCGAGCCGCTGGGACGGACTTGTGACGGTAAAAAGGGACGAGCATAACGGCGACATTGTTTTTTACAAGTATTACGCAGATCTGCTGAATTCGACCGTTGAACTTCTGCGGCTTTCCGCCGTTACAGCGGATTATTATGACGAAAAAACCGAAAACGGCTATATCTGGCTTAAAAGCAGGGACAATATGCACTATTTTTACAAGCTCCCCGATGCTTCGGACGAGCCGCTTATCCCTACGACAGCCGAGATCGTGAACAATTTTTATATTATGCCTTGATAACAGATAAAACAGGAGGAAAATGCAATGAAACGAATTCTTGTGTGCGAGGACGAAGATGTTATCCGCGACTTTGTTGTTATAAATCTCAACCGTGCAGGCTACGATGTGGTCGATGTGAACTGCGGCGAAGAGGCTCTCCGCGTTTTTGACGAGGAGAAGGGAAACTTCGATATCGCGCTTCTCGATATAATGATGCCCGGCATTGACGGCTTTCAGGTCTGCAAGGCTCTGCGCAAAAAGAGCAGCACACTCGGCATTATAATGCTTTCCGCAAAGACGCAGGAAATGGACAAGGTGAGCGGACTTATGCTCGGTGCGGACGACTATATGACAAAGCCGTTCTCCCCGTCCGAGCTTACGGCGAGAATAGACGCTATCTACCGCCGTGTAAGTATGTCTATGGTGCGCGAGGAAGAGGATTCCTCGACTATAGTTTCAGGCCCGTTCGAGCTTGACCTGAAGAGCAGGACCGTTTCCAAGAACGGAGTTCCGATAGAGCTTACTCAGGTCGAATATCAGATACTCGAATACTTCCTTAACAATCAGAAAACGGCTCTCGACCGTTCAAGCATACTCACGCATATCTGGGGTGACAACTACTTCGGCGATGATAAGATAGTTGACGTTAATATAAGAAGGATCCGTATGAAGATCGAGGACGAGCCGTCCAACCCGAAGTACATATCTACGATCTGGGGCTTTGGCTACAAGTGGACAGCAGGCGATTAAAAATACTAATCCTTGATCAACCTATAGACAAACTCTCGGCTATAATAAGTTCATTCGGCGTCAAGCTCCCTTGTCAGGCAACAGCCTGCCTGCGGTCGCTTTCCTTGACTGAACTTATTCTATCTGTCGATTTTGTCTATAGAACGATCAAGAATTAGTATAGGGAGGAAAACCGCTTTGGAAAGTAAAAAGATCACAAGGCGAAACAACATAACACGCCGCTGGATAGTCAACAATATCGGCATAATCTTTATTGTTCTTTTGACGGTAACGCTCGCAAGCACGATATTTCTCCACAGCTTTTACTACAATTCCGCTCGGCAGTATCTTTCCTCGCGAATGAATATGGTCACGAGCATTTTGCAGAATTCCTACAACGACCCTGCGACGAGCTTCACCGCGGAAACGCGTTCCGTTGTCGAAAACTGGGCGGACAGGAACCGCACCGAGCTTATGATAATCGGCAGGAACGGGAACGTTGTTCTCACATCTTCGGGCTTCATTCCGACCGTGGAAGACCCTATGACCGACTACAGGGACGCTGTTTCATCGGGCGAAACGGGTTACTTCGTGGGAAGAACGGTCGGCGGCGAAAAGATGATGGCGCTGAGTATCCTGCTTCCCGACAATGATGCAGGCTACATCGCGGTAAGAGTTGCTTCATCGATGAAAAGGATAGACAGACAGCTTTTTATGATGTTCCTTGTCGTTGCGTCGATTTGCGCGGCGGTGTTGATACTGACGTTCTTTTCGGGAATGTATTTCGTGAAGTCGATAGTTATCCCCGTGCGGCAGATAAGCGCGACCGCAAGGCGTTACGCAAAGGGTGACTTTTCCGTGCGTATCCGCAAGAAAAACGATGATGAGATAGGCGAGCTCTGCGACACGATAAACCATATGGCAAAGGAGCTTGCGAACTCCGAAAAGCTGAAAAACGAGTTCATTTCGAGCGTTTCGCACGAACTCCGCACTCCGCTCACGGCCATAAAGGGCTGGTCGGAAACGATAGCAAGTATGCCCGAGGACAGTGCGGCCGTTGCAAAGGGAATGAGGGTCATCGATCTTGAAACGGAGCGCCTTACGCGAATGGTCGAGGAGCTTCTTGACTTTTCCCGTATGCAGAACGGCAAGTTTTCGCTGCAAAAGGAAACTATGGACGTTCTTGCGGAGCTTGGTGATGCGGTGCTTATCTACGGCGAAAGCGCGAAGAAATCGGGCATCACGCTGAAATATGACGAACCCGATATGCTCCCGTTCATCATCGGTGACAAGAACCGTATCCGTCAGGTTTTCATAAACATCATCGACAATGCGATAAAATATTCCGACAAGGGCGGACTTGTTTCAGTGCAGGCAGGAATGGCGGACAACACGCACATCGTTGTGGACGTTTCCGACACGGGCTGCGGAATAAGCAAGGAAGACCTTGCGAAAGTAAAGACGAAATTCTACAAGGCGAACTACACGCGCCGCGGTTCGGGCATCGGTCTTGCCATTGCGGACGAGATTGTCACCATGCACGGCGGCAGGCTCGACATTCTGAGCGAGGAGGGGCAGGGCACGACAGTCCGCATAATCCTCCCGATAAAGCAATAGCGGGGAAGCTCCGCGGCAGGTTCGCGCCACGCTCCGCTTTGCTGCGCTCGTTTTGTAAGGAAATGAGTTTGCGTTCGCGGATAGGGTTTGTTTGACAGCTCACCCAAGCATATTTTAAGGAAATACCGATCAAAATGTTGGTGTTTCATTGATATCCCCGAAAGGAAAAACATTAAAATGAGTAAACAGAATAAGGAAGAAAAATTCAAATCAAAGATAGGCGGTCAGGCTCTTATCGAGGGCATTATGATGCGCGGCATCGGCATTGCGGCGATGGCTTGCAGACTCCCCGACGGTTCGATAGATGTTGAAACATGGGAGATAAAAAACGGCAAGCAAGCACCTTGGTACAAGAAAGCACCCTTTATCCGCGGCTGTTTCAACTTTGCCGAAACCATGGCGGAGGGCATACGCTGTACGATGAAGTCCGCCGAAAAGCAGATGACCGAGGACGATGAGGAGGAAGAACCCTCAAAGTTCGAGAAATGGCTCGAAGAAAAATTCGGTGATAAGCTTGTCAACGTTATAATGATTATTTCGATAGTGCTTGCAATGGTGCTTTGCGTACTGCTGTTCAAATTTCTGCCGATGCTGATATCAAAGCTGCTTTTAAGTGCAGGCGTACCCGACTGGGGAAGAACAGTTGCAGAGGGAATCATAAAGCTTGCGTTACTTATCGGATATTTCTATGTTATCTCGCTCACGGACTCAATGCACACGACCTTTATGTACCACGGTGCAGAGCATAAAACTATCGCCTGCTACGAAGCACAGAAAGAGCTTACGGTGGAAAATATCCGCCCGATGTGCCGCTTCCACCCACGCTGCGGAACGAGCTTCATAATGATAGTGATTCTTATAAGCATAATCGTCGGAATGTTCCTGCCGTGGAAAAACATTGGTATAAGACTGCTGATGCAGCTTGTACTGCTTATCCCCGAAGCATCGATAGCATACGAGCTTATAAAGCTTGCGGGAAGATATGACAATATTTTCACAAAAATAATCTCCGCACCGGGACTTTGGTTACAGCACATCACAACAAAAGAGCCTGACGATAAGCAGATAGAGGTAGCTATAGCGGCGCTCACACCCTGCCTGCCGAAAGAGGACGAGGAAGATAAGTGGTGAGCGGGGACAATGCGTAATTCGTAATTCGTAATGCGTAATTATTTGCAGAGCTAAGGTTTGTCCGGTACTGCGAAGCCAAGCAAAAGTTTCGTCCACCTTTTCAAAGGTGGTAGGTGTCCAGAG
>UQQA01000103.1 GCA_900543105.1 uncultured Ruminococcus sp. | reverse complement strand
AGGGCTTTGCCCTCTGGACACCCACCACCCTTTAAAAAGCGTGGACGTAAACTTTGCTTTTTTACGCCTCAGTTCTCTTTACATAAACCGTTTCAGGCTTAGAAATATAAACAGCGTAAACCTTTCTGCCCTGAACAGCCGCCGCACCGATGTGAACACCGTCCGCTATCGGATTTACCGCAACGGGAACTGCCCATTCGCATACACGATGACACCAGTTCGGGTGACCGCAGATAAATTCGGTAGTCGTCTTTTTGCCTGCCACAGCCTTTGTATCCTCAAACATAAGATTGTTCGATTCAAATACGTTGAAGCCCGCAATTCTGCCAACACAGCCCGCCTTTACAAGCTCCTGCGAAAGATCACCGCTGCGAATGAACTTCTCGTCCTGCATGATTACCTCCATAAATTCGGGCGAAGCGATGAGCCAGCGGTTCGCCGCAGGAACACCCTTTCTCGAAAGGTAGGTTCTCGCCTTTGCAACCGTGCTGTAAGCGTTTGAGCTTGTGCAGGCTGTCCTGATATCGCATACCTTTACACCCTCGGTAGTTTCAAGTGCCTTGACAGACTTTCTGTCCATCGAAAGTCCAAGCGTGTAGCCTGCCGATGCAAGTCGCTCCGCAACAACATCATCGGGGAGAGCCGCCGCATCGTAACCGTCAATAAGCTCGTTCACAGCCTCGTCATTGGACATAAGCAGCGTGTGATAGCTTGTCGCACCCGAAGAGAGCGCCGCACCGTTCGCCTTGTCGTAAGCCTTCACCTCGACCTCTGTGTCACGAACGGGGATTATCACCGCACCGCCAACGCCGTTGCCCTCGTGAACCGTGTTGAAAATGTAGTTGTCCTGCGTAACGAGCGTAGCACGAAGCTTCGCATCAACAAGCTGTGAATAACGATTTGTAATAAGTTCTGCCATAATTTTTTCCTCCGTAAATTTAAAAAATAATGTTTGTTTATATCCTTATCTGCAATCGGGATTAGCCGCAAAGAAAGCCTCTTCCACACCCGAAAGCACCGAACTCTGTACACCCTCAATGTGTACCCCTGTGGTAATGCCGCTGCGTTCCTCACGCACAGGCTTGAAGAACGGGAACTTCTCCAGAACTTCCGCAATTGCCGCCTTTCTGTCTGACTTTCCCATAGCCGAAGCCGCCGCGATAACAACATCGCAGTTCTCCTCGGGAACGCCGCTCTGTATGCAGAAAAGCTTGTCCTCCAACGCCTGCTCACGCTCGGTCGGAACGTCCTCATTCGGAATATTTTCCCCATTCAAAACCGTTTCGGACGAAGCACTTTCCTCCGCATTTTCGGGAACTTCCTCCACAGTATTTTCAAGAATATTTTCGTCCATTTTTAATTGCCCCTTTCTTCTTTTATAATGCGCCCGTACTCTTTCACAGCATCCTCGTAGCTGCATCTCTGCAATTCCATTATCGCCGTCACCCTTGACTTCAAGCCGCTCTGCACAAGCTTCACACTGTTCTCGATGAGCGTGTTCTCGTCCGTGATGATGCCGTCCTGCCAAAGCACCCGAACCGCCGTGCCGGCTTTGTCAAGCTCCCCAAGATATACCCCAAGCTCCGCAACTTCACGCACAAGCTCCGCTATCGCACCGCCGAGCGAATTCTGCTGAACACGAATCGTTTCAGCCGTCCTGCTGTCACGGGAGATTATCTCCGTAGCAGTCTTTACACCCTCGTTCGCATCAAAGGAGAACGTCCCCGATGATAACCCCATCTGAAAACACAGTATGTTCAACAGCGCATTTATCGCCTTGATATGCTCGTCCACACGAAGCTCCACCGTGTTGTCGGTGATCTTCAGCTCGCTCTCCTCATCGCATTTCAGCGCAACATAAGCCTCATCATCAGCATCAAAATACTGCCGCTGTTCGCCCGTAGCAATGTCAACCACCGTCTGAACACAGCTGCTCGGTACGATTATCCTCTTCTTACCGAGAATGAACTCCCTCGCAAAGCTGTCAAATGCCACATCAAGCGCCCTAAGCGTGTCCGAAGCATTTGCAAATACGGATATGCCGAGCGGAATTTCGGGATAAAGATTGTTCGCCCCGAATACCTTGAATACCGAGAATAAATTCCCGTCAACGCCGTCATATTTCACCCTTGCTTTAAGCTCGGGATAAACCTCCGAAAGCGAACATTCCGCCGAAGCCTCGTATGCCGACCCGTCCTTTGCCCGAAAAAGCCTGTGCTCCGAAACAGCCATACCGTTTTCGTTCCCACGCTTTTCAAGCAAGGTGTAGCGTGAACCGTTTTTCACCGTCGAACTGCGGAAGCAAGCCGCCGCAATACCGTTCCCGTCCCATTCGATCGGAACGAAGCTGCCGCCGATAACAACGTCAATGCCGATCTTCCCCGAGTTTATGTACGGTCGGAATACACAGCCTCCCATCGCAAATGCATAAGGCAAACACTCCGTAAGCTTCGCCCAGAAGCCGCTCTCATCAAGCACCTTTTCAACATAACCGCCGACTTTTTCATCAGCAAAAACAAGGCTCGGCTTCTCCGCCATTACCCCCGATGCAAAACGGTCGCAAAGCACCTTTGCCGTCCCGAGCATATTCATTCGCCGTGTGCCGCCTCGGTATAATCCCGACTTTTTCACAGTTTTCCATTCAGGCTCACCGCTGTAAATGCGCCGCCAGCTCTCAGCCGAAGCATAGTACCGCCGAAGCTCCGCATTTCCACCCTTGTGAAAGGCCCTGCTCACATCTTCCGATACATTCATCAAATCCCCCCATTGTCAATAATACTTTTCATAAGCGCCTCCGTCGAGTATTCCTGCGCATCAAGACTGTCAATGTTGACGCTGCCGTTGTCAAGACGGAACCCGCTTCCCTCCTCCGACCATACCGCCTCGGAGAAAGCCTCGATCGTGTGAACGCAGGAGCGCATCACAGCGTATCTTCCCGTCCCCATCAATCCGCAGTAGAAACGGATACGGTCGGTTATCCTGCCCTTTTTCGCATTCCGCACCGCTATCGGCAAATGTCTGCGCGCACATTCCCTCGCGATCCCACGGATAAGCACCTGCTCCGCACTGTCGCAGAAAAGCTCCGTTATCCGATACTTTTGCAAAGCCTTTTCAAGAAAATCACATACGCACTTTTCAAGCTCATTAGGCGTAAGCTCCGACTTCGAGTACCATTCGCCAAGCGTCACGACCTTCCCCAAGCCTTTCGTTATCCCCGTCAGATTGAGCGCATGAGCCGAACCGTTCCCCCCGAAATCAAGTCCTGCCACACAGTACATAATGTCGCTCGGCTCTTCATCGATGATGAACCTCTCGGGCGAATCCGCAAAGCTGCGGTATATAACTCCCTGCGAAGCACGCCATAAACCAAGAATAAATCGATCGTAGTAAACCGTCCCAGAGTATTCACGCTTTAAGTTTTCCACAAAGCTTTCCGTCAGAAATTTGTTGTCGTCAATGGTAAAGCGCATACTGAAAATGTCAGCGTCACTCTCCAGAAATTTGTGGAACCAGTGCGACGGCGAATCGGGATTGCACGTCCCGTCAAAGCAGGCGTTGGGCTTATCCAAACGGGATTTCAGCATCTGGAATACGGGTTCTGCCCAGGTCGTTATCTCGTCACCGTAGCAGTAAGCCGCACCTGCACCCTGAAGCTTCGATACCTGCCCCACCTTGTCCGCACCTATCGCATAACATTCACGCCCGAATAAGGTTATCTTTCCCGAAGCAGATAAATTTCCGACTAAACTGCTGCCCCAGATATTCCGCATCGGCTCAATAATGTTTCTTTCAAGCGTACCCTGCGTGTTGCCTATAAGAAGTATCAGCCCCTCTGGCGCACGGCGGATCCTGTACGGTATGCGGTAGTAGTCAAGATACGTCTTTCCCGATCTCGTCGCCCCGTATGAAATGTTCCAGCGGTGGAATTCGCCGACCGTGTGTTTCCATACATAACGCTGCTTTTCCGTAAAAATAACGCTAACCTCCCCTCATCGTCCTGTCGAGCGTTTCAAGCACCTCGTCCAGACGGCGTATCGTGTCATTCTCACCGTCCCCGTCCTCGCTCCATGCCTTGAAATTCCCCTCGAGAAAATACTTCGCCCCCGAGGACTGCCCCTTGTCGAACAGCCTCTCCTCCGCATAATTTTCTATGCGAAGCAAAGCCGAACGTACCGCATTTTCCGCAAAGGGCTTGCCCCGATAGGACAAAAGCTCCTCCCTCGACCCGAACCCAAGCGCAATAGCCAGCCCCGAAACGGTCAGCGGAACCTCCTGCACAGCGTAGATCGGCGCACCGTTCTTGTCAAACATCGGCGCACACTCATCATCGACCGCCTGCACAGGCTCACACGAGCGGAAATAATGCTCTATCTTCGCATTGACCTCCTCCGCACTTCGGAATATCGGGTAGTTTTTCGTGCCTTTCTTTTTCTTCATTTTCCTCACCCCCTCTCTGTGCTTACAGCATACCACAAACCCATACTAACATACAATCACATCTTTTTATTGCATTTTGCACAAGAATTGTCCCCACTTTTACCCTTAAGAACCAACTTTTTTGTTTATATGCTACAAAAACAGCCAAATACGCCCTTTTAAGAACAATTTCCACCGCCCTGAATTATAATTTGTTAATATTTAATTTATTTTTTTTTAATTAATTTTACTTTGCTAAATGCTATAATATGATATATATAATTTGTGTGTACTTGTGAACGAAAAAGGAATATCACTTTCGTAAAAATATTGGGGAATGAGTGTAAAAATATGAATCTTATGCACCTGAAATATCTGGTAGAAGTCGAAAAAACAGGCTCTATCACAAAAGCTGCCTCCAACCTTTTTATGGGGCAGCCGAATCTCAGCAAAGCAATAAAGGAGGTCGAAACGGAATTCGGTTCTCCCATTTTCAAGCGCATCTCAAAGGGTGTCGAACCCACTGAAAAGGGTATGGCTTTCCTCGAGTGTGCAAAAACCATCATCGCACAGCTTGAAAAAATGGAAACTATCCTCAAGCCCGAGGATTCCGAGCTCACGACCTTTAAAATAGCTATCCCCCGAGCATCATATATCGCACACGCCTTTTCAAATTTCATAAATTCGCTCGACCGCAGCGAAAAGCTCGCAATGAATTTCCGCGAAACGAACGCTATCAGCGCCCTCAACGGCATCGCCGACGGCGAATATTCCTACGCCGTTATCCGCTTCGAGGAGGAATATGAGGACTTTTTCCTCTCGCTTCTCCGAGATAAGGACCTCTACTATGAGGAAATATGGAACTTTCCGTATGTTGCCCTCCTCGCCGAAAAGGACGAGCTTGCAAGATCGGAAACATTCAGCTCCGCCGACCTCGACGGATATATCGAGATCGTCCAGGGCGATACCACCGTTCCCTACCTCTCGTCAAGCTACCTCAGGAGAAATAACGCCGTTGAGCATAGCCGTATCTTCGTGTACGACCGCGGAAGCCAGTTCGACCTGCTCGATAATGTCCCACGCTCGTATATGTGGGTCTCACCGTTCACCGACAGCCAGCTCCACCATTTCCGCCTTGTCCAGCGCTGCTGCTCGGACGACCATTCAAGGGGCAAAGACCTCCTCGTTATGCCTAAGCACTATAAGCAGACCGACCTCGATAAAGCCTTTCTCGAAGAGGTAAAGCGCGTCCGTGATTCGCTTAAAGAATTGTATTGATAAAGCTGCGCAGGCGTGTTTTTGTAAAATATAATATCACCATATCTTACCATAGGGAACGGGTTTCACGTCCCACAGTCATTGATACCATTCAAAATAACGAAACAGTGAGCCATTCCTGCAAAAGTTTATTATTAATTTGAAGAAAAGATTTTCTGTCCAAAACACCTCACAGTAATAAAACAAAAACGGCTGCCGAATATAAAAATCGGCAGCCGTTTAAGGCAAGATCAGCATTATCCAAACCCGAACGGAGGAACTATGTTAAAATTCATCGAAAATATCGACAGCAAATTCACCGTAAGAAAAAAAGGCTTCATCGCCCTCGGCGCAGTCATCATCGCCGCCCTGCTCACAGCCGCAGGCATTGCTTACCCAATGGAAGTTTTCTCACTCCTTGTCGATTCCACCGCAGGCAGCTATGTTGCCCTCACACTTATCTCTGTAATTCTGAGCTGTGCGTTAAGCTGGCTGTTCAGCCTTGCAACACGGCAGAATATCTCCGCACTCCTCACCCTTATCAGCAATGCAGTATTCCAGATAGGAATGTTCTTTCTCTTTGCAGCATTCCGCTATAGTATGCCCTACCTCTGGATAATCACCGCAGCTGTGCATACCCTCGTGACCGTCCTGCTGTTCCTCATCTCAAAACCAAACCCACCGTCAAATATAAAACGCACAAAGGAAAAACCACCTGTCAGCACCAAAGTCAAAGTAATAACAGCAGTGATCTACGCCCTCGCCTCCGATGCCCTCTATATCACCCTTGCAGTGGTATGGCTGAAGCTTCTCATCAATGCGTAATTCGTAATGCGTAATTTGGCTTCGCTGATCTGATAGAAATATAAAAAGAGTTGCTGTCGCGGTATCCTTCGTGACAGCAACTCTTTTTATATAAGTGAATAATTATTATAAGATTTACGAATTACGCATTAAACTTGGTGATCTTCACCACAACCGCCTGAAAACCGTTGTCCTCAAATCGGTTGAGGAACGAGGTCTTCATATATGCCGTGATGTCCTTTTTTTCGTTCGGGTCCATAAAGTAGTAGCAGTTCGTGTCATATCCGCACAGAACGAGCGTGTGCGAGTTGCCATACCAAGTGTATTTCTCCGCCGTGCCGTCTATGTACCACTCGGACGGCTTGCGGTAGTTGAGCGGCTTCATATCGATCGTTGCCCATACTATTATCGGGACACCCTCATCAAGCAGCTTTTCTATATCCGCCGAATTAAGGTCTTCTTCAAGCGCCATAGCACGATATTCCACAGCGGACGGTGCTTTTTCATCAAAAAAGCGGTTCATCGACTCAGCAAGCACCTCACTTGTGCAGCCGTAACCCCATTTGTACGGATCTCCCGCAAAGACTTTTCTCGGGTCAGGACCGTGCGACTGCTTGTGCTTGTCATAGTAAAAATTATCGTCCCAGCCGAGGTAATTGTCGGTAAAATCAAGCTTGTCCGTTTCAAATCCAAGCATCTGCAAAACCGCCGCCGCACAGGACGGCTCACAGCCAACGGGCAGCTCGGGGTATTGATCTATCAGCGGCACATCGACCGATACCTTCCCCAAAAGCGCAGACGGCTTATCATAATTCTCCCCAAGCTCCTCAACAGTGAAACCGCCGTAAAGCGCGTGAGGGTCAGCGCCGAGAAGCGTGTACCTGTCATTCTCGGCGATGCGTTCGCTGAATTTTTCATTTGTGATAAAATAATCCGTGCAAACCGCAGCCGCCGCAAGTCCGACCGCCAGCGCAGCAATAATAGCCTTGTACCGCATTTTTCCGTCCTTTCAAAATACTTTAACATATTATATCATATTTCCGCACAGATTTCAAGACTTGGCAATATGCCGAATATTTTTGGGAAGTTGTAAAATAAAATGGCACAAAAAAAGACTCAAAGTGTAACTTATGGTATAATGTAAGTGCTCAAACCAACATAACCAAAAGAGAATCACAATGAGTGAATTTGAAGAAAAAGAAGTTAAGGATTACGAGCATTATCTTGATGATGAGCATGAGGGTGCGGGCGGATTTCTTATCAATATGAGGAATTACTGGCGTGGATTTGCGAACGATATGTACAGCGGAATGGACTGCATGATAGATAATTATCATGAGCTTACGGACGGGCTTGAAGATATGACGGACAATAAAGAGATAATGGATATGGCTGTTGAGGCAGGCAGAATGAGGACGCTTGCGCTTGTGTCGGAGAGTGCGATAGGAGCTATCGGAAACTGTCTTGAAGCGGCTGCGTCGATGTTTGACAAGGAGAGCAAGGCGGCTGAAAATGTCAGTTTCAAGGTTGGGGATCATCTCTACATAAGAAAAGGATTGAAAGGATATCACGGCATTTACGCAGGAAACCGTACGGTTGTTTTCTTCTCAAAGGGATATGATATGCAGCCTGCGGTGAGGACGATAACTTTTGCGCTGTTTGCGAAAAAGGGCAGAGTTGTTGTTATGCCGTCCGACACGGACAGCGCTGCGAAGTACACACCTGAAAAGATAGTTGAACGTGCGCTGTCACGGCTTGGCGAAGATGAATTCCGCAGTTCGGAGAGCTTTGTTCGGTGGTGCAGGAGCGGGAGTTAGCTGACAGCATACCTTTTTCGGATTTGAGTGTGATATAATTACTCAGTGTAGCTTTTGAAAATGCGGCAAAAGTCTGTCAAATAAAATTCAAGCCACAGGGTTCAGTTCTGCGGCTTGGTTTTGTTAATTTCGGCAATACTTTCAACGATATCGGCAATTTTAACAGCGGTTGTTTCGTCGGTCTGCGAAAGAACTGCGGCGATGCGGTGCATAGCTTCTTCCGAGGTGGGCTTTACGTCTATACTGAAGTCGAGCAGTTCGGACATTGAAATTTTCAGCCCCGAGCAAATTTTATACAGCGTATCTACGGTGGGACATTTTTCTCCTCGCTCGACTTTTCCGAGGTAAGCTGGGTGTATGCCCGAATTGAGGGCGAGCGCTTCCTGACTTAATCCGCGTTGATTGCGGAAGTCACGAATTCGCAGTCCGACGTTATATGCGATCTTTTCCCGTTCAAAACTCATAATGCACCTTCTTTATATAATTCTGCACGAAGCATTTCTTTTTATATTATAAC
The DNA here is from genome assembly GCA_900543105.1 of uncultured Ruminococcus sp. GTDB lineage: Bacteria > Bacillota > Clostridia > Oscillospirales > Ruminococcaceae > UMGS363. The sequence goes on along the minus strand of UQQA01000103.1, from coordinate 104 downwards.
TTTATACTATATTTTATGCAGCTTCAAACATCTTTAAGGTATAAAAAATAATCTCTAAAGGGTTGAATTATGGAATTTTATGTATTATAATAAAAAAGAAAGAG
>UQQA01000102.1 GCA_900543105.1 uncultured Ruminococcus sp. | reverse complement strand
ACCACAGAGGGCGCAAGGCTTCTCGATACCGATGGCGAACTGGAAGCAGGAATTCCGGTATGTCCGCCGGAAGGTGATGCCGGAACCGGCATGGCAGCGACCAACAGTGTAGCTGTCCGCACTGGAAACGTATCCGCAGGTACTTCCGTATTTGCAATGATCGTACTGGAAAAAGCGTTAGAGAACGTTCACACAGAGATCGATCTGGTTACAACCCCTACAGGTGAGGCAGTTGCAATGGTACACTGCAACAACTGCTGTTCCGAACTGGACGCTTGGGTGAAGCTTTTCGGCGAATTTGCAGAACTTACGGGGAACAAGCTTGACAAGTCGGCACTTTATGAAACGCTTTATAAAAATGCAATGACGGGCGATGCCGACTGCGGCGGAGTTACGGCGTTCAACTATCTTTCGGGCGAGCCCGTAACAGGCGCAGAGGACGGCAGACCAATGTATTTCCGCCAGCCGAACGGCAGTATGGATCTTGCGAATTTTTTCAGAGCACAGCTTTATTCGGCGTTCGCTTCGCTTAAGATCGGTATGGATATCCTCTTTGAAAAGGAAAATGCCAAGGCTCGGCAGTTCACGGGTCACGGCGGCATTTTCAAGGTAAAGGGTGCGGCACAGCAAGTCCTTGCTGACGCTCTGAACACCCCCGTTTCCGTAATGACAACGGCAGGCGAGGGCGGCGCATGGGGAATGGCTCTGCTCGCTTCTTATATGATGAACGGCGGAGGAAAAGCTCTCCCCGACTGGCTCGACAGCGAGGTTTTTGCAGGAATGGAAAAGCTCACGCTCACGCCGAATGAGGATGGCACAAACGGTTTCAATGAATTTATAAAGAGATACAAAGCGGCTCTCGGCGCAGAAGATATTCTCGGAAAAATTTGAAAGGATAGATAAAAATGCTTGAAAAATTAAAGCAGGAAGTGCTTGAAGCGAATCTTATGCTCCCGAAATACGGACTTGTAACATTTACTTGGGGCAACGTTTCGGCAGTTGACAGAGAAAGCGGAATGATAGTTATAAAGCCCTCGGGCGTTGAATATGACACCATGACGGCTGATGATATGGTCGTTGTGGAGCTTGCAACGGGAAAGGTCGCAGAGGGAAAATACAAGCCGTCGAGCGACACTCCGACGCATCTTGAGCTTTACCGTGCTTATGAAAATATCGGCGGCATCGTTCACACTCACAGCCGCTGGGCAACCTCGTTCGCACAGGCAGGAACGGGCATTATCCCGATAGGAACAACGCAGGGCGACTATTTCTACGGTGAAATTCCCTGCACAAGAGCAATGACTCCGGAGGAGATCGGCGGCGAGTACGAAAAGGAAACGGGAACGGTCATAATCGAAGCTTTCAAGGGCATTGACCCGATGACGATACCTGCCGTTCTTGTGAAGAACCACGGACCGTTCGCTTGGGGCAAGGACGCAAAGGAAGCCGTTCACAACGCAGTCGTACTTGAAGAAGTCGCATTTATGAATTATCACGCAATGTCGATAAATCCGCAGGCAGGACGTATGCCGCAGGAGCTTCTCGACAAGCACTATCTCCGCAAGCACGGTGCAAATGCTTATTATGGTCAAAATTGACCAAGTCAGAACTGACAATGAGGAAAACGATATGAATTTCTGCGATACATATTCAAACAGAACGCTTTTCTGCGATAACTGGGAGTTTTTCAAAGCTCCGTTCGGCTCGGACTATTCCGAAAGCTTCGATTTCAAACAGGTAGATGTTCCGCACGACTGGCTCATCTACGATACGAATAATTTGTATGAGACCTCAACGGGTTGGTACAGAAAGAATTTTTCTTACACGAAAAAAGACGGCGTTCGCACATATATCCGCTTTGACGGCGTTTATACAGACAGCAAAGTCTATGTCAACAGTACGCTCGCAGGCGAATGGAAATACGGCTATTCCGCATTTCAGTTCGACATAACCGACCTTGTGAAGAACGGCGAAAATGCTGTGACCGTCCGTGTCGATCACCGCTCGCCGAATTCAAGGTGGTATTCGGGAGCAGGTATTTTCCGCAGGGTATGGCTCTGCGAAAGCTCAGAAATTCGCTTCGGAAATGACGGCATTTACATCTCCGCAAAGCCGAAAAACAACGCTTGGGAGGTTGAAGTAACCTCCGAGATCGTCCGTGAAAAGAGCGTTCCGATAGCAGGCGTAAGGGTGAAAAGCACTATCCTTGACGACAGCGGAAACAGCGTTGCAAGCTATGAAAGCGATGCCTGCGCAGTTGATATTTCCTGCATACCCGAGGCAGTGAGAGCGGACGGCTCGGCTTATTCGCTCACAACTCAGAGAATGACGGTCGAAGCACCGAAGCTTTGGGACATTGACGAGCCTTACCTTTACACAATGGTTTCGGAAATTATCGTAAACGGTGATATAGTTCAGTGTGTAAGCCAGCGTTTCGGCTTGCGAACGATAGAATTCACGACCGATAAAGGCTTCTTCCTCAACGGAAAGCATATAAAGCTTCACGGTTCGTGCGAGCATCACGACAACGGCTGTCTTGGTGCTGTGTCCAACAAAGCGGCACTCCGCAGACGTTTTGCAAAGCTCCGTGAAATGGGCGTGAATGCGATAAGAACCTCGCACAATATGCCTGCGGAAGAATTTATGGAGCTTGCCGATGAAACGGGTATGCTTGTTCTATCCGAGGGCTTCGATATGTGGGAGCGTTCAAAGACCGACTATGACTATGCGAGATTTTTCGATGAATGGGTAGAAAAAGACGTAGCTTCGTGGGTTCGCCGTGACAGAAACAGACCGTCTGTAATAGGCTGGAGCATCGGAAACGAGATCTTCGATACCCACGCTGACGAGAGAGGTCAGGAAGTAACTGCTTGGCTCAAAAGGCTCGTTAAGCTGCACGACCCGAACGGCAACAGCTATGTAACGTTCGGCTCAAACTATATGCAGTGGGAAAACGGTCAGAAGTGCGGCGACATTTTAAAGCTTGTCGGCTACAATTACGGTGAAAGACTTTACGCCGACCACCACAAGGCTCACCCCGATTGGGCAATATACGGCAGTGAAACGGCTTCGGTCGTACAGAGCCGCGGGATTTACCATTTCCCGCTTTCGCAGACAGTCCTTGCCGATGATGATGAGCAATGCTCCTCGCTCGGCAACAGCTGCACGGGCTGGGGCGCAAAGAACACCGAGGAATGCATCATAAAGGACCGCGATGCCGAATACTGCGCAGGTCAGTTTATATGGACTGGTTTTGACTACATCGGCGAGCCAACGCCTTACAGCACGAAGAATTCCTACTTCGGTCAGTATGATACGGCAGGCTTCCCAAAGGACAGCGCATACGTTTTCCGCGCCGAGTGGACGGACTGTAAAAAGTCGCCGTTCGTGCATATCTTCCCGTACTGGGACTTCAATGACGGTATGCCGATAGATGTTAGAGTTTGCTCAAATGCGCCGAAGGTCGAGCTTTTCTATAACGGAGCTTCGCTCGGCGTGACCGAAATAGATCATCTGCACGGACAAAAGCTCACCGCCGATTTCATCATTCCTTACGCAAAGGGCGAGCTTAAAGCGGCCGCTTATGATGAAAACGGAAACATAATCGCAGAGGATGTTCAGCGTTCGTTCGGAGATGCCGCAAGGCTTGAAATTTTCGCCGATAAGACCGAGCTTAAAGCTGACGGCTGTGATCTTATCTACCTTGAAATTTCCGCTTTCGATAAAGACGGAAACTTCTGCGCAAATGCGAATAACCGTGTGAATATCCGTGTCGAGGGCGCGGCAAGGCTTATGGGTCTTGACAACGGCGACAGCACAGACTATGACCAGTACAAAGGAACTTCACGCCGACTTTTCTCGGGCAAAATGCTCGCGGTCATCGGCGCGACTGACAAGGCAGGGGAGATAAAGGTAACGATAAGCTCGCCCGAGCTTCCCGAAAGCGTTATCATATTGAAGTCGGTCGAGGCTGAATACGAGAACGGCGTTTCTTCAATAGAAAATGTTTCGTTCGCCGAAACAGAGTGCGGAAAAACGGACGAGATACCCGTAAGAAAGCTTGAACTTTGCGCCGAGAGCCTTGAATTTTCCGAGGAAAAGCGCGAGATTACCGTTAATGTCAAGGCTTACCCCGAAAATTCCGATTATGCGGACGATATCGAGTTCAAGGTGACAAACGAAACGGGGATACCGACAAATATTGCCGACTGTACCGACAACAAGGACGGTACTGTTACACTCAAAGCCAAGGGTGACGGCTGTTTCTATCTCCGTGCGATGTGCAAAAACGGAACAGAGCGCATACACATTCTTTCCGTGCTGAAATTTACGGCGGACTTGGCGATGCTCTCACTTCACCGTACAGCTTCGTTCACGGCGGAATTTACACAAGAGCGAGCGAAAATATTTGCAGCGGTGTGAACAAGGGCGTTGGCTTCGCATCGGGCGGAGTTTCCTCATGGGCGGCGTTCGGCAACGTTGACTTCGGCTCGGCAGGCTCGGACGAAGTGACCGTTTCGATATGGGCGAACACACTTGACCCTGTTAATGTTCGCTTCTATGACGGCATACCGAACGAGGGTGGAAAGCTCCTCGGCAGCTTCACATATCACAAGCAGCCCGAGTGGATGATATTCAAGGACGAGACCTACAAGCTCCCCGAACGGCTCAAAGGCATACATACCTTCTGCGTTGAAACGGACGGCGGCTATCAGATGAGCGGCTTCAGATTTGAAAAGCCGAACCGCGAATTCGGCGTGAATTATGCGGCAGATTCCGAGCATATCTACGGCGACCGCTTCACAGCCGAGGAAAAAGCCGTTACGAATATCGGAAACAACGTTCTGCTCGACTTCGGCGAGTTCGATTTTGCCGACGAAAAACCGACAAAACTTGTCATAAGCGGAAGATCGCCGCTGCCGCTCAACAGTATTCACCTTATCACGAACGGCGAAAACGGCGAGAACCGTGCCCTCTGCGAATTTAAAACTGACGACAGCGAAAATTATTCCGAAAGGTCATTCGATATCAGCGGCATAAACGGAAAGCAGACCGTATCGTTTGCATTTCTCCCCGGCAGCAGCTTTGACTTTGAATATTTCCGCTTTGAAAAATAAGGAGACAAAACAATGCTTAAGTTTAAGAATACAGACGTTACCGAAGCACATCTTCTCCCGGGACTTTTCAAGGAGCGCTCCGATGTCAACAGAGCGTATCTTATGGAACTCAAAAATGAGGATCTTTTGCAGAACTTCTACCTTGAAGCCTGCATACGCACGGACAGAGATGTGACTGAAATGCACCTCGGCTGGGAATCTCCGACCTGCCAGCTCCGCGGACACTTCCTCGGACATTGGCTATCCGCTGCTTCAATGCTCATCGCACAGAACGGTGACCGTGAGCTTAAAGCAAAGCTTGACAACATCATCGATGAACTTGAACGCTGCCAGAAGCTCAACGGCGGCAGGTGGGTAGGCTCTATCCCCGAAAAATATTTTGAGATGCTTGAAAAGAATTACTACGTCTGGTCACCGCAGTATACAATGCATAAAACTCTCCTCGGACTTTACCACAGCGCAATGTATGCGAAGAATGAAAAGGCGCTTGAAATTCTCAGCAACGCTGCCGACTGGTATATCGAGTGGACGGAGAAAATGGAAAAAGTCAACCCACACGCTGTTTACAGCGGCGAAGAGGGCGGTATGCTCGAGGTCTGGGCAGGCTTGTATGAATACACCCACGACGAAAGATATTTCATCCTTGCACAGCGTTACTCGCACCCGTCTATCTTCAAAAAGCTCACAGACGGAGGCGACCCGCTTTCAAACTGCCACGCAAACGCAAGTGTTCCGTGGGCGCAGGGCGCAGCTAAAATGTATGAGATCACAGAGGATTCAAAGTGGCTCGAGATAGTGAAGAAGTTCTGGAAGTGTGCAGTTTACGACAGGGAATCATTCTGCACGGGCGGTCAGAATTCGGGCGAATTCTGGATACCTCCGCACAAGCTTGGAATGTTCATCGGCGAAAGAACGCAGGAGTTCTGCACGGTCTACAATATGGTTCGCCTTGCCGATTACCTCTACCGCTTCACGGGAGAAAGCGAGTACCTCGACTATATAGAGAAGAACCTTTACAATGGCTTCCTTGCACAGCAGAACAAATTCACGGGTATGCCTGCTTACTTCCTACCGATGAAGTCAGGCAGCGTAAAGAAGTGGGGAAGCAAGACCCACGATTTCTGGTGCTGCCACGGCACAACGGTTCAGGCGCACACCATTTACCCGATGCTCTGCTGGTATGAGGACACCGAAAACGACCGCCTTGTTGTCGGTCAGTACATTAATTCCGAATACAAGCGCAGCGAAAATGTCACCGTTACACAGAACGTCGATATGAAGTATTACAACGACGGTGCTTCGTTCGATGAACACGATAACAGCAGAATGTCAAGATGGTATTTAAAGCTTAATGTAAACGCAAAGGCACCCGAGAAGTTCACGCTCTCGCTCCGTGTTCCGGGCTGGACGGTCGGCGAACCCGAGGTATGCATCAACGGTGAAAAGTTTGACGGCAAGGCTGAAAACGGCTATATCAGCATCGAACGCACTTGGGAAAATGATACGATAAATCTTCACTTCCCCACAGCGCTCACAATGTCCTCGCTTCCCGATATGCCTCAGCTCACAGCATTTTCCGAAGGCCCTATCGTCCTCGCAGGACTTTGCTCTTCCGACAAGGGCATCACAATGGAAAACGATGACCCCGAAAGCGCACTTGCTTACACTATCGAGCATACCTACAGCACTTTCCCATGGCAGCAGAGCGTTTACCGCACTGTAAATCAGCCCGAAAATTTCTATCTCGTTCCGCTTTATGATGTTACAGACGAGCCTTACACGGTTTATTTCACAAAGAGATAAAGCATTTTGATAAAAAAATCCGCATTTCAGTCAACCGGGACCTGAAATGCGGATATTTTTGTTGTATAATCAATTTTACGTTTTATACTAAACACCATTTAAAATTTGGAAAAAATCAAGCCTACAATCTCCCATATATAGGATTTCGGCGCAGATTTTTTCCTGTATTTTATTGGTGTTTAGTATTAGTATTGCTTATGGTGCTTGTGAACAAATTGTTTAATTTTTATTTTTGTCGTACTTTTGTTGTGGCACTGACCTTTTGCACATTTGATTTTATGTAATAAAGCAATAAAGAAACCCCGCAACTGACGCAGCTGCGAGGTTTATGGGTTTGGTGCGGATAACAGGACTTGAACCTGCACGTCGGGGACACCAGATCCTAAGTCTGGCGCGTCTGCCAATTCCGCCACATCCGCAGAATTTTCACAAGCTATATTATAGCACAAAAAAACTCTGCGGTCAACCTTTTTTTGATTTTATTTGGAGTGTTGACCTTATTTTGCTGCTTTTAAAGCATTTTCAGCACTTTCAAGAGCCTTATCTGCCGCAAGAACAGCCTGCTCGGCGGCGGAACTGCCTCTTTTAACCGCTTCTTCCGATTCATTGAGGATATCGGCGGACTTTCGTGCCGATTCTGCGCTTTCGGCAGCAAGGCTTCGCACCTCATCGGCAACAACAGCAAATCCCTTGCCGTTTTCGCCTGCACGGGCAGCTTCTATCGCGGCGTTGAGCGCAAGCATATTCGTCTGAAAAGCTATGTCCTCGATAGCGCCGATGATAGACTTTATGCGCTGATTTTTCTCACCGATGATGTTTACGGCTTCGGCGAGTTCGGACGATCTTTCACGGCTTTCCTTTATCATTTTTTCAGCTTCGGCAGCCGCCAATGCTGTATCTTTTCCCGAAGCCTCGGCAGCTGTAAGCTTTGCTTCAAGCGTTTTTATGCGCTCTTCAAGCTCGGCTTTTTCATTATTTGTACGTTCAAGCTCTGCACCGAGAGCGGCGAGCTGCTTTTCCGTTTCTTCGGAAACAAAAGCGGGCACGGAGCGTTCGTGTTCAGGTGCTGATATCTTCTGCACGGGAGTGTGTTCTTCCTGCACGGGCGAGGTGAGAACGGGGAGATCCTGCACTTTCGGGGAGTTGATCTCGGCAGCTTTTTCTTCGTCTGTCTTGCCGATGAGAACGCAGCATATCGCCGAGCCAGCAGCGGCAAGGACAGCCGCGATCACTGTCGTTACAGCTATAAAAGGTCGGCTGTCGGTCTTTTCGGGAAAGCTATAGTCGAACATTTCGAGCGAAAATTCACCGCACTGCTCGCTCGCTTTATCATAAACAGGGGAGTTGAGTTCGGTCGAGATGATAGTTTTGCTACCGACGGAAAGCTTCGCACCCATATCTTTAAGCGAAGCGAAGTATCCGCCGAAATAGTCTGCATCACAACCGCAGACAGTGATATTGCCGTTTGCGGAGTTTGTTACGGCATAGTAAAGATTGCCCGAATTTTCATCGAAAATGAATCCGTCCGAAACAGAGAGAACTTCCGTTGAGCTGTAATTTTTTCCGCTTGCAAAGCCGACGCTTTCGCCGCTTTTGATAAAGTCAAGGCTTATCCCAAGTCCCGAAAGTGCGCTGTTTCGGTCGCGGAGCGCATAGCTCTTGAATTCATCGGGCGCATATCGTATAGATGCGAGTTCGGAGGTTTCTTTGGCTGCCGCTTTCATAAGGTCAGCCTTTTCGGATATGTAAAGGGCGGTGCTTTCTGCCGAAACGCTTACAGACGATGCCTCATCAGTGCGCACGTTAAGCTTTATGCCGAGAGTGACTGCGCAGACTGCAAGCAGAGCGGTGCAAAACGTAACTGCGGATGTGGCTTTTATCTTAGCCGATCTTTTATTCAATCCGAACGCCTCCTTTTAGCATATTTTCACGGATAATGTCATATACATTTATTATAACGTAAAATCCCGTAGAATGGAATACTTTGTTAATAAATAAATGTAAATATAATATTAAATAAAAATTAATTTAATATTAACCGATTACAAA
>UQQA01000101.1 GCA_900543105.1 uncultured Ruminococcus sp. | reverse complement strand
AAAATACAGGAAAAAATCTGCGCCGAAATCCAATATAAACCTGTTTTCAACAGCTGCGAGATTGTCGGCTTGATTTTTTCCAAATTTTAAATGGTGTTTAGTATAATTTCCCGTGGGAAAAATTCTGCACTTGCTTTTTTCCTTAAATTGTTGTATTATTATAATAAATATGATGCTCACACAGCCGACAGTTTATGCCGCTGTCAAAAATGTTATTCGAACCGTTTTTGACACCCACGACAAATTCACATATCAGGGCAGCTTCAATTCTAACGATATGCCTTTCGACAACACTCTCCGTCCCGAATATATCCCCGAGGGATATGACTTGCGGTCGATATATTTCGGTTACGGCATTGTATTTGCGACGTATGAATCGGAAGATGACAGATCGATCGATTTTGAATACGGCTTTGCTGACGGAGCATCTGTCTCCGTTGACAATGAAAGGCACATACTGAAAGAGATCACCAAAAAAGAGCAGACATACTATTTTTATGAAGCAACGGAAAAAAATGACCTCAATATGCTTATCTGGTACAGCGACGAATTTTTTTACGACATAGATGCACGGCTCCCCGAAGATGAGATGCTGAAGATCGCAGAAAGTGTAAAATAATAGAAAATTCCGAGCGGCAGATCATAGGCAAATCAACCAAGTATTGTAAAAATATTTGTGCAAAAGAGAGAAATGCCAAAAATTTTGTCACTTTTTCCGCAGTTAAATTGTTTTATATATTGAGAGTCGGTCAACACAGAGGGTTTTGAAATGGAAACGGTCTATGTGAACGGATTTGAGGGTTACAATATCGATATGGACGGTCTGTATGCAAAGATGATAGCTTGGAATAACGGTGATTACATTTTCACAATAGATGCAATTTACGACGAAAATTACGATGTAAGCAAAGCCGAGATGCTCGCAATGGCTGAATCCGTAAAGATCGTTGAATAAAAATGGAGGACATTATTATGTTTAAGAAAATTATCGCATTCGCCTGTGCCGTTGTAATAAGCGCAGCATCATTTTCAACTCTCGCCTTTGCCGACGGCGGAAAGCTGACGCAAAAAGGCGGCAGTATTTACTGTGTAAACGGCGGCAAATACCTGACGGGCTGGCAGGATATTGACGGTGAGCGTTACTATTTCAAAAAAACTGGAGAAGCCGTCACCAAGTCTGCGACTATCGGCGGCATACGCTACAAATTCTCCTCCGACGGGGTTTGCAAGGGCAAGTACACAGGCTGGGCGAAATCGAACGGAAAAAGGTTCTATTATCTTGACGGCGTAAAGGCAAAGGGTTGGTTCTGGTCGGCGGCTGTGAACAAGCCTAACGAATGGTTCTATTTCGATGAAAAGAGCGGCGCACTTGCGACAGGTACAACGGTCATCGACGGAAAGGACTACGAATTTTCATCGGACGGTATATGGAAAGGCGAGAACTCCATCGACTCGGGTTCGTGCTATAATAAGCTTATGAAAAAGCTTTCCAAAGACGATCACGGTGGAATTTACATCAATAACAGTGCGCTCGTTGTTATGAGCGTGAACGAAAAAAACGTCAGAAAAGTCACCGATAAAATGAAAGATCAATTCGCTCAGATAGTTATAAAGGACTGCAAATTCTCCGCAAACGAGCTTGAAAAGGTCAGCAGCTTTATATGGAAAAACCGCAAAAAGTTCGGAGTTGCCGGCATATCGACAGATATAAAGAACAACTGGGTCGAGGTCGAAATGCCAAAGGACAACAGCAAATTCAGCGAGTATTTAAAGTCGCTCGATGACAGCAGTATCGTTCATATTACATACGGTGACATCACTGTTATTGACGATTAATTTTTCGTAAAAGGGGCAATGCAGTATGACTGGCATAATGATAACGGGCGTTACGGCGCTTTGTTTCGGCGTTTTGATGGGTCTGCTGGCATTTCTGTTTCTTAGCGGAAAATGCGCCGAGCTTGTTGCAGGCTACAACGATATGACAGAGGAGCAAAAGAACACCTCCGCCGAAAGCACGGCAAAAACAAACGGCAAAACTCTTATGATATCGGCTGTTCTCACACTGATCTATTCGGCAGTTTCGATAGTGACAGCGTTTGAAATTTTCCCGAAAGCGGTATTTGTCATTGCCACTGTCGCTTACAGCGTTTTGTTCATTGCTGTTGTGGCGGTGAGCGTTTTCAGGTTTATGAAAAGGAACGCAGGCTGAATAATACTTGAAAGCGGCATTGAAAATTATTCGGGATCTGTGTTTGACGAGCAGTATATACTCCAAACTGCGGCGCAATTCGGCGGCGAGTATGAAATACTTGCGTTGGAATAAAAGGACGTGTAAAATGAATAAATTCAAGATAATATCGTGCTGTACAGCGCTTTCGCTCGTAATGCTCACAGCCTGCGGAAAGGGATCAACATCGGAACGCATAGACAGTGATGATACAACGGTTACAGAGAGTGAAACAGCATTTACCGAAAGTGAAACAACATCTTTAAGCGAAACGGAAACCGCAGATACAAATTCGGAGGACAAGCCTGCTTCGGGAGAAGAAGCTTCGGCAATCAATACTTCCGAGATGCTTTCACAGATGATAAATAGATCCAAGCTTCCCGAGATAAGCATTACCGATTCTTCCTCCCACGATGAAATTATGCAGGCAGGAAAAAGAGCCGCTGTGTTCTTTGCGGAGGCGGCAGACAAATATTTCGGCTACGGAGTTGAGCGCAGGTGGAAGCTAAGTCAGACCGATGATGACATTCTCACCATGGAAGAAATGACGCAGTATCAGACCTCAGGGAGCTATTGGAGAAGCTTGGGACTTTACACCGAAACGGGAGATGCTTATATCCCGTTGGACGGTGCAGAGTCGAAGCAGTTCCTTATCGACTGCCTGCACCTTACCGAAAAGGGATATGACGATCTTTGCGCAAATTCGCCGAGCACATACACGATAAATGACGACAGTTTTTATGTAAGCTCGGGTGACGGCGGCGAAGCAGGCTGGAGTTACAGCCGCATTGTTGATTATTCCGCTGACGGCAGTGTCATAACATTCAACTGCGAAAGGGTCGGCGATGCCGAGGACTGGGGTTATAACGAGGATATGATACAGCCGTTCACTTTCAGTCTTGCTTTTGAAGATGATGCCTGGAAGCTGGACGGTGTTTCCTACGGCGAAGGTTTCTTCGAGTTCCGTCCGCAGGAATACGCTGTCACAGACGAGGAAAAGCAGCAGATACAGACGCTTCTGAAAGAGAGCGGTCAATTCTTCTACGATTATATCAACTGCAAGGAAATTTGCAAACACACTGACACAAACAAGACCGTCACAACTCAGGAAATTGCCGACAACGGAATGTACGAGGGCGAAGCTTATGACAGAACGTGGTATGAAGTCACCGGCGGAGATGTGACCTCGCTTGATACACTCAACGAAAAAATGGAGAAGCTTTTCACCGAGAATATGACAGCCGACCTTGACACTGCAATTGATAAAAATTATCACGAGGAAAACGGCAAGCTTTATCTTTCGGACAATGCAGGCTCGGACGGCGGGCTTCTCGGCACGGACACGGTATATATAAAGTCCGTTGGCAAGGCTGATGATATGTTCGTGCTGTATATGACGGCTTTCGGTGCAGGTGAAAACTGGGAGCTTGATTATGATCTCACGGAGGATTTCACCGTTCTGCTGAAAAAGACAGACAATGGCTTCAAGGTCGATGAATGCGGTCTTAATGCGCAGGCTTATATCGAGTGGTGCTATACTCCCGAGAACGATATGATATAATTAAGGTCACCTCTAAAAACCACCGGCTAAAGCCTTAGCACCTCATCTGCTTGCGCATCTGAGGTACTATGTTTTTTAAAGGTGACCTTAAGCTAAGAACCCGTCTTCACAAGCATATGCGCACGTCTTTTCGGCAAATTTTGCCGCAGACTGCGTTAAAAATCCTTGCCTTGTCTGCAACAAAATTATGCTCGAAAATCCGCACACATTTCTTATGAAGACAGGTTCTTATTATAACCGAGGATTTGTATATAGGTTGATCAGAGATTAGTAAAAAAAATTTTTTGCGCTGTTTTTCTCCAAAATTCGCCCAGATTTTCCCTAATAAAATTTCAAAATCAAGTGAATAAACCTGCCTGCGATACAAAAACTATATTCACAAAGTCTTGAAACCGATGTTCACTTTAAACATCGGAAAAATATTTCGTATTATCAATCGGAGGAAAATAGAATGAAAGCTACAGGAATCGTCAGAAGAATAGATGATCTCGGACGTGTTGTTATCCCCAAGGAGATCCGCCGCACCATGCGTATCCACGAGGGCGACCCGTTGGAGATATACACAAGCGCAGACGGTGAAGTCATTTTCAAAAAATATTCAGCCATAAACGAAATGGCAAGCTCGGCTTCGCAGGTTGCCGAAGTTATGACCCGTCTTGCAAACTGCCCGACCGTTGTTTTTGACCGTGACCATGTTGTCGCCGTTGCCGGCGTACAGAAGAAAGAATTCAGCGAGCGCCGCGTTTCCCGTGCTTTGGAGGAATATCTCGAAAGCCGCAAAAACTATATCCGCTCATCGAGCGCGGACGCTAAGGTCTTCCCCGTTGAGGGCGTAGATCAGGCTGCACTCGCCTGCTCACCTATTCTTGCATCGGGCGATGTTACGGGCGCGGTTGCTTTTCTTGCGCCTAACGACAGCGCGGTCGCGAACGAGGTTCAGCAGAACCTTATCCAAGCCGCAGCGCAGTTTCTCGGCAAGCAGATCGAGGACTGATCCATTTCCCATAAAAATTCAGCGCCGCACAGACCTTTTACGGGTTTATGCGGCGCTGTTTATTTTATCAAATGAAAAATTTAGGGAAGGTGTGGAATTATTCTGCGAACATTGCAGTAGAAAGATATCTTTCGCCTGTGTCGGGGAGAAGAGCAACGATTGTCTTGCCCTTGTTTTCGGGACGCTTTGCGAGCTGTATAGCTGCCCAAAGTGCTGCACCCGAGGAGATACCTACGAGAACGCCCTCTGTTCTTGCGATAAGTCTGCCTGTTTCAAAAGCATCTTCGTTCTCAACTGTGATGATCTCGTCATAGATCTTTGTGTCAAGTGTTTCGGGGACAAAACCTGCGCCGATACCCTGAATTTTATGCGAACCCGAAACGCCCTTGGAAAGTACGGGTGAGCCTGCAGGTTCAACCGCAACTACCTTTACGTCAGGATTCTTGCTCTTGAGATACTTGCCAACGCCGCTGACTGTTCCGCCTGTGCCTACGCCTGCAACGAAGATGTCAACATTTCCGTCGGTATCGTTGTAAATTTCAACGCCCGTTGTCTTTTCGTGGACAGCAGGGTTTGCAGGGTTTGTGAACTGGGACGGGATAAAGCTGTTAGGAATTTCCTTTGCAAGCTCTTCAGCCTTCGCGATAGCGCCCTTCATACCCTTTGCGCCCTCGGTAAGTACAAGCTCTGCACCGTAAGCCTTCATAAGGTTGCGGCGTTCGATGCTCATCGTTTCAGGCATTACGATGATGATACGGTAGCCTCTTGCGGCTGCGATAGCGGAAAGTCCGATACCTGTGTTGCCGCTTGTAGGTTCGATGATAACGCTGCCCTCTTTGAGAAGTCCCTTCTGCTCTGCATCATCGACCATAGCCTTTGCGATACGATCCTTTGCGCTTCCTGCAGGGTTGAAAAGCTCGAGCTTTACGAGAATTTTCGCATCAAGCTGCTTAGCCTTTTCGATCTTCTTTACTTCGAGGAGGGGTGTCTTGCCGATAAGTTCTGTTACACTTGAATAAACGTTCATAATAATTACTCCTTTTAATGTTTTTGGGATTGCTATATAATTTTCTTACAATTCCTATGTTATTGATATGAATTATAGCACCAATTTCCTATATTGTCAATAGGTTTTTGGGGATTTACGATAATTTGTAAGATTTATGCATTTATGCAGCTTAATATGGGCGCTATTTGTGAAAATTTAACTATACATTATGCTTTTACCATATAAAATACCTTGTGACTGACAGCAAAGCCGCTGTTTGTCCAAGTACTTTTATATTTTGTTGACTAAATTTTGGTTTTGAGGTATAATTAGGGAAATCAGTTGAGTGAACTGCTCGGTATATCAATTTTTTGAGGGGTGATCTATACAAAATGGTCAAAGCAATATTTATAGATTTTTACGGTACGGTTGTACACGAGGACGGAGAGGTCATAAAAAAAGTATCACAAGAAATATATGACAGCGGAAAGGTAAATGACATATCAGAAATAGGCTCTTATTGGTGGAATGAATTTCAGACTGCCTTTAATAATGCATACGGAGACAGCTTTGAAACTCAACGGGAATTGGAATACGGGTCACTGAAAAAAACCATACAGCATTTTAATTCAACAGCCAATGCAAAAGTATTAAGCAACCTGATGTTTGACCATTGGATAAAACCGCCTATCTTTGAAGAATCAAAACAGTTCTTTGAATTATGTCCCGTACCCGTCTATGTTGTATCCAATATTGACAGAGACGATGTGCTGCAAGCGATCAAATACCATGATCTGAAGCCGACAGAAGTATTTACAAGTGAAGATGCAGGAGCATATAAACCAAGGAAAGAACTATTTGAGTTTGCATTAAAGGGTGCGGAACTATCTGCCGAGGAAGTATTGCATATCGGTGATTCTTTAACAAGTGATATAAAAGGCGCTTCATCTATCGGAATAAATGCAGTATGGATAAACAGAAGCGACCGTGAAATTCCTTCCGATGTCACTGCTGTGAAAAACTTATTGGAAGTATTCCGCACAAAATATTTTGATAAAAATTTTAAGGAGCAATTCTATGTCGGGAAAAAGTAATATGCAGTTCCGGCTGTCACTGAACGGTGAAAATATCGATCTGCCCCAAATTGAAGAAGCGCTTCACATCAGGTTAAATGGCGGCTGCATTGATGCACCGAAAGAACTGCCGACAAATCGTGACTGCCCGATCTTTTATGAACAGATCGCATGGTTGATTGATCTGGCAGAAAAGAACAGGGAAACGCTTATCGGCTCGGGAGTTGATCTTTCACGGTCGCAAATATGGCTGAACTATGCTTACTGTAAACAATGCAATATGGAATTTGATGCGGCATTATTGGAGCGCATGGGAAAGCACGGCTTAAAGCTTTGTATCTCTTGTGAGGAAGTATAGACTTTTTCCGCATAGCTTTGATGAAAGCAGGTAAAAAATGAAAATAACAGCAAAAAAAGTTACAGTAACTGTCATAATCATTGCAGTGTTATTGCTCATATTCAACCCGTTATCGTTAGTGCTGCTGGGTATGATCTTTAGAGATATTCAATATAAACTGGACAAGACCGCAGATAAATATACGACTGATCTCAAAACGCCGACCATAGCAAGAATGACTGCCGACTATATCACCGAAAAATACGGCGGAAGCTATTCCAACGAGCTTGAACAGGTCATGAGCAGCTATTGTTGGGAGGGCGGCGGCGTAAGTCTTTTCCGCTCCCCTGACGGATATGTTTACTGCATTGAAAGGGACGGCGAACGCACATTTTATGACAACTATCAATACCCCGAAATAAAGGCGGCTTTGGGCAGCAAGATCGAGAGCTATTTTTCCGATCACTCGGGAAAGCTTATCAGCAATCTGATCGCTGTATACGAAGAAAGCTATTACATAAAGGACACTGCCACTGAATACTATATGTTTTCGACCTACTTTGACGGAGATATTGATAAGTTCATCAAAAGTAAACGCCTGTCAGTCATCGGATATGTCACGATAGAGGGTGAAAAGCTGCATAAAACCGATTATATCGATGATATGGAAACCTTCTTCGATGACTTTGAAACAATGTTTACGCCGACCTCACTGCATATAAGGGTAAAGGACAAGGCTCTTACTCTGCCGAACCTGCCCAACGAGCATTACAAAAAAGAATTTACAAATGACAGCGAAATTGATGATATCGATTTGGGGCACAGCTATGATATCCCAACGGGCGCAAGGTTCCTTGAAAGCCTTGTTTATGGGTACTCACGCCCGTCCAAATATGGCAAGGAACAGGAAAGAAAGCTCTATTCGACGGATTATTCTCAATATGATGAAAACACCGACATTTCAATATGTCAGCTTTCAAGCGAGAAAAGCGCTCCTTTATCTATTGCGGCTTTTGATATGGACAAAATAAGCGTACTGAAAAGCGAACGAAAGGCTCAAAGCCCCAAATCGGACGAAAAGCCGCTTAAAATCAGCGGTAAAGCTTTGGAAATCAATTATTCGGGAAGAGATTATCCTGTGTTAAGACTTGACCGTGAATTTTACGGCTTATCCGAAAACTCCGTACCGCTCCTTTTGGAAGAGGGCTGCGGGGACTATGCCGAAAACACCTACTACCGCACTCTCGGTTGGGTCGGCGAAGCGCAGGGTGAAACACTTTCTACCCGTGATCTGAGCTTTGACGGCTGGTATTACATGGACGATGACCACTTTTATGTCGCATATCCTTATTGCTCCAAACATACGATAATAGCCTTCGCAGATGCGGAGCTTGAAACTGATCGATAAAAAGGTGAAAACTATGAAAATCAAAAAAATCGCCGTTTTAGGCGCAGGAGCTGTCGGCTCATACATAATTTGGGGACTTTCGCAGCGTGACGATATCGAACTTGGCGTTGTTGCGGAAGGCGAACGTGCGGAACGTTTGAGGCAAAACGGCATCAAGATAAACGATGTTGTTTATCGTCCGAAGGTTTGGTCACCGCAGGAGGCTTATAGTGCTGACATGCTCGTTGTTGCACTGAAATACGGCTCGCTCCCGAATGCGCTGGATAGCATCAAGGTTGTTGTCGGGGAAAACACTGTTGTTATGAGCCTTATGAACGGCATTGACAGTGAAGAGATAATTTCCTCGGCAATAGACGCTTCGCAGGTTTTATACTAATTCCAAACCGTTCTATAGACAAAGACGACAGATAGAATAATCCA
>UQQA01000100.1 GCA_900543105.1 uncultured Ruminococcus sp. | reverse complement strand
TTGACCCCTCGCAAGCTGTGCTCAGCTTGACCAGCTGGTTGGCTTCGCATCGCCCAAACAAAGTTGAGCTATGCAATAATTACGCATTACGAATTACGCATTACAAATTAAATTAATTCCGAATTATTTCCTAAGTGATGCCGGGTCTTCTTCGATCTTTCTGAAAATATGCATTGCCACTCCGCTTATTGTATACATTATGCAGGCAGGTCCTATCAATGCGCCGACAAATTTTGTTGTCGGATTCCAGAAAATTATCAGCACTTCCACTGCTATTATCGCAAGGAGCAGAAATGTTCTTCCGAAGAACTTCATTCCTATCCTGAACGAATTCTTTATCGAATTTATTACGGTATTATCGTATCTTGCGAGCAGGGGAAAAACATAGATAAGGCAGAAAATGAAGATATATGCCGAAAAACAGCCGACTATCAATATTCCGAGTCCTCCGTTTTCCACTGCTTTATAAAGCTGAAAATCAAGAAAGACTGCTTCAAAGCATATCGGCGGCAGAAGTCCGATAAGTATCCCCTGCTTCCAGTTTTCCTTGAATGCTTTCCAGAAGTCCTTTATGACGTTGCCCTCCTGATCTTCGGACATTCGCAGCAGGACGCTGAAAGCGGCTATTGTACTTCCGCCTATCGTGACTATCGGTATGCAGAAAATTATCCACATAAAGTTCAGCTTCAGGATATCCCACAGGCTTTGCATAAACTTATAAAGCGGACTTTCTACGCTGAAAAATTTCATCGAAACCTCCGAAATATAAAACGGGGATCAAAAGGGAAACTTTCCCTATATGAACCCCCGTTTTTGTTGTTTTTTAACCCTTAACTGCTCCGAGCATGATACCCGATTCAAAATATCTTTGCATGAACGGATATACGAGCATAATTGGGATAATTGTTATCATTGAGATGGTGTACTGAATTATCTTCGTATTCATCGCACCCGAGAGCGCCGCCGTATCGGAGCTTGAAGTTG
Organism: uncultured Ruminococcus sp.; assembly: GCA_900543105.1. GTDB lineage: Bacteria > Bacillota > Clostridia > Oscillospirales > Ruminococcaceae > UMGS363. The sequence continues at coordinate 8,174 of UQQA01000100.1, read as the reverse complement.
CGCCGTTTACCATTGCGCTGAGGTTTGATGACTGGTTCAGGTAGACATAAAGTCTGTGCTGAACGGTATAAAGTTCAGGCGAGTTGGAGTTGTAGATAAGTGAATCCTGGAAGGAGTTCCAATGTCCTACTGCGCCGAAAATTGCGATAGTTGCGAGGATAGGCTTTGAAAGCGGCCAGATGATCTTATAGAATATCGTCCAGTAGCCTGCGCCGTCGATGAACGCACTTTCCTCGATTTCGCCCGGAATGGATTCAACGTAGGTCTTTACGAGAATGATGTTATAAGGCGAAACGATAGCAGGAATGATATAAACGAGGAACGTATTTGTAAGACCGAGCATCGAAAGGTTGAGGTATGTAGGGATAAGTCCTGCGTTGAAGTACATTGTGATAACGAGGAATCTGTACCAGAACTTTCTGTGCCACATCTCCTGCTTTGTCATAAGGTAGCCTGCGAGTGCGGAGGCGAAAACCATAAGGACCGTACCGATGAGCGTTCTGAAAATTGTTACAACGAATGAATTCCAGAGGTCGTTTACGTTCGCCATCATAATATAGTTCTGAATTGTGACCTGCTGTGGGAAGAACGTGATAACGCCCTTTTTAACAAGCTCATTGTTCGAGATAGTGTTGATGAAGATATAGTAGAACGGGAAAATACAGCTTAATGTGAACAGAATGAAGAACAGGTAGTTCAGGATATTGAACACGATATCTCCCGGAGTCAGCTTGATCTTCGTTGTATGCTCCTTGAAATATTTTTCTTCGGCTCTTTTTGATAACTTTTCATCGTGAGTCATTTCAAACCGCCTCCTTATACAATGCTCTCGCCGCGGATAAGCTTAGATACGCTGTTAGCGGCAAAAAGAAGAATTACGCTGATAATGGACTTGACCATACCGATAACGGTCGAGATCGGGATAAGTCCGCTTGTGATACCGAGGTTATAGACATAGAGGTCGAGAACTTCGATACTGTTCTTATTGATAGAATTGGAGAATACGAGGTACTGTTCCATACCGTTTGAAAGGATATTCGCAATGGACATAAGGAGAAGTACCATATATGTAGGGATAAGCTCAGGGATCGTGATATACCACATCTTTGCGAAACGTCCTGCGCCGTCAACGGTAGCTGCTTCGTAAAGCTGCTGGTCGATGCCCGAGATCGAAGCGATGTAGATGATAGCGCTCCAGCCAAGTCCCTTCCAAAGTCCCCATGCGAGCATCTTGAGCCACATATGCGAATCGCTAAGGAGGTAGTTTGTCATTGTCGGGTGACCGATCGATGTGAGGAATGTGTTGATAAAGCCGTCAGTTGAGAATATCGCAAGCGCAATAGCGTAAACAAGTACCCAGCTGATGAAGTTCGGGATAGTTGTGAATGTCTGTACCACTCTTCTGAAAGCGGTGTTCTTGATCTCGGAGAGGAAGATAGCGAAAACCATCGGTACCCAGCTCGTTGCTATTCCGAGACCGCTCATTGCGAGTGTGTTCTTTACAACTCGGACAACGTCTTTTCTCGTTGCTGCCGTATTGAAAAGTGACTTGAACCACTTTAAGCCGACGAACTTGTCCCAAGAGAGCGTTTCGCCCGACTTATAATCGAAGAATGCATATCTCCAGCCGAAGAGCGGCAGATAGCAGAATACGAATGCGAGAACGAGTATCGGGAGCATCATAAGGAAAAGTCTGTACTTGGCAGCCATTTCTGCCTTTTCGCCCTTTGTTGTGGGTACAAGAACAAGTTCAGCCGCCGATACCAGAAGCGCTACGCCTGCAAGAACGGCATAAAGCCAGAAGACCGCAGGAAAAACAGGGTTTACCTTTTCGATCTTTTCCGAACCGAGAAGCATATCATAGGAACGGTAAATTCCGATGAGCGCACAGATCTCAACAACAGAACCGCCTATGGTGAAAAGTGTGCTTGTTTTCTTCATTTTATTGTTTCCGAGCGACATACAAGTACCGATTATCATTATCACAACTGCTGCGATGATGATAAGGCTGCTGGCGTTGAGCAGTTTGAACGCTGCCTCGGGGACCCAGCCTCTTGCGAATGCACGGCCGAAGTTCGTGATAAGTGTCTTATAAGAAACGCCGCAGGTGAAAAGCGACATATTCTTATTGATCTGATCTGTTACTCTCGCAGCGTTGAAATTCGGGAAGAAGAGAACGATGATATTTATCACCACAGACGCGCGCACGAACCAGAAAAGCACATCGCAGAGCTTTTCACGCGGTGTTCGTTCGACCACCCTCCTGTTTGAACCGATATCAGCTGCTGATCTAACAGCATCTGCCATTTTTCTGCACCTCCAAAGTTTTAACAATCAAAGCACCTATACAATACAAAAAGTACACACAAAGCCTTGATTATTTTGTAAAAATATGCTACAATGTAAACAAATTATATCACAGTTTTATCACCTTTACCATAAAAATAGCGACATTTTTTAGCACAATAATGACATAAACAAAATGTTGTAAAATCTAAACCGATTACATTGTAAGAAGTTACAAAAAACAACCGATAAACCGATTACATTGTATGATTCTACAAAAAGCAGGAAAATTACAAAATGAAAGTATTTCACCTTAAAGAATTCACGGGAGACAGCGGTTTTCCGTTCCATATTCTGCAGGATAATCACGAAAACACCTTTCCTATCCACAGCCACGCCGACTTCATCGAGCTTGCGATAGTCATAGGAGGGAGCGCATCGCATATTGTCGATGATGAGTGCTTCCCTATAAGAAAAGGCGATGTTTTTACCATAGGAAAAAATATGTCGCACGGCTTTTCCGATGCCGTCGGATTTCGGATATGCAATATAATGTTCAGTCAGGAGGATTTTTTCGGCGGACATTCGGATATTTGCGATTCACCGAGCTTTCGCTCGCTTTTTTACGGAAAAAACGGACTTCAGACGAAGCTGACGCTGCCGCCCGAGGAATTTATACGTGTATGCGAGATACTGAAAATGCTTCAGACCGAGTACAGCACCGATTCGGACGGGCGGGAAACGCTGATACGCTCCTATTTTATGATGCTTACGGTGATGCTTTCGCGGCTCTACGCCTCAAAGGAGTCGGGCAAGAACCGAAGCGCTGAGAACATCACAGCCGCGGCTGAATTCATCGAGCGAAACTTCACCGAAAAGCTCACGCTTGATTCGATAGCCGAGGTAACGCACTATTCTTCGCGGCACTTCGTGCGGATCTTCACCGAAACATATCACCAGACACCGCAGGAATACATACTTTCGCTCCGACTGCGGCGAGCGTTCACTCTGCTTGAAGAGGGTGAGCTTTCCATTGAAGAAACCGCGCAGCAAAGCGGCTTCGGCGACGGAAACTACTTCTGTCGGGTATTCAAAAAGCAAACGGGGTTGACCCCCGGAGAATACCGCCGCACGGCACAGCAAAGTAAAAACCGAAAGGATAAATTATGACCAAGAAAGAAAGAGCGGCGGCTGCCGTTGAGGAGCTTGAAAAGCTTTACCCCGATGCGATATGCTCGCTCGTTTATGAAAAACCTTATGAGCTTCTGATAGCGACCCGACTTTCGGCACAATGCACGGACGCAAGGGTAAACATCGTCACAAAGGAGCTTTTTGCGAAGTTCCCCACCCTGAAAAGCTTTGCCGATGCGAAATGGGAGGACATTGCCGAGATAGTTCGCCCATGCGGACTTTACAAGACGAAAGCGCAGAGCATCGCCGAAATGACGCACACATTGTTTTATGACCTTAACGGCGTTCTCCCCGATACGGTGGAGGAGCTTATAAAGCTGCCCGGTGTCGGAAGAAAGACCGCTAACCTCATCGTAGGTGATGTTTTCCACAAGCCGGCGGTCGTGACGGACACACATTTTATACGGATCTGCGGCAGGCTCGGACTTACCGCGAACACCGAGCCGCAAAAGGTCGAGGACGATCTGCGCAGGCTTCTTCCTCCCGAAAAAAGCTCCGATTTCTGCCACAGGATAGTTCTTTTCGGGCGTGAATACTGCTGCGCAAGAAACCCGAAATGCGAAGTCTGTCCGCTCAGAGAACGGCTCGGCGGATACAAATGCAAGCTAAAGGACAAGAAAGCATAAATGAACAAATTTGAAGTTTTAAAACAGTATTTCGGACATGATGACTTCCGAAGCGGTCAGTCCGAGATAATCGATAATATTCTCGCAGGAAAGGACGTTCTTGCGATAATGCCGACGGGCGCAGGAAAATCCGTCTGCTACCAAGTTCCTGCGATGCTCCTTGACGGGATAACGATAGTCATTTCGCCGCTCATCTCGCTGATGAAGGATCAGGTCGAGAGCCTTGTCCAGTCGGGCATTCGTGCGGCTTACATAAACAGCTCGCTCAACTCTTCGCAGTACCGTGAGGTCATCCGCCGTGCCGAAAACGGCGAATACAAGCTTATCTACGTTGCCCCCGAGCGGCTCGTCACCGACAGCTTTCTTGCCTTTTCCGAGAACAGCAATATCTCAATGGTAACGGTCGATGAATCGCACTGCGTTTCGCAATGGGGTCAGGATTTCCGCCCAAGCTATCTTAAAATTCCCGAGTTCATCGGAAAGCTTTCACGCCGCCCTATCGTGACAGCTTTCACAGCAACAGCGACCGAACACGTTAAGGAGGACATCTCCGCACTGCTCGGACTGCGCTCCCCTTTCACGATTACAACGGGCTTCGACCGACAGAACCTCTACTTCGAGGTGCGCAGACCTGCCGAACGCCTTAACGAACTTATGAAGATCGTTGACGAGAACCGTGGGAAAAGCACTATCGTCTACTGCGCAACAAGAAAAAACGTTGAAACCGTCTGCGATGCTTTGTGTGAAAAAGGCTACTCCGCGACCCGTTACCACGCAGGACTTTCGGACGATGAACGCCGCCGAAATCAGGACGCTTTCCTCTACGACAAATGCGGCATAATGGTTGCAACGAATGCTTTCGGAATGGGCATCGACAAATCGAACGTTTCTCTCATCATACATTATAATATGCCGAAAAATATCGAAAGCTACTATCAGGAGGCAGGCAGAGCGGGACGTGACGGCGAGCCTGCAAGCTGCATACTTCTCTACAGCGGTCAGGACGTTGCGCTCGCGCGTTTTCTCATAGAAAATTCCAATGACGGCAATGAAGAACTCACAGAGCGTGAAAAAGCCGAGCTTCGCGCCCGTGATTATGAACGACTTAAACAGATGACTTTTTATGCAACGACCACCGATTGTCTTCGTGCGAGCATACTCAAGTATTTCGGCGAAAAGCCACCCGTTTTCTGCGGTCACTGCTCCAACTGCTGCACAAGCTTTGAAACGGTCGATATCACCACCGAAGCACAGAAAATAATCAGCTGCGTTTACCGCGTATGCAACCACAACGGGCGCTATCTCGGCAAGGCTGCGATAACGGATATTCTCCGCGGCTCAAAGGCAGAGAAGCTCAGACAAAACGGTTATAACACACTTTCGACCTACGGCATAATGGCTGATGTGCCTACGCACAGGATAAGGCTCATCATTGACAATCTCATCGAGAAAGGGTATCTTAATGTGCACGGCGGTGACTATCCCGTTGTTGTTCCGACAGACCTCGCGGCGGCTGCGATAAGGTCAGGACAGCGTTTTGAAATGAAGCTGCCAAAAGAAGTTCACCGCATCACGGCAAAGGAAAAGCCTGCGGAATTTCCCGTCAATGCGGAGCTTCTCGCAAAGCTCAAATCGAGGCGAATGGATATTGCCGAAAAAGCGCATATCCCTGCCTACCTCGTTTTCACCGATGCAACGCTTCGTGATATGTGCCGCAGAATGCCCTCGACCCCAGAGGAGTTTCTCGGCGTTTCGGGTGTCGGACGCAAGAAATGCGAAAGCTACGGCGAAGATTTTCTCGCCGTTATAAAAGGATTTTCAGGTGAAGCCGAAAAAAGCGGCTCACCGTCCGAAGTCAAGGGCGGCTGGACGGTCGATGAAACGGAACGTCTGCGTAATGAAGTCGAAAAAGGTCTTTCGCTGACGCAGATAAGCGCACGTCACGGCAGGTCTGCAAACGATATCCGCAAGCGTTTGCACGAAACGGGGATCCTCAGATGAAATTTTCCGCAAAACCGCAAAATTCTTCTGTACAAGCGGAAATTTTTATGCTATAATAATAGTTGATTTTGATTGAAAGAAGGTGCTGCGTTTGAACGGACTTATGGAAAAGCTGAATGACGTTCTGAAAAAGGATAAATTCGGTTCGGAATTTAAAAATCTGCTGAAAAAGCACAGTCTTACCGTTTCCGAAAAGAACGGCGGCCGATATCGGCTGACGAACGGAGTTTCCGACTTTTCCGTTGACACCTCTAAGGCTCGTTCGGAATATGAAAACGCACCTTCGCCCGAGCTTCTCGATTCGCTTATGGAAAAGCTTGAGCAGGAAATAGATATGGAGATACGAATGGTTTCGTTCACGAACGGTCAGGAGTTCCTGCGGCTCGCGATAATGCGCGAAAAGGACATTCGCCCCGGAATGATAAGCGCTGAATTCGCAGGAGGACTTTGCAAGGTCATTGTCTGCACCGCCGATGATACGGAGCTTCGCCCTCTTGACGAGGCTGTACTCAAACGCTGGGGAATGCCGCGCGAGGTCGTTTTCTCCGTTGCAGACAGAAATATGTGCAGGCTTCTCGCCAAAACCAAGGTCAAGAAAACGAGCATTGCCGAGGGTGTGAATGCTATGGAATTTGAGCTGCCGTGCAAGCATCTCGGAGTTTCGTTCATTCTCTGCAATGATTTCCGTCAGGTCGTCTACAATTATATGGGCGCAAAATTTCTCGTTGTTGCACCGTCCTGCGAAAGCATTCTCATACTTGAAAATATAACGAACAATATCCTCGAAAAGCTCGGAAAAGAGATCGTCCGCGAGTACAAACGCTCACCAGATCCGCTCACAACGGACGTTTTTCTTTTTACGCCGGATAAAATACAGATCGCAGGACATTTTTCCGTGAAAAGCAATAAATAAACCGAAAGGAATGTATCACTATGGCAAAAAGCAAAAAAAGCGGCAGCAAAACCTACACTCCCACTCCGCAGAAGAAAAACAGAGGTCTTGCCTTTAAAATTATTATGGTGATGCTTGCAGTCGCACTTGCGGCAGGGATCATTATAATGCCTATCGAATCATCGCTCAGAGCCTACGCCGAAGAAGCTGAAGGCAAATCCGTCACGGTCGAAACGTTTGAAACGGGAAAGCTCGCCGATGCTGTCAGCGAAGCCGCAAACGGCACGGACTACAACTTCATCACGAAAATATGCGTTATGAGCGGAACGCTCGACGCTTCGGACTGGAGTGCGCTCAACGCTATCCCGAACCTTGAATATGTCGAGCTTGCAAAGACCGACACAGAGGACGGCATCATTCCCGATAACGCACTCCCCTATCGTAATCAGCTCCGCTTTATCAGCCTGCCGAAGAATACAGTTGAGATCGGCGACAGCGCTTTCAACAGCAACCGAAAGCTTGAAAAAATTTCAATGCCGAACACCGTTGCAAAGGTCGGCAGCCATGCTTTTGAAGCCTGCGAAGCACTTGCGGAAATGCCCAATTCGGTTGGTATAACTTCGTTCGGCGAGGGTGCTTTCAAGGACTGCAAAAGCTTTGAAAGCTTCACAGTTTCGCCCGAGGTAACGGAAATTCCCGCAAACGCTTTCGGCAAATGCGGCTTTTCCGAAATTATCATCGGACCTTCCGTAACATCGGTCGGTGACGGTGCTTTTGCAGACTGCAATAACCTCACCGATATTTATGTTTACGCCGAAAATGCGCCGTCCGTAAACGCTTCGAGCGCATTTATGAATGTCGGCGGAACTGTTCACGTTTACCCCGACAGTGCAGAAAGCTACACAGCTTGGGAATACAACAACCTCAAAGTTGCAGGCGATCTTGACGGCGAATATCCCGTTGAAGCTCCAGAGCCTGCCGAAGTGACAGAAGCCGCCGAAACTGAGGATCCATCGGAAACCGAAGCAGCTGTTACCGAAGAAACTTCTGCCGAAACGGAGCAGACCGAAGCTGCCGAAACAGCTGAAACCTCCGCACATCAGAGCGGAATCAGTGTTGGCATTGTTATCGTCATCGTTGCAATGGCTGTTGTTATCGCTGTTCTCGCGACTATTCTT
>UQQA01000099.1 GCA_900543105.1 uncultured Ruminococcus sp. | reverse complement strand
TAAAATGCTTGCAATCGGGTTTAAAAAATGCTATAATGGTAAATATTGAATTTATATCGATAATTCAGGGACGAAATGATGTCCCCTTATCAATTTTGGAGGTTTAAAGACTTATGTTTACAAATTCACTTATTGCTTTTGCGACAGAAACCGCAGCAACAACGGCAGCAGGTATGGACACAAAGGCAAGCACTATCTCGATGCTTTTCTCGTTCGGTCTTCTCATCATCGTTTTCTACTTCTTCCTTATCAGACCTCAGAAGAAAAAGGAAAAGGAAGCAAAGCAGCTCCGTGACAATCTTCAGATCGGTGACGAAGTTACGACTATCGGCGGCATCGTCGGCATCATCGTCCGCAAGACCGAGGACACCTGCGTTATCGAAACGGGCGGCGACCGCAGCAAGATCCGTGTAAAGCTCTGGGCAATTTCCGAGAACAACACTGTTCACGATGCTTCCGAAGAAACTGTCAAGGAATCCTTCAAGCCTAAGAAGGAAAAGAAGGACAAGGAAGCTGAAAAGGCTGAAAAGTCCGATAAGGCTGAATAATTATGAATACGATCTCCGCTTGGCGCATATATTTTATAAATAATGCGCAGGGCGGAGGTCATTCTTATGCGGAAAAGTGCGGAGCAGAAACACAGGGACGAAGTTATACGAACGGTCGTGACGGCGGTGCTTTCGGGCATCGGTGTGCTTTCGGTCTGCCTTTTCGTTTTTGGTGAAATTGCAGTAAAGGTCGATATTTCGGACGGGATAATGTCCGTTATGGCGCAGATATCGCTTGCGGCAGGCTGTTTTGCGGCGGCATTCACAGCGGCGAAGCAGCGCGGCAGGAGGGGACTGCTCTCGGGACTTTGCTGCGGCGGCATAGCCTTTGCGGTGATATTTCTGCTCGGTATAATCTTCGCGGGGAGCTTTTCCGCAGGCGGTTTTGTGTCGAAGATACTTACGATAGCAGCCTGTTCGGCGGCAGGAGGTATGCTCGGAGTAAATTCCAAGAAAAAATTTCGTTAAACTGCCTATTGAAATTTGAAAAGATATGTGTTATAATGTAGTAAATAATTATTTAGTGGAGGATTTTGTTATGAAGCACATCAAGACCATCAATGCGGCTAACCTTAAGAAAACAGCAGAAAAGGGCGGCTGCGGCAAGTGCCAGGCTTCCTGTCAGTCTGCCTGCAAGACTTCTTGCACAGTTGCTAACCAGAAGTGCGAAAAGTGATCCGGTGATCGGCTGAATTGCTGCGGGGCGGCTTAACTTTGCCGTCCTCGCATAAATCCGGCTGTCTGCCGGGTTTTATTTTTTATAAAAACTTCCCACTGTTTTGTTGAAAGGTAAGATCTTATGATTCATAAATACAAGCTTAACGGATATAATATAGTTCTCGACGTAAACAGCGGCGGCGTTCACCTCGTGGACGAGCTTACTTACGATATGCTCGATAATGTTGAGCCTCCTTTCGAGGATAAGTGTCCCGAAAGAGTCAAGGAAAAGCTCTCGCGCTTCTACTCACCCGAGGATATCGAGTCCTGCTATCAGGAGGTCGTTGAGCTTTACAGGAACGAAGTGCTTTTCTCCGAGGATACATACGAGAAATTCGCTAAATATTCCGTTCCCGCTCCGATAAAGGCAATGTGTCTGCTCGTTGAACAGGACTGCAACCTCCGCTGCGAATACTGCTTTGCTTCGCAGGGCGACTACGGCACAGGCTGCAGAATGCACATGGATCTTGAAACGGGCAAAAAGGCGCTCGACTTCCTGCTTGAAAAGTCGGTCGGCAGAGAGAACCTTGAAGTTGACTTCTTCGGCGGCGAACCGCTCATGAACTGGAACGTTGTAAAGCAGCTCGTTGAATACGGCCGCTCCAAGGAAAAGGAATACAACAAGAACTTCCGCTTCACCGTTACAACAAACGGTATGCTCCTCGATGCGGACAAGATCGACTTTATCAACAAGGAAATGAGCAATGTTGTTCTCTCCGTTGACGGACGAAAGGAAGTCAATGACCGTATGAGAAAGCGCATCGACGGCACGGGCAGCTATGACCGCTTTATGCCGAAGTACAAGGAGCTTGTTGAAAAGAGAAATCACCGGAACTACTACGTTCGCGGAACTTTCACAAAGTATAATCTTGACTTCTCGAACGACGTTTACAGCCTTTTCAACGAGGGCTTCGATCAGATCTCCGTTGAGCCGTGCGTAAGCGACCCGAAAGAGCCTTATTCTATCACGCAGAGCGATCTCCCAAGAGTTTTCTCAGAGTATGAAAAGCTCGCGCAGATGCTTCTTATCAACGACAAGCAGGGCAAGCACTTCAACTTCTTCCACTTTATGCTCGACCTCGACCAGGGACCTTGCGCTATCAAGCGTTTAAGAGGCTGCAGCAGCGGCAACGAGTATGTGGCTGTCACTCCCGAGGGCGACATCTACCCCTGCCACCAGTTCGTCGGCGTTGAGGATATGAAAATGGGCAATATCAACGAGGGAACTTTCAACGAAGAGCTGAAAAAGGAATTTGCAGGTGCGCATATCTACTCCAAGGAAGACTGCAAAAAGTGCTGGGCAAGATTCTATTGCAGCGGCGGCTGTAACGCAAACAACTTCATTTACAACGGCGACATTCATCAGGCGCACAAGATCTCCTGCGAGATCGAAAAGAAGCGTCTTGAATGTGCTATCATGATGAAAGCCGCAAAGGCTGCGGAAGAGCAGGGCATTGAGTTTTAATGCGTAATTCGTAATGCGTAATGCGGAATTATTTATATTTCGCATATTTGTCGCTAATACTAAACACCAATAAAATACAGGAAAAAATCTGCGCCGCAAGGAGTTTTACTTAAAAAGAAAACCCTGTTTTCAAAGGATTTGATCTATCCTTTGAAAACAGGGTTTTTATATTTGAAAAAATTGTATGTCAAAAATCACAAACACAATTCGGGACGGAAAATCCGTTTCCTGCGATTATTATACTAAACACCATTTAAAATTTGGAAAAAATCAAGCCGACAATCTCGCATATATAGGATTTCGGCGCAGATTTTTTCCTGTATTTTATTGGTGTTTAGTATTATAATGAACTAACGGAATACAAATAATTCCGAATTCCGAATTCCGAATTCCGAATTCCGAATTAACCCTTAGCATCGTACCAGGTCTTTCCGCAGTTGACATCTGCCTGCATCGGAACGGAGAAATTCACCGCACCGAGCATTTCCTCACTGAGGATTTTCGCAGCCGCATCTTTGTCTTTTTCCGATACCTCAATGATAAGCTCATCGTGTACCTGCAATATCAAACGTGCGTCAAGCTTTTCTTCCTTTAAACGCCTGTAAACGCGCACCATTGCGATCTTTATAACGTCAGCCGCCGTGCCTTGGATCGGCGCGTTCATCGCCGCACGCTTGCCGAAAGCCTGAATGTTCTTGTTGCTGTTTTTCAGCTCGGGAATGTATCTGCGCCGTCCGAACGCCGTCACAGCATAACCCGTCTTTACCGCGCTCTCAACAGCATTATCCATAAATGCTTTGATGTTCGGGTAAGTTGCAAAATAATTCTTGATGTAACGGTCAGCCTCCGCAACGCTTACGTCAATATCCTTGGAAAGCGAGAACGCACCGATGCCGTAAACAATGCCGAAGTTTACAGCCTTTGCCGAACGGCGCATCTCGGGTGTTATCATCTCTTCGGGAAGTCCGAAAACCTTTGCCGCCGTAGCAGTGTGAACGTCCTTGCCGCTCAAAAAGTTGTTCCGCATATTCTCGTCACCGCTCATCGCCGCCAGTATGCGAAGCTCGATCTGGCTGTAGTCCGCATCAAGAAGCGTGTAACCGTCCTTGGCAACAAAGAATTTTCTCATGCTCCTGCCAAGCTCCGTGCGAACGGGAATGTTCTGCATATTCGGTTCGGTCGAGGAAATTCTGCCCGTGCGTGTTTCGGTCTGCTTGAAGCTCGAATGAACTCTGCCGTCCTCACGAACCTCCTTTAAAAGTCCGTCAACATAGGTCGAGGACAGCTTTGTAAGCTTTCTGTACTGTAAAATTTCGCTGACGATCTCGTGCTTGTCAGCAAGCTCTTCAAGTATCTCTGCATTTGTGGAGTAACCCGTCTTGGTCTTTTTCTTGTGCGGCAAGCCAAGCTCCTCAAAAAGCACCGTTCCAAGCTGTTTAGGCGAGCTTATGTTGAACTCGTGACCTGCCATAAAATAAATCTTCTGTTCGCAGTCGCGAATGTCGTTTTCAAGCCGCTTGCCGAACTCCTTTACACCCTCGGCATCGACCTTTACCCCGCAGTATTCCATCGAAGCCAGAACCTCCGTCAAAGGCTGTTCGATATCGGTGAAAAGCTTCTCCATTCCTGCCGCCGCAACCTCTTTTTTCAGTGCATCGCAAAGCGCGGAAAGCGAAGCTATATCCGCATTTTCGCCAAGCTCCGAATAGTAGGGAACACCATATTCGGCGCACATTTTTTCAATAGTGTATTCCGCAGACGAAGCGTTCAGAAGATATCCGAGAATGTCCGCATCTGCGTCAAGGTTTTTCAGCTCCGTATCGTTCGCAAAGCAAAGCCTGAACGCATTTTTTACCTGAAAACCATACTTTTTGCAGTCCGAAGCGAAGAATTTCAGCTGATCTTCCTTAGTATCGGTACTGCAAAGCTTTCCACCGCACTCAATGCGAAGCAAACCGCTTTCTTCAAGGATAAAAGCCGCATTTTCTGCCTTGTCAAAGTCAATTCCGGCAAGATCGGCAGACGAAAATTCACGCTTTTTGACTTCTTCGTGCTTTTCGATCTTCGGAACGTTTGCAGACGGCTTTATGCCAAGCTTTTCCAGCAGTTTGTACATTTCAAGCTCGGTCAGAAGCTCCGAAACGTCATTTCCATCAACTTTTCCCGTGAGATAACTCTTCGGGTCTTTGTCAACGGGCGCATCGAAAACGATAGTCGCAAGCCACTTGCTGTGGAAAGCATCTTCCTTGCCGTTTGAAAGCTTCGTGAGAACGGAATTTGTCGCCTTGACCTCATTATTTTCAAGCTTTTCGTATAAGTTTTCGACCGAACCGTACTCGCCGATAAGCGTGAGTGCGGTCTTTTCGCCAATGCCCTTAACGCCGCTGATGTTGTCCGAGCTGTCGCCCATAAGTCCTTTCAGGTCGATGAGCTGTTTAGGTTCAAGTCCGTAGACCTCGTGAAATTTTTCGGGCGTAAAGACAGTCGTTTCCTTTGTGCCGTGAAGAAGAACAGTTACCTTGTCATTGATAAGCTGGAGCGAGTCGCGGTCACCCGTGAGGATAACACATTCGTCACCATTCTGAGCGCAAGCCGCCGAAAGCGTTCCGAGAATATCGTCCGCCTCAAAGCCCTCCGTTTCAAGAACGTGAACACCCAAGCCTTTGAGCAGTCGCTTTATCATCGGCATCTGCTGTGCAAGCTCATCGGGCATACCGTGACGGTTCGCCTTGTAACTGCTGTCAGCCTTGTGTCGGAAAGTCGGCGCGCGCAGGTCAAAAGCGCAGGCAACGCCGTCGGGCTTCTGCTCGGCGCAGATTTTGAGATAGATGTTCATAAATCCCGTCAGAGCGTTGGTGTAAACGCCGTTTTTGTTCGAGAGCATTTTTATGCCGTAAAAAGCACGGTTCATAATGCTGTTTCCGTCAATGGCAAGAAGCTTCATTTCCTTGATCCTTTCTAAAATTAATTCGGAATTCGAAATGCGGAATTCGGAATTATTTATGCTCCGCATATTTATATAAAATGCGGAATTTCATAGAGTGAATATAAATAAATTCGGAATTGTTACAAATTTACCGAATATGCATAGGAATTCACAATTATTATATCACGCAATAGTTTCAAATAACAAAATGTTTATATGAAATCGGGCGGATATAGAATCCGCCCCTACGGTATTTCTCATATTTATGGATTTCCAAATTAAAAAATCCGAATTCCAAACTAACAATTACGCATTACGAATTGATTTACATATTTTCAACCGTTTCAATACCAAGAATTCCGAGGTGCTTGATAATTACCTCACGGGTGAGCTTTGCAAGCGCAAGCCAGCTTGACTTCTTTGCCTCGTCCTGCTCGTTCATAATGTTGTTCTCATGGTAGAAACGTGAGAACGAAACCGCAAGCTGATATGCGTTTTCACAAACGTAGCTCGGCGCTTTTTCGTCCATCGCAAGCGTGAAAGCATTGCCCGACATCACAATTTTCAGCATAAGCTCACGCTCCGCATCGGTGTAAATGCCGTTCAGTTCAGCCTTTGCATCACCTGCTTTTTTGAGAATGGAGTTGATCCTCGAAACCGTATAAAGCAGGTAAATTCCCGTCTTGCCCTCTGCGGACATAAACTTGTCCAGATCGAAAATATAATCCTTTGAGCGGTGATTGATAAGATCGCCGAATTTTACAGCCGCCATACCAAGCTTGCGCGCATAATCGTCACGGTTTTCCTCCGTAACAAAGCTTGACTCGGAAAGACGTTCGAGCGAAGCATTCGTAACTGTTTCGATAAGGTCGGAAAGGCGCATAACACCACCGTCACGGGTCTTGTAAGGCTTGCCGTCACTGCCGTTCATCGTGCCGAAGCCGAGAAATTCGAGCGCAGTAGTGTCGGGAACGAGCTGAGCCTTCTTCGCACAGCGGAAAACCTGCGTGAAGTGAAGTTCCTGTCGCTTGTCAACAACGTACCAGATCTTTGTCGGGTGGAAATCACGCTCACGCTGAATGATAGTCGCAAGGTCGGTCGTGGCATAAATGCTCGAGTTGTCCGACTTGCGAACGATAACGGGAGGCATCGGCGCTTTGTCCGAATCCTCGGCAACGTCAACAACGAGCGCACCGTTACTCTCGTAGGAAAGGTGCTTTTCTTCAAGAATTTTCATAAGCTCGGGAATGTACTTGTCAGCATCGCTCTCGCCGTACCAGTAGTCGAAATCAACGTCAAGCTTTGAGTAGTTCGATTTGAGGTCGGCAATCGAAACACGGAGAATTTCTTTCCAGAGCGCAATGTAACCCGGACGGCCGTTCTGAAGCTCAAATGTCGCCGTGTGAGCCTTGTCCTTGAAAGCTTCGTCCTCCTTGCTCTTCTTGCTGGCAAAAGGATAAACCTCGCAGAGAAGCTCGGGGTTCAGTTCGGGAACGCTGTCCTTTTCGGGGTCGAAAGCCGCGTCAAAGCATTTCCAGTCGGGGTAACGCTCGGAAAGCTCCGCAATAACAAGACCGATCTGTAAACCCCAGTCGCCAAGATGAACGTCGCCGTAAACGGTGTTGCCCGTAGCGCGCGCAAGACGCTTCAAGCTCTCACCAATGATAGCGGAGCGAAGATGTCCGATGTGGAGCGGCTTTGCAACATTAGGTCCGCCGTAGTCGATAACGATAGTGTCGGGGTTCTCGTTCTGCGGAACGCCGAGATGCTCGTCAGCCGCAATATCCTTTACAACGGAAAGCATATATTCGTCCGAAAGAGTGAGATTGAGAAAGCCCGGCTTTACAACTTCTGCCTTTGCGAAAGCAGCGTCCTGCGCAAGAACAGCCGCAACCTCGTCAGCTATCATAAACGGAGCTTTCCTGTAAAGCTTCGCGCCCTGAAAAGCACCGTTGCACTGGAACTGGCAAAGATCAAGACGGTCGGAAGCCGTAACAGCGCCGAGAGCCTTGTCATAACCGCACTTTTCAAAAGCAGCGGAAACCTTTTCGGTAAGAATCTTAGTTATAGTCTGCATAAAAAATTGTCCTTTCAGATAATTTTGATAACCTAAAAATAAGAAATGACCGCACAAAATCGTGCAGTCATACTGTAACACTGTGCAATATGTAATTATACCATATTATAGGCAAAACGTCAAGATTTAATGCGGAATTCGGAATTCGGAATTATTGCAAAGCTAACATTTGTTGGGCGTTGCGAAGCCAATCAAAGTTTACGTCCACGCTTTTTAAAGGGTGGCAGGGGTCAAGGGGACGGAGTCCCATTGTCGCTTCCGCAGAAGCGAAATACCCTAAACTAACAGTCAAAGTTTTGCCGCAATAGCGAAATCAGTAACAGCAAAAAAAGGCGCAATTCACATCAAAAAAGTAAAACGGATATGAGAAATCCGCTTTGTAAACTTAAAAAATGTGAATTGCGCCATTCCCTATGTCACAACAAACTATCCTTGAAGCTTATCTATGTGAACGAAGTGAACATAGATAAGCTTCAACTCAATATGAACAGCTATGGGATATGAATGTGATACTAAACACCAATTAAAAACTATACAAAAAATCAAGCAAAAGCTCTGATATATGGATTTTGTGCAGATTTTTTGTCTATAGTTTTATTGGTGTTTAGTATCATACAGCGTTGCAGGTAATATATACTCACTTCGTTCGTATATATTACCTGCAAGGATAGTTTATTGGAGGAAAACAGAATTGGCGCAATTCACTTTTTTAGGTTTACGGAATTGATTTCTCATATCCGTTTTACCTTTTTTCGTGTGAATTGCGCCTTTTTTACTATAGATATTTCGCTATTGCGGCTGATATTATGCTGTTAGTTTAGGGAGTTTCGCTTCTGCGGAAGCGACAAGGGACTCCGTCCCCTTGACCCCTGCCACCCTTTAAAAAGCGTGGACGTAAACTTTATTTGGCTTCGCAGTACTCAAGGAACTTTGAGTACTGTAAAAATACGCATTGAATTTACGCTTTCGAGTGTTCAAATTGCGAATAATAAAGCTTGTTGTAGAAGCCGCCCTTTTCGATAAGTTCGTCATGCTTGCCCTGCTCGATGATGTTTCCGTCTTTCATTACGAGGATAAGGTCAGCGTCCTTGATCGTCGAAAGTCTGTGCGCAATGATAAAGCTCGTTCTGCCTTTCATCAGCTTTGCAAATGCTTTCTGGATTCGCTGTTCGGTCATCGTATCGATGCTTGAAGTTGCTTCGTCAAGGATAAGCATTGACGGCTCGGCAAGCATTATTCTTGAAATGGAAAGAAGCTGTTTCTGTCCCTGTGAAAGTGAGCCGCCGTCCTCGGAAAGCTCCGTATCATAGCCGTTTTCAAGTCGCTTTATGAAGCTGTGCGCGTGAGCGGTCTTAGCCGCATTTACTATCTCGTCGAGAGAGGCTGTCGGGTTGCCGTAGCTGATATTTTCCTTTACCGTTCCCGTGAAAAGCCAAGTGTCCTGAAGAACCA
>UQQA01000098.1 GCA_900543105.1 uncultured Ruminococcus sp. | reverse complement strand
AGAATGAACTTATTATAGCCGAGAGTTTGTCTATAGGTTGATCGAGAATTAGTATGAAACACTTTGCGGCACGGGACGGGAAAACCCGTCCCATACATTATTATCTGTTTACAGAAAAATTGTGAATTTAATGGGCGGATATAGAATCCGCCCCTACAGAAATTCAGTTCTCGATGTGAATGTGCGGAATAAAATAATTACGCATTACGCATTATGCATTACGCATTGCAATAAGGTTTATCATTCATCAACATCAAGCGTAAGCTCGATATCAACATCTCCGTCACTTCTTGCAAGGGTAAGGGTCATTATTTCTCCTGCCTTGTGCTTATTCTTGATCTTTACAAGTTCGTCCATTGTGGAGATCTCCGTGCCGTCAGCCTTTACGATAACATCGCCTGCTTCAAGTCCTGCGGCTTCTGCGCATGAACCCGGCTCAACGGAAGCAACGAGAACGCCGCTGTCTACGGGGAGATTATAGTAACGCTTTACTGCGGACGAAATTTCAGTACCAGTTATACCGATCTTCGGTGTTGTGTTCTTAACTGTGCCCGTTGTCATAAGCTCATTGAGGATAGGAAGCGCATCCGTGATAGGAATTGCAAAGCCTACGCCGTCAACTTCGGAGCTTGCGATCTTCGAGGAAGTGATTCCGACTACCTGACCTTCGCTGTTAAGGAGCGGACCGCCCGAGTTACCGGGGTTTACTGCCGCATCGGTCTGGAGAAGCGTCATTGTTGCCGTGCCGCCTGCGACCTCAACGCTCATTTCCTTGTTAAGTCCCGAAATGATACCGTTTGAAGCGGAAAGTCCAAGTCCGAGAGGATAACCGAGCGTAATAGCCTTATCGCCCATTTCAAGCGTTGTCGAATCGCCTATTTCGGCAGGAGTAAGTCCCGTTGCATCTATCTTGAGGACTGCAAGGTCTGTGTTAGCATCGTAGCCAACGATAGTTGCATCGTACTCGGTCTCATCGTCCAGTGTGACGGTGACTTTATCAGCCTTTACAACCTCGGTCTGGCTTGACGAACTGTAGTTGTTGTAATTGTTGTAGAAATTATCGAAGAAGTTGCTGAACGGATCAAACTGGTTGCTGTTCATACTCGTTTTAACTTCGGTCGTGATAACGTGCGCATTGGTAACGATATAGCCGTCAGCGCTGAATACGATACCCGTACCTGTGCTTGCACCGCCTGCGGAGGTGAATGTGGAGGAAACAAGAACAACGGAGGGCCTTACCTTTTTGATAACGTCATTTGTTGTCATTTCATCGTCCGAAGAGCTTGAAGTTGAACCGAGTGCTGATACCTTGTTTGAATTGCCGCTGTCGGAGGAAACCGTTGTCTGCTGTGTGATAGCAGGTGCTTCGGTCTGTGCCGAAGCGGAGATGCTCGTGTTGTCATTTGAACGTGCAAGATATGCTCCGCCGTAGCCCGATGCACCGCCTACAAGAATTACTGCGAGCAAGCCTGCGATGATCTTTCCTGCGCCGCCCGACTTCTTGGGAGGCTTCTGCTCAGGGTCTGTCGGTGTGAATCCGCCGTTTGAATAAGTATAGTTATTTGAATCGTACATATAAATGCCGCCTTTCGTTATCTGTTTTATTGGAGGTACTTTTTATCGTTCTCTCCCGATCACAGTTTATATTCTAAAGCATCTATGTGTGAATAATGTGAAATCAATTTGAAAATGGAATAAAAGAACAAAACTTGTTTTTTCATATAAGTCCGATCATATCCGACAAATTTTCACAAACCGCACAATCGAACCCCTGTGCATCGTTATTATGTACAAGTATCGCAGGAATACCAACGCCGAGCGCGCCCTTTATGTCGCTCTGCGGATTGTCGCCGACCATAAAGCTTTTCTCGGGGTTTCCTGCCATTTCGAGCGCAAGCTCAAAAATTTCACGACGCGGCTTGTCAAAGCCTACCTGCGCGGAAATTATCATTCCGTCAAAATACTGCGACAAACCTATCTTATCCATTGTAACATCAAGCTCGGGGTAATTGTTCGAGAGAAGATAGTGCCTGTAACCTTTTTCACGAAGCATTTCAAGCGTTGAAACCGTATCGCCGTACAAATGATAGTTTTCGGGTTCGAGCAGGACTTCCCTGAAAAGCGGAAGAAGCATTTTGGCTTCACTCTCCGTAATTCCGACAGATTTATATACCCTCTGTATATGCTCAAAGGTGTAATCCCACCATTTTTCGCCCGTGATATCGTGCATATCCTCATAATAAAAGTCCCACGAAAAACCGTGCGACATCGGCGGACGGATATCTTCGAGCGTAATGTCCTTGTGCGGAGTGTACCGCTGTAAGCTTCGGTAAAGCGAACCGCTCCAGAGATGCTCGGAATGTACGAGCGTTCCGTCAAAGTCCCAGAAAATTGCTTTGTTCATACTTCTCCTTAAAAAGAAAACACTGATTATTGCTTCGGCATATAAACAGCGTTTTCTGCGACTTTAGTACTGATTTTTAATCAAAGTGTAGAAATTATTATAAAATATTGAGTCCGTAATTCCTGCAAAGATCCTCAAGTCCCCTCGGATATATCATTCCGAGCGGCGAGATTCGGAATCCGTCCTCGCTCCGAATTAGCTCGATACCAACGACCGTTCCGACATCGAGCGGCTTCGGGAGCATAAAGATATAGTTCGTTCCGTTCGCAAGCGTTATTGAAACGGCAGGATTGGAAAGGTCACTGAAATTGAGGTTCAGCGGATTGCTGTATATCGAATACGCAATGTCTATCTCCGAAACATCGTGAGGGATAAGGTCAAAATTGATGTGGAAAACCTTTTTGTCGGGCGCATTGAGGAGCTGAACTCCGCCGCCGAGCGAGTGATCGTTGCCGAAGAAAACGAATCTGTCATTCTGCGTGACCGTTCCCTCGTCATTTGCCATAAATGCGAATGCATCGACTTCCATCGGGAAATCCTTGTTGTCATAGAGAAGCTCTATCTGTGCCGTCGGTGAATCCGCCTTGACTATCATTCCGCGCTCGATTATGAGAAGCTCATGCGGCTTTTTTTCATCATCATAAGGCATAGGTGCAAGAAGCTCATCTTCGGCGCTGTCATCTTCCTCATCGGGATAAATAACACCCTGCTCGCCTATCTCGTCCTCGGTCGGCGCAGGCTCGGCTTCGTATATTATCGCGCCGTCCTCAAAACCGCAAGCGTTCGGAACAGCCTCACCCGAAATATATATCCTGCGCTTGACACCCGTTTCGAGCGAAAGTTCACCATAAAGAAGCGTTCCGCTTCGCATCGGTTCAATTTCGATAAGGACAGTGTTTTCGCCTGCGGAAAGTTCTGGCTCGGGAATGTTCACTCCGCTTGCATTTGAAAAAAGCCGTGCGGAGGTCGGAAGTTCAATGTGTATTCTCACGGTACAAAGCGTATCGGCAGGAAAAGCACCGACGTTTATCACAGTTGGTATGCCGAAATATCCGTCCTCGCCGTCAATGCCCATGACCTTGCCGCTGACGGTCACATCGTTGAGCACCGTCCCCTTGCAGGACGAGCAAAGCGCCGTTCCGATCCTCGGAGTGAGGTGTTCAATAAGCAGATCGTTTATCCCAACATCCGGTGCATTTATCGTCAGCGCAGTTCCTCGGCCGCAGAGAAGAAGTGCGCCGTTTCCATAAACAGTGCAGGGAACACTCACCATAAAATTGCCCTCATATTCGCCGTGGGGAATTTTTATCACGCCGTTCATTTCAGCAGAATCAAGCATTTTCTGAAGCTCCTGTGCTTTCACGAACGTACCTCCTTTGAACCGCTTTCAGCGCAGTTCCTTTTGCAAATCTGACCGGATCGGAGCGCCGAAATGCCCGTCAGCAACGTGCCTACAGCCGCCGCACCGATGATAACAGTGATACCGAGTGCATACGCGTCTATCTTCGCGCCGAAATACATTGCCGCCGCCATTAATACTATCATCACGGCTCTCAAAGCTTCGTAAGCCGAAGCGCCTTTTCTTATCTCATCAGCGCAGTCCATACTTACAGCTATGGACTCAACACCGTCAAGCGCGGTGCAGTCGGCAATTTCCTTTGCCGCCGTACAGCTTTCGGACGAAGCATAAACAGCATCGGCGTTCTCACATTCGAGCGCATCGTGAACATCAACAGCCGTTGTTCCAACAGTTTTTCCTGCCGCCTTTGCAAGCCCGATAAGCTTGCTCTTGTCGCATCTGCCCGTGATCATCTTTACTTTTTTGAGAGCCTTTGCGGCTTCGTTCGGGGGCATTTCGATAAGCTTTTTGTATGAGATAATATCGTCCGCACCTGCGCTTGCAACAGTCCTGTCAGGGAACGAAGCATCATCGTAGGGAACGAGAAGTATCGGCTTGCAGCTGTGTTCCGAAAGCTTTTTGAATGAGTTTTCGGCATTGCCGCGGTATTTTTCGCGAATAGTTATCATTCCGATGAAAACCTTTCTGCCGTCCCAAAGCTCCGCCGCATAAGCAATGACGGAGTTGCCCTGAAAGATAAGCTCCTCCGCGAGTGCCTTTACAGCCGCCGCAGATGAAAATACCTTTTCCTTGCCCGTTCCGTCAAAAAAGCTTTCACAGCCGCTTATGATCTCGCTCGGGTCGCCGCGCAGAAAGCGCTTATAGCCGTTCGCAGGAAGATCGCCTTTTACAAGCTCGGCGTTTATTTCAAGCTCGACCGTGCTTTTAAGACGTTCTGCCATAAATGTCATTTCTGCGGCTTCGTAAGGGTCTGCGCTGATTATCCTGCCCTTGTTCACAAGAGCGGAGGTGTTCTCAGCCGCCGCATTCGCCGCTATAGTTCCGAGAGGATACGGGACTTCATAAAATCTCGTCATTGTTGAGCCGCTTCCGTCCGTAAAGCCTACCGCCGTAGGAGTTCCGTCCGTTACAAAGCCACTTCTGTCGATGAAAAGAACATCGCACTTCGGCGTGAGCGTTCTCATATCAGCACCGTTTCGGCGAATTTCCGTTCTGCCTGCGGAAAGATATTCCCCAAGAGGGTCTTTCAGACCTGCTCCTGCCATAAAAATGAGCGAAGCGAAGAGAGCCGTCTTCATCGGGAGCGAAGTCATTCCAAAGCCGCTTTTTTCAGCCTGATATGCCGCAGCAACGACCAGCAGAGCCGTCAGAACAGCACTTATTGATATACAGAATGTATATTTCTTTGAGGATATCACAAGCGGTTCAGCAAAGCTTTCCTCAACCTGCGTAACTTTCATTACAGCGTGACCCGAGGTGACGAGCGTTCCCTTTTCGAGCGTGTATTCGCCCGAAATATCCTCGTCAAGCTCATCTTTCAAATCACGCCGCACAAGGTCAGTCCTGCCGTCCTTGCCGATAGTGATATCACCCGTCTGAACGATGCCCTCGGCAGGAACGATATCCCCTGCCGTGAGCAGAACATAATCCCCCTTGACGATATCGCCCGAGTTCACCTCGGCAACGGAGTTTCCGCATCGGTAGACCATGCATTTGTTTCCGCTGTGCAGAGCGCGTGTTTTTCCATTCCTGCTGTGGAGCGCGCTTTCCCATACGCATATGATAAAAAGCGTCAAAGCATTCACAGCAACGGAGATCACGCACGGAATGATGCCGTGCAGACCTCCGCCGAGCGAGAAAATTATCCCGAAGCATAAGCACAAAAGCAGGATTATTATATATACCTTTAAGGGTACTCTCCCGAAGCGTTCGGAAAAGCGTTTCCCCGCAGTTTTTGAATGCTCTTCCGCAATGCGGTTCGAGCCGTATTGTTTTCTGTGGCTTTCAGCCTGATTATCAGTAAGACCGTTGAATGTCATCTTTTATTTCATTCCTTTGATTATTGAAACCTTTATAAGTGAGCCGTTTTCCTCACGGCAGGCTCGGAACACTGTTCCGTTTGCGAGCCTTATCGCCTTTCCTGCGGGAACGGGACTTCCCATAGGGGACATAAGCCCCTCAGCGTGGCTGTTTATGAGATACCAAGCCTTTTCGTGCGAGCATATATACGCTTCAAGTCCCGTATCAGCCTTTTCATCAGGGAAAACATCGGTGCGCGTGTGCCATTTGAAAAGCGGAGTGTTGTTCTCGGCGATGAGCGTTGAATGTTTCCGCCACTGACCCTTTTTGCCCCTCGGCTGAGCGCAGATATCAAGCTGTAAAATGTCGCTTTTCACCCTTGTTCCGCAGAAAGGACACACGGGGTCATTGACATCGTGCATAATGAACCATTTGTGATCGCAGTCGGGATTTTCGCATCGGTGGAGCATATCCCAAGCCTTGATAAGACCCCTTTCCCACTCCATTGCGGTCGGGCGAAGCTCGGGCGCATGAAGTCCGTCCACGAACGCGCGCAGGAACAGCGCTTCAAGGTCACTTCCGAGGTCGCTTATCGTAACATCGAGGTTCTCGGGGCGGTTCGAGCGGTCGTTCGGGTCTTCGATGAAAAGAGCCTTCGGACCGAGCGCAAGAAAATCGTCCTTTTCAGCCGATTCGGTCGAAAATATTTTCGGACCGATAAGAGGGTGGCGGAGCAGGAGGTATTCATATATAAGCACGGCGAGAGCGTGAAGGTCGGTTTCCGAACCGGGTATCTTTCGCCGAGGGTCGTTCTTGTCAAGCTCCATCGTTGCAAGGACTTCGGGGGCAATGTAGCCTCGCGTTCCCGCAACTTCGGGCGGAAATATCCCCGGAACAACGAGCGAGTCGATGTCGATAACAACGCAGTTCCCGCTTCTCGGGTCGATGAGGACATTGTTATTTGAGAGGTCGGAATGTGCAAGTCCTGCCTGATGAAGCCTTCTTATCGAGCGCGTCAGCAGGAGCGACATCTGAAGCATCGAACGGAAATCGCCAAGCTCGGCTTTGTTGAGAAAACGGCGGTTTCGCGATGTGAACCAGTTGCTTTTCTTGTCCTTGCCTTTAAGGTCAAGGTAATCGGAAGCGCCGTCCCCGAAGAAGAAATCAGACGGATAGGACGGCGAAACAAGTCCGAATTCGGGCGAAACAACGATATCGGTCGGCCAGCAGAAACGCTTTTCAAAGTAAGCCGCACGTTTTTCGTCCGTTCCGAGCGCGCCGCCCCTGCTCTCGGGGATAGTCGGGTTGTATTTGCTTATTATTGCCTCGATACGCCTGCGCATATTTGCATCGACCTTTGACGGGTCGTTGAAAAACTGCACGACATAAGACTTATCGGGCGCAAAATATGTATATTTCATTCCTCCGCGCGGAGGGTTGTCGGTGATAACATACTGGAGCTTCCTGCCGCTTGCAAGAATAGCCTCTCCGATCCTGTTCACTTTTTACTGTACCCCTTTCGGAATTTTGGGTTCTATAATAACGAGCGTCCTGTCATCGAACGAGCCCCTCTGCGAATAGTTGTCGAGCCAGACTTTGAGCCGTTCGCTTTTATCATCGGCAAGCTTTTTCCCGAACGCTTCGAGCGAGGATCTGTGCATAAGACTGCCGAAGCGCTTTCCCCACAATTCTTCGAGGGAAAGCTTGTTTTTCGCGAGTATGTTTTTTGTATAGCAGAGCGAAACTTCAACACTGCCGTCATTTACCCACGGGTGAGCCTCGGGTTCGGGTGCTTCGCCCTTTTCGGGTTCGTAGCTTTCGGTCGGGAAATCAATGATGCCGTTGAGCATAAGGTCGAGCCAGAGCCGCAGAAGCTCGGGCGAGTTCGGGTAATGATCGTCCGAAACGCCGTCTGTCATCATCATCACGGAAGTGACTTTTCCACGCATTATTTTCGTGTTTGAATAAAGCTTTTCAGCTGTCTTTGTTTCATCGAGGAATTCGGTTTCGCCCGAAAAGCCGCCTTTGTCGGTGTTTCCGAGCAGCTTCAGCGCAGAGGAAAATTCGCCGTTGGCATTAACAGCGGCGATCATGCCGTCACCGACCGCAACGGATATAACGAACGTTTCCCCGTTTTCAAGCGGAATTACAGCAGACGCAAGCAGAGTTGCGGAAAAGTCTTTCACTTCACATTTCCTGCCGAGATCAGACGTGAAAATTTCGTCTTCCGAGCGGATAAGAGCCGCGCCCTCAACTGCGGAATAAGCCGCATCAAAGCCCGAGCGCATTATCTCCGCAAGCTTCGTGCATACGGCGGTGAATTCTGCCTTGTCGAATGGCATTGCAAGCGAGCTTTCCGTCTGCGAACGGTCAAGTGCCGAAAGCTGTTCCTTTATATAAGCACAGGCGGCTTCGCTTGAAATTCGCGCACCGATGCGTGAGAGCCTTTTCGAGCCTGCACCGTCCGAAACAACGCATACAGTCCAGTTTCCCACCATGTCAAATTCGTACCAGTCGTCGCAGTTCGTACCCTCGTGCTTGTGCTTTTTGCCCCTCACGCGTGCGGCGATTATCTCCGTGCCGTTATCATTTTTATAGGAAGAACGGTACTCGGGATAAGGCTCGGGCGAGTCGGGGATAGGAGCATATTTCCACAATGCGGCTGTATGCGCGGTAACGTCACTATCGGAAAGCTTTTTGATATTTTCGTCCATTTTGTCCTCCACGTTCGTTTACGGAACAATAACGAAGCCCTGCGGCGGAGGCGGAAGTTCAATGCCTGCGCCCGGCTTTGCATCAAGGCTCTTGCTCGAAAGCTTAACGGAGCTTGAAACCCAAGCGAAAAACTGCGCAAGGTCGCCTGCGGAGAGGTTGTTCATCAGCAGAACGCTGTCGGTTATCTCTTTGAGAACGGAGGTATCGGCGCAGGAACCTGCTGCACACGCAATGATATTCGCAGGCTTTGTGCTTTTCAGCATAGCTGCGGCTTCACGCCATTCATCGGTCGGAACGCCGTCGGTGAGGATAAATACGAGCGGCTTCCAGTCGCCTTTCTGCGTTTCGGTAGATTTGCGAACTTCATTCCTTATGCAGTCGGTGAGAAGACGAAGAGCCGCACCGAGGGCGGTCGGACCTCCTGCCGTAAGTACAGGCTCTCTGAAAAGCATAAGCTCAGTCAGAGGGCAGACCTGACGTGCGGCAGAATTGAACGTTATAACGGAAAGATAAGCAGTTTCGAGTGCCTGAGGATCACTGCGAAGCTCGGAAATGAGTGCCTTAACGCCGTGACGGACAGCTTCGATAGGGTCGCCCGCCATTGAACCCGAAACATCGAGCAGCAGATAAACAGGCAAACGTCTTGAAAAATCGGACATAGTATATATCTCCTTTTTATATATAGATTTTATCGGAATAAAGAAGTATTTTGTTGATATATATAATATTA
>UQQA01000097.1 GCA_900543105.1 uncultured Ruminococcus sp. | reverse complement strand
TGATCGTAATGAAAGTTATCTATGAAATGTCCGAGGATACAAAAATAAGAGAGATAGCCCGTCTGCGTGAAAAAGCTCTCCACGATGAAGCGTCAGCACTCAAAAATGCCAAGGCTGAGGGTATGGAAGAGGAAAAAGCCAGTGTTATAAGCAGAATGAGAGCTAACGGCTTTACCGACGAGCAAATCAGAAAAATATATCCGGAGAGTTGAGTATGGTAAAAATCACTTATGATACATCGGAGGAAACAAGGACAAAGGAGATCACACTATGAGCAATGACAAAAGATTTATCAAAGTTTATTCCAAAGGTGCAATGGAGGGCTGTGAGATATGGGTCGACACCGAAACGGGCGTGAACTATTTCTACCATTTCTCTGGTTATTCAGGCGGACTGACTCCGCTTCTTGACAGTGACGGCAAGCCTATCGTAAGCTCACCAATCGAAATCACGGAACTTATAGGCAGGTAAAACGTTTACGATTCTAAACATTTTATGACTTATACCTTTAAGTCTGAAAATTACAGTTGATTTTTCTTTTTAAATATTGTATAATAAATAGGACTTAGGTTGTCAAAACAATAACAACAATAACGAAAGGCGGTCAAACCAATGAACGTAAAAATCATCAACGGCGTTTCTATGCCGAACATTCCCTGGCAGGAAAAGCCTGCTGACTGCAGAGATGTAGTTTGGAGATATGACGCTAACCCTATCATCAAGAGAGATCAGATCATGGTAAAGAAGGCTAACGGCTACAGAGAGCCTTCCAACTCCATTTTCAACAGCTCCGTTGTTCCTTTCAAGAACGGTGACTACGAATTCGCAGGCGTTTTCCGCGTTGACGACAGAGAAAGAAATATGGAACTTCACGTTGGCTTCTCCAAGGACGGTATCCACTGGGATATCAACGAGGAAAGGATCCACTTTGAGTGCGATATCCCCGAAGTTGCACAGTGGCAGTACGGCTACGATCCCCGTGTATGCAAGCTCGAGGGCGAAGACAGATATATCGTAACATGGTGCAATGCTTACGGCTGGAAGCCAACTATCGGCATCGCTACCACAACTGATTTCAAAACATTCAAGCAGGGCGAAAACGCTTACCTTCCTTTCAACAGAAACGGCGTTATGTTCCCAAGAAAGATCAACGGCAAGTACATGATGATGAGCCGTCCTTCCGACAGCGGTCATACACCTTTCGGTGATATGTTCATCAGCCAGTCCCCTGACCTCGTTTACTGGGGCGAGCACAGACACGTTATGGGACCTTCTAAGGGCTGGGAATCCACAAAGATGGGCGCAGGTCCTATTCCGATAGAAACAGACCGCGGCTGGCTCATTTTCTACCACGGCGTTCTTACTTCCTGCAACGGCTATGTTTACAGCTTCTCCGCTGCTCTCCTCGATAAGGACGAGCCTTGGAAGGTTCTCAAGAGAGGCGCTTCCTACCTCATCAGCCCACAGACAAGCTATGAGCTCATCGGTGATACAGACGCTGTAACATTCCCATGCGCTAACCTTGTTGATGCTGACACAGGCAGGATCTGCATTTACTACGGATGCGCTGATACCTGCACAGCTCTCGCATTCACAACTGTTGATGACGTTATGGACTTCCTCGATCACAACAGCCAGGTCTGATCGTTATAATTGTTATAATTGCATAAATAATATGACCGCTTTCGGCAAATGTTGAAAGCGGTCATTTTATAAATCGTAAGGTGACATTATGAAAGATGAACGATAATTCTTGCATTGGCTTGTTTTTTGTGATACAATAATACTATGATCGCGATTTAGCGGGTGATGAGGCAATAACATTTGTACATTGCTCAAACTAAATCCGTGTAAAATATATTTTAAAGCAGAATACAAGCGCGGCACGGTAAGGCGCGGCGTGAAATGTGAGGTTATAAATGGCACTTGACGGAATTTTTTTAAGCTGCGTGAAAAACGAGCTTTCACCGCTCATCGGGAGCAGAGTTGACAAGATCGCTCAACCCTCCCGTGAGGAAATAATCATAACTATGCGCACGAGGGGCGGAACAGAGAAGCTGTTATTCTCGGCTTCGGCTAACTCTGCACGTGTTCACATCACAAAGGAAACGGTCGAGAACCCGAAAGTTCCGCCGATGTTCTGTATGCTCCTGCGAAAGCATTTCGGCAACGGCAAGCTGCTTGATATCCGTCAGGACGGTCTTGAACGTGTTTTATATTTCGATTTTGAAGCTATGAATGAGCTTGGCGATATGGTAAAGGTCACTCTTGCCGCAGAAATTATGGGCAGATGCTCGAACATCATTATTATAAACGCTGATGGCAAAATTATCGACAGCATCAAGCGTGTTGACCTTGAAATGTCGGGCGAGCGCCCCGTTCTCCCCGGAATGAGCTACACTCTGCCGCCAAAGACGGTGCGCCTTGACTTCCGTGTCTGCACAAAGGAACAGCTTTCCGAAGCACTCGGCTCAATGCCCGATGCCGACCTCGCGAAAACTCTCGTAAAAGTCTTTGAGGGCGTTTCGCCTATTGTTGCGCGCGAATGGGTATTTTCCGCAGCAAACGGCGACCAGATACGAAAAAGCGAGCTTAACGACGGTATTCTCGACAAGCTTTGCGCCGAACTGAAAAAGTCCGCCGATGAGCTTTCAAACGGCACTAACGCTTATACTATTATAAAAGACCGCGACGGTATGCTCAAAGACTTCGCGTTTATGGATATTTCGCAGTACGGCTCGCTTATGACGACAAAAACGCTCCCGACCGCCTGCGCCGCACTCGACTATTTTTACTCCGAGCGCGACAACGTTTCCCGTATGAAACAGCGTTCGGCAGACCTTTATAAGCTTTTGCTGAACACTACCGAGCGTATCGCGCGAAGAATAGAGGCACAGAAGCTTGAACTTGCCGAATCTGCAAAGCGTGACGAATTGAAGCTGAAAGGCGACCTTATCTCGGCAAATCTTTACCGCATCGAAAAGGGTATGGACAAGATCACAGTCGAAAATTTCTACGATGAAAATTGCCCGACCGTTGAGATCGAGCTTGACAAACGCCTTACTCCGAGTAAAAATATGCAGAAATACTACGCAGAGTACAGGAAGCTTGACACTGCGGAGAAAATCCTCACCGAGCGTATTGCTCAGGGCGAGGACGAGCTTGCTTACATCGACAGCGTTTTTGACGCTTTAACACGAACCAAGAGCGAGGACGAGGTAAACGAGCTGCGAATGGAGCTTGCGGAGCAGGGTTATCTCCGTGCGAACAAGCTCAAAGGCAAGCCGCCCAAGACGAAACCGCCGATAGAATTCACCTCGCCCGACGGCTATACTATATTGATAGGACGGAACAACATTCAGAACGACAAGCTCACCACAAAGCTTGCCGACAAGACGGATATCTGGCTTCACACGAAGAATATCCCCGGCTCGCACGTTATTATCCGCACGAACGGAACAGTTCCGCCCGATGATACTATTTTATATGCAGCAGGTCTTGCGGCTTTTCACAGCAAGGCAAAGAATTCTTCGCAAGTCCCCGTCGATTATGTCAATATTAAATTTGTGAAGAAGCCTTCGGGCGCAAAACCGGGCAAGGTCATCTTCACGAACAATCGCACGGTTTATATCACGCCGATAAACCCATATTCGGAAGAATAATATAAGATCCGATCGTTTGGTCATACTCAAATGTATGATCGGACGGTCGGATTTGCTTTTATACCAAACACCATTTAAAATTCGAAAAAAATCAAGCCGACAATCTCGAATATATAGGATTTCGACGCAGATTTTTCCTGTATTTTATTGGTGTTTAGTATTATATTGGAAACAAGGCAGTATGATTTTCAGTATTTTTGGAAGTGTCAGTGCAATTAATTGGGGAGAGGGCGGAAAAGAGCAAATTTTCTTATTGATCTGTCCGAGCGTAGGGTTATTTTTTGAGAGAATTGTGAAAAATAAAAGAAAATTCCAAAAACCCCTTGACAAATCGGTCGGGTGGTGTATAATATAATTAGCACTCAGGGATAAAGAGTGCTAACAGAGTACTGATACAAGTGCTAAAGATAGAAAAGGAGTGAACGTTTTGCAGGACGAACGCAGGCGAAAAATTCTCGCCGCCGTTGTTGATGAATATATTACAACGGGCGAACCCGTCAGCTCAAAGACGATCGCTTCAATGCCCGATATAAAAGTTTCACCCGCAACGATCAGAAACGATATGGCGCTTCTGGAGGAGCTTGGCTACCTTGAACAGCCGCACACCTCCGCAGGCCGTATCCCGACTTACAAAGGCTACAGACTTTATATTGAGCAGCTTATGCCCGAGCAGAGCCTCTCGGACGAGGATAAAAAAATGCTTGACAATATCCTCGATGTTGAGATCCCGACGGCTGATGCGCTTATCGAAAAAGCCTCTACCGCACTTGCACAGCTTACAAACTGTGCCGCTGTTGCAAAAAATGTCGCACCGAAGTTTTCTGTTATAACAAAGGTCGAGGTCATACCGACGGGACGAAGAATGTACGTCCTGCTGATGATAACCTCATCGGGAGATATCAAAAACAAGGTCTGCCGACTGGAATTCGATCTCACGAATGAACAGCTTGACTTCTTCTCAAGCTTTATGGCGGAAAATCTTGAGGGCGTTACCATTGACGAACTTTCGGACGAAACACTGAAAGAACTTGCAGCGGCAATGGGAACTTATATGGTAACACTTACACCGCTTTTAAAGGGTGTGAGCGAGCTGGCGGATTGTTTCAGAGATAACGAAGTCGTTGTTTCGGGCGAAAAAAATCTGCTGGCAAGAACGGACATTGACAACAATCAGATAGCTCATTTCTTCGAGCATAAAAACGAAGTTGTGAAAATGCTTGACGACAGCTTCGGCGACTTGCAGGTCATGTTCGGAGAGGACGGAGGTTTCGTTATCGAAAACTCCAGTATGATCGTTTCAAAGATAAAGAAGGGCGGCAAAACGGCAGGTTCGCTCGGCGTAATAGGTCCGATGCGCATTAACTACGCAAAGATAATCCCTTATGTTGAGTATCTTTCCGAGAGAATAACGGAAATGATATCCGATGATGAACCTCCCGCAGAGGTAAAAGCGGAAGAAAAGTCTCTTCCCGATACCGAAAGCAAGTCCCGATAAAGAAAGGAGTCCTGCCCCAAATGGATACAAATAATAATAACGAAGAGCTTGAAAAAGAGCAGGCGGAAGAAGCTTCCGAAGAAAATACACAGACTGAAAAGACCGAAGAAGCTCCTGCCGAAGAGAGCTCAGCGGAGCAGAAACGCATCGAAGAGCTTGAAAAACAGCTCGGAGATGAAAAAGACAAGTACCTCAGGGTGGCTGCCGAATATGACAACTTCCGCAAGCGCTCCGTAAATGACCGTCTTAACGCCGTTGCAGACGCACAGGCAAAGGTCATCACCGAAATTCTTTCCGTCATCGATAACTTTGAACGTGCGATGGACGCTGAGTGTTCCGATGAGAACTACAAAAAGGGCGTTGAGATGATATTCAGGCAGTACATGGGCATACTTGACAAGCTCGGCGTTACCGAGATCAAGGCGCTCGGCGAACCGTTCGACCCGAATATCCACCATGCGGTAAATCAGGTCGAGGACGAAAACTTCGGCGAAAATACAGTTTGTCAGGTTTTCCAGAAGGGCTATAAGCTCGGCGACAAGGTCATCAGATGTGCGATGGTCGTTGTCGCAAATCCGTAAAAGAAATTTTCAGAAACAACTTGGTTATATAAGAAAGGAAGATTTATATGTCAAAGATCATTGGTATTGACTTAGGTACAACAAACTCCTGCGTAGCAGTTATGGAAGGCGGCAACGCCGTAGTTATCCCTAACACAGAGGGTGCAAGAACAACTCCTTCCGTTGTAGGTTTCACAAAGACAGGTGAACGTCTTGTTGGTCAGGTAGCAAAGCGTCAGGCTGTTACAAACGCTGACAGAACAGTTTCTTCTATCAAGCGTCACATGGGTTCCGAATATAAGGTAAAGATCGACGACAAGGAATTCACTCCTCAGCAGATCTCCGCTATGATACTCCAGAAGCTTAAGGCTGATGCCGAGGCTTATATCGGCGAACCCGTTACGGAAGCAGTTATCACAGTTCCTGCATACTTCACAGATGCACAGCGTCAGGCTACAAAGGACGCAGGTCAGATCGCAGGACTTAACGTAAGAAGAATCATCAACGAACCTACCGCAGCAGCTCTTTCCTACGGTATCGATAAGGAAGACGACCAGAAGATCATGGTTTACGACCTCGGCGGCGGTACATTCGATGTATCTATCATTGAAATGGGCGACGGCGTTCAGCAGGTTCTTGCAACAGCCGGCAACAACCGTCTTGGCGGTGATGACTTCGACCAGAGAATAATCAACTGGATGGTTGAGAACTTCAAGGCTGAGCAGGGCATCGACCTTACAGGCGACAAGATGGCTATGCAGAGATTAAAGGAAGCTGCTGAAAAGGCTAAGATCGAGCTTTCTTCCACACCTACATCTACTATCAACCTCCCATATATCACAGCTGATGCAACAGGTCCTAAGCACCTTGAAATGACACTCACACAGGCTAAGTTCAACGAGCTTACTTCCGACCTCGTTCAGTCCACAATGGGTCCTGTAAAGCAGGCTCTCTCCGACAGCGGACTTAAGCCTTCCGAACTCAACAAGGTCCTTATGGTCGGCGGTTCTTCAAGAATCCCTGCTGTTCAGGAAGCTGTTAAGAACTTCATCGGCAAAGACCCGTTCAAGGGAATCAATCCTGATGAATGTGTTGCACTCGGTGCTGCACTCCAGGGCGGCGTTCTCGGCGGTGATGTAACCGGACTCCTTCTTCTCGATGTTGCTCCGCTTTCACTCGGTATCGAGACCGCAGGCGGCGTTTGCACAAAGATGATCGAGAGAAACACCACGATCCCTACAAAGAAGTCGCAGGTATTCTCCACATTCGCTGATAACCAGACAGCTGTTGATATCAACGTTCTCCAGGGCGAACGTGAATTCGCTAAGGATAACAAGCAGCTCGGTATGTTCCGTCTTGACGGTATCGCTCCTGCTCCGCGTGGAATCCCTCAGATCGAAGTTACTTTCGATATCGATGCAAACGGTATCGTAAATGTTTCCGCTAAGGATCTCGGCACAGGCAAGGAACAGCACATCTCCATCACATCTTCCACAAAGATGTCCAAGGAAGATATTCAGAAGGCTGTTGACGATGCTGCCAAGTACGCTGAGGAAGATAAGAAGCGTAAGGAAGCTGTTGATGCTAAGAACAACGCTGAAAACCTCGTATTCCAGTGCGAAAAGGCTCTCACAGACTTCGGCGACAAGGTTTCCGCTGACGAAAAGGCAGCAGTTCAGCCTAAGATCGACGCTCTTAAGGAAGCCCTCAAGACTGACAACACAGACGACATCAAGGCTAAGTCCGACGAACTCCAGAAGGCATTCTCCGAGATCGCAACTAAGGTTTACCAGGCTGCAGGTGCAGCTGCACAGGCTGCTCAGGGCGCTGCTGACGGTGGAAACACCGACAACAACAGCGGCAATGACGGCAGCGACGGAAACGGTTTCGTAGACGCAGACTTTAAGGACGTTGAATAATCAAGATCAATAAAATAATGCCAACGGGTCAGATTCATTCTGACCTCGCGGCGTTTTAAATGACAAAAATATTACGGGGCAGTTTAAGAATTTCTAATTAAAGCGAAGCGTTCGTTTCGCCGTTTTTCCAAATGTATGAGTCGCCTTTTTGAGTACATTTGGAAAAACGGCAGAAACGTATTAATTAGAATTTCTTTAGCTCCGCAGGAGGCTTTTATGGCTGATAAAAGAGATTACTATGAAGTCCTCGGAGTGAGCAAGACCGCTTCGGAGGACGAGATAAAGAAAGCATACCGACAGCTTGCGAAGAAATACCACCCTGATCTTAACCCGGGCAATAAAGAAGCCGAGGAAAAGTTCAAGGAGGTAAACGAGGCATACGAAGTGCTGTCCGATCCCGATAAAAAGTCCCGCTATGACCAGTTCGGTCATGCAGGCGTTGACCCGTCTTACGGCGGAGGCGGCTACGGCGGCGGTTTCAGCGGCGGATTCAGCGGAATGGGCGATATGGGCGATATCGGAGATATCTTCAACAGCTTTTTCGGCGGCGGATTCGGCACAAGCTCCAGAGCCAACGCGAACGCTCCGAGAAGAGGTCAGGATATCGAAACGGAAGTTACAATCAACTTTATGGACGCTTGCAACGGCAAGGAGGTTGAGCTCAACATCAACCGTCTCGAAACCTGCCCCGACTGTCATGGCACGGGCGCAGCGGCAGGCTCTTCATCGGAAACCTGCCCAGATTGTCACGGCACAGGTCAGGTCAAGGTCACACAGAGAACTCCGTTCGGCATGATATCCTCGCAGAAGCCTTGTACAAAGTGCGGAGGCAAGGGCAAAGTCATCACCAATCCTTGTCCCAAGTGCCGCGGCAACGGCAGAGTGAACGTTTCGAGAAAGATATCCGTCAATATCGTTGCAGGTATCGATGACGGTCAGACGATGCAGGTAAGAGGTCAGGGCAACGCAGGTGTGAACGGCGGTCCGAACGGCGATCTCCATGTACTTGTAAATGTTCGTCCCGATCCGATATTCGAGCGTGACGGCTACGATATCCATACCGATGTACCTATCACATATATGCAGGCAGTTCTCGGCGATGAGATCATCGTTCCGACTATCGACGGCAAGGTAAAATATACTATCCCCGAGGGAACGCAGAACGGCGCAACATTCCGTTTCAAGGGCAAGGGCGTGAAGAAGATAAACCGCTCCGACCGCGGCGACCAGTATGTTCACGTCAATATCGAAGTTCCGAAGAACCTTACCAAGAAGCAGAAAGACCTGCTTAAAGAGTTTGAAAGCTCCCTTTCGGACGCAAACTACAACAAGCGCAAGAATTTCTTTGACCGAATTAAGGAAGCGTTTAAATAAATTCGGAATTAGGAATTCGGAATGCGGAATTATTTTTGCTCCGCAAATTACCGCAAATCGTTGGGGACGGTGTTCCCGTCCTGTGCATAAACGAACACCCCTGTTTTTATCTGATAAAAACAGGGGTGTTTTGTTATGCGATAAAATCCGCAGAAATATGCATCTAATACTAAACAACAATAAAATACAGGAAAAAATTTGCGCCGAAATCCTATATATT
>UQQA01000096.1 GCA_900543105.1 uncultured Ruminococcus sp. | reverse complement strand
GGAGAACCGAGCCGTTGTCCTCGGCGAGTATATCATCGAGCATAACGCGACTGTCCGCGCCGCCGCAAAAGTATTCGGAATTTCCAAATCTACAGTACATACAGTCGTTACTATTTAGAAAATGTTATTTGGATAATAAGATAAAACACAAATCGCCCTGCAAACGACGTATTATAGCCGTTTGCGGGGCGATTTTTACTTACCACACCGTTGAACATTTTTTCAACAGATTCATTGAATGTGCTTACAATATCAACCAAGGTCAGATATTCGGCTCACTATCTGCACAGGTCGCAAGATCTTGTATACTTTCGATGTGTAAAAAATCATTGACTTTTCTAAAATTAGGTGATATAATGTAATAAATTGTACACTGTTTTGGAATTAATATGGGAGGGGTCATATTTGAAAACATATTCAGCGAGCTACGAAAAGGAAATATATCCAACCGAAGTGCTTTTAAAAGCAGCATATTCGTTTATAAAAAAAGCATATATACATTTTTCAATAGAAGCTAATAAGATCATCGTAACATTTACAGCAAAAGCCAACGAAGAATTACCAGATACTATTGCTATGGATTTTGAAAATGCGCTGCTGGCACAAACGGTAAGGTTTCAAGTCTACAAACAGACACATATTATCAGAGAAGTTCTTATGGCGAGAGCAATGTCATCAACAATGACAATGGACAGCGACCCCGTGGGACTGGTAGAGGACAATTATTTAGATGATGATATCGACGATATTTTAAAGGATTGGTTTGTAAATGAGGGAAAAAACATATAACAAGGGGATCTACAAATACGCAGTGCTTTCAAGGGCAATAAACGATTATTGCCGCCTTGCCGATATCCAAATCGAAGACTGCGGTGATGAATGGAAATGCGTTTTTTCTTCGGAAACCGTGCCTTTGGATATACTTGTATCGGAATTTGATAATTACCTTATCGAGTTATCGCAGCTCCATATAAACGTATGATATATATTGAATCTTTGATGATATCAATAACAATATGCCTGCTTGTTATTGCATCGAAAATTGATATGCGGTCGGGAATGATCCCAAATAAAGTTGTTCTTTGCGGTGCTGCTCTGCTGATACCTTTAGACCTTATATACTATTTGATTTTTAACCGAGATGACCTGTCGCTATGGGGTATTGATATGCTCGGCTCGGTCGTGATAGCACTGTTTCTGTATTTTATCAATGTCTGGGCGGCAGGTGACAGCAAACTGCTTATCGTAACAATGCTTGGTTTGCCGTCACGGCTCATTACATTCATCAATGTCGGCGCTGTCCCCTGCTTTGGGTTGATAATTTGTGTTTTCTCCGCGGCTTTCGTTTGCGTGATGATAGAAACGCTTATTTTAACGATAAAAGATGCAAAAAATAAAAAGCTGTCACTGCAGCAGTATCACTTTAAGCTGCCGTCATTTAAAGAGGCTTTGAATATACTTATATCCTACTTATTCGTATACTTCACAATGACATTTATCAATCAGATCATCAATCTTTTTACAGCAAAAATTACCGGAAATCAAATGCTCACTGTAGTAATGATAGATTTTATGATAGCATTGATAGTTTTTGAAATAAAAAGGCATATTCTGCAGACAGTGATAAGGATAATCACTGCGCTTTATGTTCTGATTTTCGCTTTGCTGGTGATATTTAAAACCCTGCCAATATCGGACGTTAAGATAGAATACAAAGCACTGCTGATAGTATTGATAGTATATCTTTTCAGGCTTGCCGCCGAAAAATACAACTACAAAGAGATACCGACAAAAGACGTTTTAAAGTGGATGATACCGTCTGCTGCTACCGTCATTCAGCTTAATATGGTCAAAGGAATTAAAAATTTGCCTCATTGCTTGAGCGAAGACAGACGCGCAAGGCTGACACAGGAACAGGTCGATGCTATTCAGATGTGGCGAAAGACTAAATTAGGCAAACCGACTATTACGATAGTAAGAAAGATCCCCTTTGCGATATTTATTCTGATAGGAACGATCATTTTTCTTGGATTGGAGATTTTGTCATTATGGTTCATTTAATAAGTGATTATGATTTGGGATATAGACTGGCGATCATCGAAAAAGACGGCGAAACGGAACATAACGACAGCTTTGAAAGGCTTTATTATTCCGACAGCAAGATCACCTTTCGTTCCGATAATGCAAGCATTGCTCTGAATGAAAAGCTCTCACTGTTCTTTGACTCTTTACATTCGAACGATATTATCAGCATCAACAGCAAAGGACTCTGCTATGTTTTATATAATCAGGATCTCGGCGACACTGTTTTCTTTATGGGCGGCAAATGCAATTCCAACTGCATAATGTGTCCTGCAGTCGATGAAGAAAGAAAAAGCGAATTCCCCAATCAGCTGAGCGAAACTCTCGCGCTCATCTCGATGATACCCGAAAGGATAAACTATTTTGTTGTTACCGGCGGAGAGCCGACGCTCAACAAGGACGGCTTTCTGCAAGTGATAAAAGCTTTATCGGACAAGCTTATCGACCCGAATGGAATAATCCTAACAAACGGACGTTCATTCTCTTCGGAAGAATTTGTTGACGAATATCTGAAAATTTCGCCTGCGAATACAGTCGTTGCAATTCCTGTACACGCAAGCACACCCGAACTTCACGACTATATCACAAGAGCAAAAGGCAGTTTCCGTCAGACGATAAAGGGCATCTGCAATTTATTGAAGAGAAAAGTTTTTGTCGAAATACGAATCGTTGTCACCAAAGTGAACTGCGATGATCTGCTGAATATCGCAAAGCTTATCACGGAGCATTTTCCTATGGTGTACAGAGTCCACTTTATCAGCCTTGAAGTAAGAGGAAACTGTATCCGGAACAAAGACCTCGTCTATATCAGTCCCGAGGATTCGTTCAAAAAGAGCAGAGCTGCGATAGATCATCTTGTTTTGCACGGGATAAACGTCGGACTGTACAACTATCCTCTTTGCAATGTTGACCGCAAATATTGGTTCTTATATAAAAGAAGTATCGCTGCAGAAAAGGCAGTCTATGCCGATAATTGTTCGGAATGTGACCTCAAATGCGACTGCGGAGGTTTATTCGTCAGCACATTGAAAACAGTTGACCCGAACACATATCCAATAAAGCTGTTAGGAGATAAAAATGATAAATCATTTTAATTTCAGAAAATTTAAAGATAAAATTCTTATCACGAATGATTTCGGAAGATATATGTTTCTGGAATTGGACGAATTTCAGAAATTCATCAGTGGAAAAACCGATAAAGATTCGGAAGAATATCAAAAGCTTGTTGACGATCATTTTCTTATCGAACTCCCGTCCGAACTCCTCCACGATCAAATGAAGATCGAACTCCGTGATATGAAGAACTACACTTTGAACGGAACTTGTTTACATATTTTTGCTATCACCAATTCATGCAACGTAAACTGCATTTATTGTCAGGCGAAAGATAAATCGTCCTGCCTGAACGGCTTTATGACAATTGAAACAGCCCGAAAAGCCGTTGATCTTGCACTTCAATCCCCCTCCGATGATTTGACATTTGAAATTCAGGGCGGCGAGCCTCTCCTTAATTTTGAAGTCGTTAAGGAGATCATTGAATATACCGAGGCGCACAAAGGCGATAAAAACATTTTCTATACACTGGTTTCAAACCTTGTTGCATTGAATGAAGAAAAGCTCGATTATCTTATCAGCAAAAATGTATCGGTATGCACTTCGTTGGACGGTCCTCGGAACGTCCAAGAAAACAACAGAAAATGCAAGTCAGGCGAAAGCACATTTGACTATGCCGTCAAGGGTATCAAGCTTTTGAGGGAGAAAAATATCTGCGGCGGCGCTATTCAGACGACCACACGCTATTCCCTCGATTATCCCGAAGAAATAGTCAATACCTATTATGAACTCGGTCTGCCCGGCGTTTTTATCAGGGCTTTAACACCACTTGGCTTTGCAAAAGCTGACTGGGATAGGATCGGATACACACCAAAGGAATTTCTTGCTTTCTACCGAAAAGCCTTTGACAGAATAATCGAAATAAACAAACAGGGCGCAAATTTCCCCGAGATACACGCCACATATTTCCTGCGCAAGATCATGATGGGGTATTCCTACAACTATATGGAACTGAGATCGCCCTGCGGAGCGAGCATCGGACAGCTTAGCTACTATTATGACGGAAGCGTTTACACCTGTGACGAGGGCAGAATGGTATCAGAGGCTGGCATAAAAGCTTTCAAGCTCGGAAATGTTTACGACAACACTTACGATGAGCTTATGTCTACGCCTATCTGCAAGTCGGTAGCGTTATCTTCCGTTGTCGAAAGTCTGCCAAGCTGCAATGACTGCGCTTATCAGCCTTACTGCGGCGTTTGTCCGATATTATCCTATGTTCACGATGGCGATATCTTCCCCACATCTCCTCAAAGCTACAGATGTGAGATATATTCGGGCATGATGGATATTTACTTTGAAAAACTGTATTCGGGCGATGAGGACGTTATCAGAATTTTCAGATCATGGCTTGAAAATGAATAAAAAGGAGCAAAGAAAATGAGTGATTCTATTTTTCCGCATATAAACGAAGGCATTGAGAATTTTTTATTTGATGAAGAGGGAAATATCCCCCGAAGCAAGATCATTGCTATTGGTTCAATGCTCGTCGTAATGGGGATTTTAATGACGGAGGATATCTATGCTGCACATAGGTCACATTCTTCGCACAGATCCCATTCTTCTCACGGCAGCGGCAGCAGCAGCCACTCCTCACATTATACGCATTCATCACATTCATCTCATGTGAGCAGCACTCACTCCACCCATTCAAACCACGCCAATCATGCTTCTCACAGCAATTCAGTTGGACTTACACCTCCGACAACTATCCAAGCACCATATAATATCGCAAACAAAGAAAATGCCCTGCTCGGAACTCACACAGCAGTGACTTCGTCAGGCGACAAATACACCGCAAACAATCTTGATATTACAAAAATAAAGAAATAAGGTGACGCTGTATGAAAAAAACAAAGCAAATATTAGCATTATCCCTGACATTCATAAGTGTTTTTGTTCTTTCTGCATTTTTGATAAACAAGCTGCCTTCAAATATCCCCTCAAGCGACACAGATTACAGCATAAGCAGTTTTGAGTTTGATAATTTGCTTGAGATACCGGTTTCAGATCTCGGCAATGATCTTGAAACGGTAGACCTTGAATCGGATATAGTTGATTATTCAAGCAATGATAAAACGAAGAAATATTCAAACAATTACGGTATGTTTTCATTGCAGTTGAACTCAAAAGGAAATATCGCGCAATTTTCAAGCGAAAACATTGACGAGGACGAGTATCTTATCAAGGGCACAGCCGAATTTACGAAATATGATCTTGAATATTCGGGATATTTTTTGGTAAACAGCGATAACAAAGTAATGTTCTACAAAGGCAAAATGGATCTGCCGAACGATGACAGCTATGACGGAACTTTTTATACCGATGAGAAAAACAACAGCTATAAAAAGGGAACTTACACCTGGACAAACGGTGAATCCTATAAAGGCGTATTCGACGTTTACACAGCAAAAAACAAATCGGGAAAAAAGATCAGCAAATCCTGTATCGGCAACAGCGACGGCGACAAAAAGGGCTATTATTATTTTGATTCGTATGAATTTGAATACCTTAACATAGCATTTAAAAACGGAAAACCATACGGAACGGGCACTTACTATCTTTTGTCCTCCAAATACAAAGTAAAATATGATTCAAATGGAAAATGTATCTCTTCAAAGAAAGTTTGACCTGCTGTGGGTCATATTCATCATATCCTGCATAATTTTTTCGGCGTGTAAAAATATCCATTCGGAGCAAGATGTTCCGAATGGATATTTATTATACGAAATGCAGAACGCGGTTGAAAACTTCGATACGGCACTAGCTTTCAAAGATCCCGTTTTAGCCAAGGAAGTCTATGACAATTATATTTATTTATATCAGTATGACCCGTATGCGTTAGGACTTTCAAAAAATCTTTCGGTGAAAACAGCCAACGACGATGAATATATCGACCGAGTTGTTTTTAACTATGTTTATCCGCACGATGAGCTGATAAGTAAAAAAGCCGCAATGAACACGATCATCGACCGCATTATAGCGGATATGCCTGACACAGACAACACAGCTGAAAAAGCTCGTTACATCTATAACAGCCTTATCAGTGACTTTGAATACTGCGATGACGAGAACGACTGCAACACAGCATACACCGCATTGGTCTTGCATAAAGGAAACTGCCAAAGCTTGTCGAAAGCGTTTGTTTTGCTATGTGATAAAACGGAAATCAATGCAGGATATATCATCGGCACTCTCAGTAAAATGCCTCATATCTGGAACTATGTTACAATCGATGGTACAGAATATCAATGCGACCTGACCAAAGGACTTGAAGAACCTCAGAATTACTTTATGAAAGTATCTTTCAGCGATGATAGGGTCTGTGAGCAGAAAATAGATATCAAAGCTTTTATGAGAAATTACCACCTGTAATTTACAATTGAACAAAATACTCAAAGCCAAGTATCAAAATAACCTTGATAGGCACTGATCCCTACTCATTTTCTGCCAACGGGAAGTTTCACCGCCAAATCTGCATTTGAGTGAGAGTAATAAAGTATGTCCCAAAAGAGGATACCTAAAACCGAGCCGAGAATAATAATATAAATATAAAGCCTCCCTGCAAACGTTGTATTATAGCCATTTGCAGGGCGGTTATATTGATAAACCCAAATTCGACCGATTTCACTTGACAAACGCCGCCAAATTGTATATTATGTAATTAAACAAATAAATTACATATATAGAGGAAGTGAAAATATGGCTGTCGATTACAGAAAACTATGTATTGAAATATTCGGAACAGATGACGAAAACGAAATACGAAGAAAAGCCTCTGCAGTAAAAAAGTACGACTCGGGAAGGAAAAAGAAATTCACCGAAAATGATATTGCCGAACTTCGCAACCTGTACAGCAGCGGTATGACTATTGAAATGATAGCTAAAAAGTACAACACCTCCCGTCAGATCGTCAGCAAATACCTTACCGAACCTATCCACAGCGGCTGTACAATGCGAATGACATATATGTATAAGAAAAAGCCCTGCACTGAAATAGATGTTGATTTTCTTAACAAAAAAATATATATCCAAAACAAAACAAACGATATTCTCCACCGAGCATTTGGGGTCGTTGAACAGCCAACTTGGAGCGACTTTGAGTATTTCATCGAGGAAAGATGCCCTCCCCAAACAAGAGGAAACATAAAAGATATACTGAAAGAGTTATCCGTCCCCGATTATGACCCGATCAGCATTATTGAACGCACAAAAGGCAAATGTGTTGATGATGATATGTGGATAAAATGCCGGTACAGACCAACAAGGATGTGATCTTTATGAAAATCATAACTGTAGATGATCGGATGAAAATTGAAAACCTTAATCATTCCTCAAAAGGTGACCAACCCAAATGGCTGATAAAGAATCAATACTATAAAGCAGACCACATGGGATATGAAAGTCTTTCGGAGT
This sequence comes from uncultured Ruminococcus sp., assembly GCA_900543105.1. Lineage (GTDB taxonomy): Bacteria > Bacillota > Clostridia > Oscillospirales > Ruminococcaceae > UMGS363. The sequence continues at coordinate 1,703 of UQQA01000096.1, read as the reverse complement.
ATCTTGTTTCTGAACTGCTTAAAAGATCGAACATCACAAACTTTGTCGAATATACTCCCGTCACTATAAAATATAACGGCAAAGAGCTTATCGGCTGCGAAAGCAAAAATTTTCTGAAAAAAGGTGAAGAGCTTTTCACTTTTGAACGTCTTCACCGAGCATATACAGGTAAGGAATTGTATAAAACAGTCTGGCAGATGAATGATGTTAAAAATCGCATTGTTTACACCGTTGACTTTATCGAAAAAGTAACCGATCTGAAAAATGTCGGAGAATACCTCACCGCAATTGCTGAAATTGATATGCTCTTTCTGAATGAGGACAGACATTTTAATAATCTGAGCGTGATACGAAACCAGAAAAACGAATTTCGTCTATCCCCCATTTTTGACAATGGGCTATCTTTTCTTTCGGATACAAAAATAGACTACCCGTTGGGAACTGATATTTATCAGGCAATATCAAAAATAAAAGCTAAACCATTCAGCACGGATTTTGATACTCAAACAGATATTTTAGAACAGCTTTACAGTACGCAATTAACGATCTGCACGGACAAAAATCATATACGGGATCTTATTGATGATCTGACTGAATTTTACCCTGCCGATATCATCAGCAGGGTGACAACTATCGTACTTGAACAAATGCGCCGATACGGCATTTACTTTTCGGAATAATTTAAACTCCTGCAAACAACGCATTTTCGTTGTTTGCAGGAGTTTTTCACACAAATCAATTTTTGGACGGAACAAGACTCTTTACAAAATTTGATACCTTCGATGCAGCGGTTTTTACTCCGCTTGCTACCTTAGATACAATATTTTTAGCCGTATTTACAACTGCCCGTCCCGCATCGCAGATCTTTTCACCAACTTTAGAACCGGCAATATATCCGATCGAACCGCCAATAAATCCTGTTATTGCAGGCGCAACAGGGATAACCGCTGCTAACGGAGCACCTAACGAAGCACCAATAGCGGCACCCTTAGCCATTCCACTCATTCCGGCAAATGTTGCAGTAGTCACTCTGCCCATCTGATGCAAGCCTTCCATAATACTAACTTTTTTCGTTGCCACTTTGTAAAGTATCTTTGCATTTTCAACTGCTGCGCCGGCAATACTTGCAATAAAACCGACCGGGGTATTAGCCAAGCATTTCAGCACACCTTTTTTGACAGCCACATTCAGCGTTCCTGCCGCTGCTACCTTGACCGATGTGTCAGCACCGGACTTGATTGCATCTTCTACGACCTTGTCCCCTTCTATCTTTTCTCCCTTAAATATTTTGGTAACCAAATTATATCCGACAGAAAAAGCTGCTGAAAGAAGTGCACTTTTACCTGCTGCTCTGCTGATACTTTGAGCTATAGACTTATTGCTCATATTGCTGTAATCAAGCTTTGGCGTTGTGTTGGTCGCCTGTGCTTCAAGCTGCATGTTCTTTACATCATCTTTAGTGAAAGCTTGTCCCTGTACTCCGTCGATCTCGATCCTATCCGAAATTGTTTTCATTGAGCCTTTTTCTATATATTCTATTGTTTTTTCTGCGTTTTTTCCAAATTTAAGCTGATAATTCTGATATTTGCCGCTGTCTAAATTTGTCGCACGAACATCTACCGAGTTCTTTCCGTTTGACTGCAAAACATGGATATATAATAAAAAAGTGGACAAGTATGATATAATAGAAGACAGAAAAAGGA
>UQQA01000095.1 GCA_900543105.1 uncultured Ruminococcus sp. | reverse complement strand
GTGGGGAAGCCCCCACGGGCAGTTCGCGCCACGCTCCGCTTTGCTGCGCTCGTTTGCGGTATAAGTTAGTTTGTGTTCGCGAATATAGTTTAGTTTGGTAAATCATAATTATGCAGAGCATTGTATAAAAATGATGCTTCGCTGACCGAAAGGATAAAACGGCAATGAAAAAATACTATGACAACAGAGAGCTTTCTTGGCTGAAATTCAACGAACGTGTGCTTGAAGAAGCTATGGACGAACGCGTTCCGCTCGGAGAACGTCTTCTTTTCGCATCGATATTCCAGTCCAACCTTGACGAATTCTTTATGATAAGAGTAGGCTCGCTCTATGACAGAACGCTCGTTGACGATCAGGAGCGTGACAACAAGACCGATATGACCTGTGCAGAGCAGCTAACGGCTATTTTTGCACGCTGCACGGAGCTTGCGCTTATGCGTGACAAGGCTTACAGCGATATAATGTCACGCCTTAAAGAGCAGTACGGCGTTGAACAGGTCGATTTCAAGGCGCTTTCCAAGGATGAAGAAGAGTTCCTGCGTGTTTATTTCACCAAGGAGATACTTCCGCTCATTTCGCCGCAGATAATCGACAAGCGCCACCCGTTCCCGTTCCTCAAAAACAAGGAGATCTACGCAGTTGCACACCTCGAATCGAAGTCGCAGTCGATGAAGCTCGGCATCATCGCGGCAAGCGGCTCGTTCTCGCGAGTTATCTTCCTCCCGACCGCAAATAAAATGAGATTTATGCTTGTCGAAGAGCTTATACTTCATTATATGCCGATCGTGTTCAAAAATTATAAGATACTCTGTAAATCCCTTGTGAGGATCACCCGAAACGCCGACATAAATATGGAAGAGGCACTCTACGACCACGAAGTTGACCTGCGTGAGGTTATGACCGCACTTTTGCAGAAGCGCAAAAAGCTTTCGCCTGTAAGAATGGAGCTTTCACGCAAGCTTGACGAGGAATCGCTCGCATTCCTGTGCAGCAATCTTGAACTCACACCCGATAAGATCTTCCGCCAGAAGTCACCGCTCGACCTTTCCTGCGTTTTCCCGATAAGAGCGAAGCTTGAAAGTGCCGACCCCGAGCTTTTCTTCAAGAGAGCCGTTCCGCAGAGATCGCGTGAGATAGTTCACGAGCTGCCCGTTATCGATCAGGTACTCAAAAAGGACGTTCTGCTCTATTATCCGTATGAATCTATCCGTCCTTTCCTGCGTATGCTCAATGAAGCGGCTTATGACCCGAATGTCGTTTCTATAAAGATAACATTGTACCGCGTTGCGTCCGATTCAAAGGTAGTCGAGGCGCTTGTAAACGCCGCAGAAAACGGCAAGAACGTCCTCGTTCTCGTTGAACTTCGCGCAAGATTTGACGAGGAAAACAATATCGGCTGGTCTAAACAGCTTGAAGATGCAGGCTGTACGGTAATTTACGGTCCCGAGAACCTTAAGGTTCACTCCAAGCTCTGCCTTATCACACGCAAAAACGGAAACGGCGTTGAATATATCACGCAGATAGGCACGGGCAACTACAATGAAAAGACCTCCGCACTTTATACCGACCTTTGCCTTATGACAGCGAACCGTGATATCGCAGCCGAAGCAGGTGCGGTTTTCAACGCCCTCTCAATGGGAACTCTCGTTGAGGACTCACAGCATCTTCTTGTTGCGCCGCTCAGCCTTCAGAACAAGATAATCGAGCTTATCGACGGCGAAATTGCCAAAGCCAAAAACGGCGAAGAAGCTTATATCGGCTTGAAGATGAACTCCGTTACAGACCGTGTTCTTATCGATAAGCTTGCCGAAGCTTCGATGAGCGGCGTGAAAATTCAAATGGTCATCAGAGGTATCTGCTGCCTTGTTGCAGGAGTTGAGGGCTACACCGACAATATCGAGGTTACGAGCATCGTCGGACGTTATCTTGAACACGCACGAATCTATATGTTCGGCAAGGGCAAGGATATGAAGCTTTATATTTCCTCCGCCGACTTTATGACAAGAAACACTATCCGCCGTGTCGAAGTCGCAGCGCCTATCTATGATGAACACGTCCGTGAAAGAATTGTCCACATCTTCAACACGATGCTTGCCGATAACGTAAAGGCAAGGATCATGCTCCCCGACAGCTCCTATAAATATAAGCAGCCGAAGCTTGGCGAAGAGCTTGTCGATTCGCAGCAGAGCTTTATTGATGAAAGCGTTGCAAATGCGGCTATCGCAATTCAGCACGCACAGCAGATCGCGGCAAAGAACACAAAGCCTGCCGATCCGAATGCAAAGCACGTTAAAGTAAAGCGCCGCCGCAGCAAAAAGAACCGCAGGGCGCAGAAATGACCGTCCTTGTAACGGGCGGTGCAGGCTTCATCGGCTCGCACTTTGTCGATATGCACCTTGAAAGCTGCCCCGAGGACAGCGTTGTCTGCCTTGATAAGCTTACTTATGCAGGAAGTATGGATAACCTCGCTTCGGCGCAGAAAAATGTGCATTTCCGATTCGTCAGGGGTGATATCTGCGACAGAGAGCTGCTGAAAAGGCTTTTTGACGAATTTCGCCCCGACAAGGTCGTGAACTTCGCCGCAGAAAGTCACGTTGACCGTTCGATAGCTTCTCCGCAGATTTTCCTCGAAACGAATTATATGGGAACTGCGGCATTGCTTGATGCTTCGCTCGAATACGAAGTGAAGCGCTTCCACCAGATCTCCACGGACGAAGTTTACGGGGACCTTCCGCTCGAAAGCGGCGAAAAATTCACCGAAACAACGCCATCAGCGCCTCATTCGCCGTACAGCGCGTCAAAAGCCGCGGCGGATATGCTTGCGCTTGCATATTATAAGACCTACGGCTTGAATGTGACCGTTTCGCGCTGTTCAAACAACTACGGCGAACGCCAGTACCCCGAAAAGCTTATCCCGCTTGCGGTGAAAAAAGCTGTCAGCGGCGAAAAGATACCTATTTACGGTGACGGAAAGAACATCCGCGACTGGATATACGTCAAAGACCACTGCAAAGCCGTTGAGATGATACTCGAAAACGGCAGGGCAGGGGAGATATACAATATCGGCGCGGAAAACGAGCTTTCCAACCTTGAACTGATAGAAAAAGTTATCGGAACGCTTGAAAAGCTCGGTTTAAAAAATGTCGGAACGAGGTTTGTTCCCGACCGAAAGGGTCACGACAGACGGTATGCGGTTTCTGCGGAAAAAATTCGCCGTGAGCTCGGTTTTAAAGCGGAAACTGACTTTGATAAAAAGCTCCCCGAAACTGTAAAATGGTTTGAAAAAAAGTTTAACGAATAACAAAAGCTGATAATACTAAACACCAATAAAATACAGGAAAATCTACATCGAAATCGTATATATCCAAGATTGTCGGCTTGATTTTTTCCGAATTTTAAATGGTGTTTAGTATAAATGTGAAGCAGAAGCACCGCATTTATCAGCTTTTTTTAATCGAATTTTTCGTCAAGATTTTCTTCGGTGTGGATATCTCCTCCGCATTTTATCGAGCCGCATTTTATGCTGCCCTTGGCGTAGAGCGTTTCGCAGGATAGTCTTTCGCAGTCGGAAATTTCGCCGCAGCGGATATTGCTGCCTGCGCAAACAGAGCCGTTTACATCTCCGCAGTTTACATTGCCGCCTGCGTTTATTTCTCCCCCAACATTGCCGCAGGCTACGCTGTTGCCCGAATCAATATTTCCCCCAACATTGCCGCAGGCAACGCCGTTACCTGCATTTACGCTTCCGCCGACATTCTGACAGGCAACGCCGTTACCTGCGTTCACATTTCCGCCGACATCTCCCTTTATGTCTGCGTTGCCCCATATTTCAGCGTTGAGAGTACCCTCGAAACTATCAACGGCAAGCTTTATGCGTGAATTGCAGTCCCATTTATTTCTGTCAAGAATTTTGCCGTTGCGCACCTGAACGATATAAAGCTTGTCATCATCGGGAAGAGAAAGCTTGTCTGATTTCATATCGGCTGCGTTTTCTCCGAAGAAAAGGCTGTCGATGCTCACCTTGAAAAAATCCGCAATATCCGGTATTATCCCGACATCGGGCAAAGACTGTCCCGTTTCCCATTTTGATACAGCCTGAACCGAAACACCGACCGCATTCGCAAGAATTTCCTGACCGATGCCCATATTTTTGCGGAGAATTTTGATATTTTCACCTATACTTATATTCATATTATCTATCCTTTTATTAAAATTCAAAAGCTTTTGTTAAATACATTGTAGCATAAGAAAAGGTCTGATGTCAAACGAATGTTGGTTTAAATCTGCGGCATAAAAATCAACCACCGGTTGAATATGCTGTCCTTATACTATACAGAAATGCCCCATTTTCAACGGTTCTATCCGATGAAAAAGGGGCATTTGTTTTATCGTAAAACACCTTGCGGCCGCAGGACGGGAAACCGGTTCCCTGCGGAAATTTTGCCTAAAATATAGGGCTTGCAACGGGTGGATATAGGATCCGCACCCTACAATTCTCACTATAAACTGACGGGGTATAAATAATTCCTAATTCCGCATTCCGAATTTCTCTTACTCTTCTTCCGTCTTTGTAACAGCAATACCGAGGATATCAAGGCTGTCCTTATCGACTTCGGCAGGGCAGGAGGACATAAGCTCGGAAGCGTTCTGTACCTTCGGGAATGCGAGTACGTCACGGAGGTTATCCGCACCGCACATTATCATCGAAAGTCTGTCAAGTCCGATTCCCATGCCGCCGTGCGGTGCTGCACCGTACTTGTATGCATCAACGAGGAAGCCGAACTTTGCTTGAATTTCTTCATCGGTAAGACCGAGTGACTCGAACATCTTCTGCTGAAGTTCATAGTCTGTGATACGGATAGAGCCGCTCGAAAGCTCTGTGCCGTTGAGTACGAGGTCATAAGCCTTTGCGAAAACCTTGCTTGGGTCGCTGTCGAGGTACTGTAAGCACTCGTCCATCGGCATTGTGAATGGGTGATGCATAGCGTCCCAGTGCTGTGTTTCTTCGTTCCATTCAAAGAACGGGAACTCTGTGATCCAAAGGAAATTGAACTTGCCCTCGGGGATAATATCAAGCTGCTTTGCAACCTTAAGACGGAGTGCGCCGAGGAGAGGAAGAACAACGTTGTTCTTGTCGGCCGCGATAAGGACTACATCGCCCTTTTCTGCGCCTGTTGCTTTGAGGATAGCGTCAAGCTCGCCGTCCTTGAGGAACTTGCCGAACGAGCAGTTAGGAGCGTCGTCGTGCCAGCGGATATAAGCAAGACCCTTTGCGCCGATGCCCTTTGCGTGTTCGATGAGCTTATCTATTTCTTTTCTTGTAAGAGTTGCTGCTGCGTTCTTTGCTGTGATAGCTCGAACTGTTCCGCCTGCTTCAATAGCGGAGCTGAATACAACGAAATCCGTACCCTTAACTGTATCGGTGATGTCTGTGATCTCCATTCCGAAACGTGTATCGGGCTTATCAGAGCCGTAACGGTTCATAGCTTCGGTATAGGTAAGTCTTGGGAGCGGAGTCGGGATATCGATGCCGAGAACTTCGGAGAATTCTCTCTTGACAAAGCCCTCTGCCATCTGCATAATATCCTCTGTGTCAACGAAGGACATTTCAAGGTCGATCTGTGTGAATTCGGGCTGTCTGTCCGCACGGAGATCCTCATCACGGAAGCAGCGTGCAAGCTGGATATATCTGTCGAAGCCTGCGATCATAAGGAGCTGCTTGTATATCTGCGGCGACTGCGGAAGAGCATAGAACTTGCCGGGGTGAACTCTTGACGGAACGAGGTAGTCTCTTGCGCCCTCGGGAGTTGACTTTATCATCATAGGAGTTTCAATTTCGATGAAGCCGTTCTCTGCGAAGTAATCTCTTGCGACCTTAGCGATCTTGCTTCTCTTGATGATGTTGTCCTGAAGCTTCTTGCGGCGAAGGTCAAGGTAACGGTACTTTAAGCGAAGCTCCTCGTTAGTGTTCGTATCGTCAACGATCTCGAACGGAGGTGTCTGAGCCTTTGCAAGGATACGGAGGTCGTCAACGAAGATCTCAAAATGACCCGTTGCGATCTTGTCGTTCACGCTCTCACGCTCACGGACTTCACCCTTTGCCATAAGAACATATTCCGAGTGGCAGGATGCAGCCTTGTCAAAAACTGCCTTGTCCGTTGTTTCGTTGAATGTGAGCTGAACAACGCCCGTTCTGTCACGAAGAACGATAAAGATGATACCGCCCTTGTTTCTTACCGTGTCAACGTAGCCGCCGACCGTAACTGTTTCTCCTGCTTTAAGCACCTCGCCGCAGTAATGTGTGCGGTGAAGACCTGCCATTGTGTCTGCCATTTTAATTACTTCCTTTCTGATATAAAACAAAAATTTTATTTGATAAATTTTGCATCGTAATTGCCAATGTTATTTTCAAAAAAATATACATTGACCGTGTCGCCCTGAATATCATATTTGCACATAAAACAAACCCTGCGGAGTTCTCCGTCATACCAATATTCGGTATGTGTTTCTTCGGCAAGATCGGTCAGAACCCTTATCTCACCACGGATAAAGCTTCGGCAGAAGTTTTCGGGAGCGCCAACGTCCGTGACATAAAGGGTGTGAAGCTCGCCTGCCTGAAATGCATAGACCTTTTTATAACGCTCAAGGTTTGCGCTTTGGGGGAAATCAACGGAAAAGACCCTGTTCACCGCTTGGATGCGGCTTCGGGTGAAGAACCGCCAATCTGCATACGACCTGCCGAATATAATGACCGCAGGAACGGCAAAAACCAGTATGAGCAAGATCGCAGCGACCCATTTTTGCCGTAAATCTCTGTTTTTTCGCTTTATTTCAGCTTCATTGATCCCGTCACACATAAAAGCAATCATTCTCCCAAGTAATAGGGTTTTCGTCAATATATTTCCGTATCATTCGAAAATCTTTTTCGTTTCGGATAATATGATCGTGATATGAACGCTGCCAAACCTTTTTATCAAATGGTTGTGCCAGACCTTGTTTTACCAATTTGATATATTCTATTGCGGAACGTCTTTTGAATGTCTGAACAATTTCCGATATCGTAGGGGCGGATTCAATATCCGCCCGCTCAAACCCGTTCTGACAATAATCTTTTTCAATGGTTATTATTGCGTGAAAATGATTTGGCATTACAACGAATATCGGGCAATTTATATCTTCATAATCCGATATCGTTTTTTCAAAAATATCGGAAATCATACGGGCGGATATTGAATCCGCCCCTACGTCACCGAATAGTGTTTCCCTATTTTGTGTGCATATCGTAATAAAATATGCACCGTTTTGGGAATAATCATATTCGGGTAAACGCAGACGTTTTCTCTTAGGATATTCCAAGATCAGATATCAATATCATTCAGTACACCGCTGAACATATTCGCAACGGAAATGTTGGAAAAATCATCGAGGAACGAGTCGCCGAGGGAAATTTCCGTCTGCTCACCCGTTTCCATATTTTTAAGGTTAGCCTTGCCACTCTCGATCTCGTTGCTGCCGAGAACCATTGAGAAATCCGCGCCGAGCTTGTTCGCATACTTCATCTGCGCCTTTAATCCACGGCCTGCAAGGTCATATTCCGCCCAAATTCCATCGTCACGGAGCTTTTTCGTAAGAACTATAGCCTTTTCCATCGCAGTATCATCCATTGCGGCAATGTAAAGTGCGCACTTCTTCGGCTCGATAAAGTCGCAGCCCTGACTTTCCATTGTCATAATAAGACGCTCAATGCCCATTGCAAAGCCGAGTGCAGGTGTCGGAGCGCCGCCGAGCTGTTCGATAAGTCCGTCATAGCGTCCGCCGCCGCAGACTGTTCCCTGCGCACCGATGCTCGTTGTAACGAACTCGAAAACCGTCTTTGTGTAGTAGTCAAGACCTCTTACTATCTTCGGGTTGACTGTGAACTCGATGTTCATCGCCGTGAGATTCTTCTGAAGCTTTTCAAAGTGGCTCTTGCAGTCGTCGCAGAGATAATCGAGGATAACGGGAGCGTCCTTTGCAATATCCTGACAGATCGGGCTCTTGCAGTCGAGAATTCTCATAGGATTTTTTTCAAGACGTTCCCGGCAGGTTCCGCAAAGCTCGTCCTTTCTGCCTTCAAAATAGCTCTTCAAGGCCTTGTGATATTCGCCGCGGCACTTCGGACAGCCGATAGAATTGATGTTGAGCGCAATGCCCTTTATTCCGAGACGGCGGAGGAAAGCATCGACCATTGCTATCATTTCCGTATCAGCGGCAGGAGAAGCGCTTCCGTACATCTCCGCACCGAACTGGTGAAATTCGCGAAGTCTGCCTGCCTGCGGCTTTTCGTGTCTGAAGCAGGAAATGTTGTAGTAAACCTTCTGCGGAAGTGCGTCCGAAAGCATACCGTTTTCGAGAACAGCTCTCGCCGCACCTGCCGTACCCTCGGGACGGAGAGTGAAATCATCATCGTCCTTGCCGTTGGCGGAACTCTTGGCGGTAACGCCGTACATTTCTTTCTGCACTACATCGGTCGAATCGCCGACACTGCGCTTGAAAAGCTTGGTGTTTTCAAAAGTCGGGAAACGAATTTCCTTAAAGCCGTAACATTCGGCAGTTTCGGCAGCGATCTGTTCGACCGTGTGCCACTTGTAAACGTCAGCAGGTTTAACGTCCTGCGTACCCTTTGGTCTTTTTGTGATAAGCTCCATATCAAAACTCCTTTTCAGCTTTTTTGCGAAATAATAAAAGCCGTCCTTGTTGCGAGAACAAGGGACGACTTGTAAAAATCGTGGTGCCACCCTATTTTATCGGAAAAACCGAACTTTTATGTCCCTTAACGCAGGAAACGGCTGTACTTTGGGAGAAAACTGCGCTTCATTGTTCATACAGCGGCTCAAAAGTGTCCTTCGCGCACAACCTCTCCGAGCGTTTTCACCAATCCGCCCTCTCTTTGGGAGAAAAATGTCCGCTACTCTCTTTATCATAGCCTTTATAAAAAATAGTATAACGCATAAACGGCTTGTTGTCAAGCGAAAAGTTTGAAAATTGCGAAGAAAAATGCGAAGAATCAGTACGGAATCAACATTTGTCGGGAACTGCGAAGCCAAGCAAAAGTTTCGTCCACCTTTTCAAAGGTGGTGGGTGTCCGGAGGGCAAAGCCCTTGGTCGCTTCCGCAGAAGCGAAATACCCTAAACTATCGCATAAAGCTTGCCGCAACAGCAAAATCTCTAACAGCTAAAAAGGCGCAATTCACATAAAAATCAGAAAACACAATATGAGAAATCAGTTTCGTAAACCTAAAAATGTGAATTGCGCCATACTATTGTCCTCAAAAATCTATCCTTGAAGCAAAAATCCACGAACGAAGTGAGTGAATTTGAAGCTTCAACGCTGTATGAATGGTAAAACGCAGTATGAACAATGATGAGATATATCAATAATAACGACAAATGTTGTTTCCCACTCATATCCCACAGCCGTTCAAACGTTGTCGGCATAAAATGCTTATCGCTTCGCTCTGCGCATTTCACGCCGAGGAAAGTTATTTCGTATAAAGAATTGGCGCAATTCACATTTTTTAGATTTACGAAATTTATTTCTCATATTTCG
>UQQA01000094.1 GCA_900543105.1 uncultured Ruminococcus sp. | reverse complement strand
GCGCTCATCGACACCATGCAGTCGCTCGATTGCCCCGTGATCACGGTGGGCGAGGGCGTCGTGGCCTCGATGGCCGCGGTGATTTGCCGGATCACGGCCTTATCGCGTCCCTCGCTGAAATTGGGAACGCATTCAATGATTCTTTGGGACATAGGATCGTCTGTTTTATTTAAATTCCAATACTTCAAAGATAAACAATATTCGGAAAAATTCCGATAATCAGAAGTGCAACCGTACTTGCAATAAGGCTGACGGTTTTGGTTTCAAGCTTAATAAAACGGTCGGCAATTACAAAGAAAACATTGCCGAGAATATATGTAAGGAGAGCGATGACGATAAACACAACGCCCTCAAAATCACCCGTAAAAATTTTGCTGACAAGGTGAATCATATTTGCTGTCTGTGCGTTACCGAACACATCACAGTGATTGTAAATTGCATATCCGCCCATAAATCCACCCAGAGAGCTGGCCGCAAAATGCAGGATATGCTGTTTTTGTTCTCTTGTCATTTTAAAGACTTCCTTTTTCGCCATAAAACGTGTAATTGTTTAACATAATTATACACCTGCAATTCTGATTTTGCTATTATCCCCCAATGGAATTATACTCCGTTTTGCAATAAAAATTAAGTCACATTGCACAAAACAGCTATCTTACTGTTGTACAATGTGACTTTTTTACTTTTTATGAAGTTTTAAAGAATCAAACTGTCATCAAACTTTTTCAGGCATTTCATCTACCATACATTCAACAAGAACAGCCTTCTGAGCGTGAAGACGGTTTTCTGCCTCCTCAAAGATTTCATTTGCGTGTTCTTCAAATACATCTGCAGTAATCTCTTCGCCACGGTGTGCAGGGAGACAATGGAGAACCATACAATCCTTGTTTGTAACAGCCATAAGCTCCTTGTTAACCTGATAGCCTGCGAATGCTGCCTCACGGATTTTCTTTTCTTCTTCCTGTCCCATTGATGCCCATACATCTGTATAAACAATATCGGCATTCTTAGCGGCCTCAAGCGGATCTGTTACGATTTCAAACTTGCCGTTACCGTACTTTTCACCGAACTCGATAATGTGCTTAGGAGGCATATAATCCTTTGGACAGGCGGCAGAGAAGCTCATGCCTGTGCTGAGTGCGCCGACGATGAGTGAGTTCATCATGTTGTTGCCGTCACCGATAAAGCACATCTTGAGTCCGTCAAACTGTCCCTTGAATTCACGGATAGTCATAAGATCGGCAAGTATCTGACAAGGGTGACAGAAATCCGTAAGTCCGTTGATAACAGGGATAGAGCCGTACTTTGCAAGATCCTCTACCTCTTTCTGTTCAAAGGTACGGATCATGATGCCGTCAAGATAACGTGAAAGTACACGCGCCGTGTCCTGAACGGGTTCGCCTCTGCCTATCTGTAAGTCGTGCGAGGAAAGGAAAAGTGCATTTCCTCCGAGCTGATACATACCCGTTTCAAAGGATACACGGGTTCTTGTCGAAGCCTTCTGGAAGATCATACCGAGTGATTTTCCCTTGAGAAGATGATGTTCAATGTTGTGCTTGCGCTCGTATTTGAGCTGATCTGCGAGATTGAGTATCTCCATTATCTCCTCTGTCGAAAGATCGAGCATTTTAAGTAAGTGGTTCATTTTGTATCGTCCTTTCATATATATTATTTTGCATAAGCCTTGTCAATGAATTCTTCAATTACCTTGGATAAGCGTGCAGCCGCCTTTACGGGGAGCTTTTTGGAAACTCCGTCCCACATATCGTAGCTGCAGTTCGGATTGTCCTTTGAAAGCCGCCTTACGCTGTTTCGTATCTCCATAGATTCGTTAAGACCGCAAAGCGCCAGCAGCGGCATCTTCAGTTCCTTGTATTCGGGATATTTTTCATACGAAATTCCGTTGTCAACAGCCGCAACGAGTGAGTTCATGCTGACATTCTTGCAGAAGTCGTTATAGTCACGCAGTTCGTCCTTGCTCAGTCCCATCGTAAGACCGCTTATTCCCGAAAGAAGCTTGTTCTTGATGAACTTTTCCCTCTCGTTGAGCTGCGCAAGCGCCTTTTCAATACCGCTGATGTCCTTTTCGAGCCAAGGGCTTATCATTATGCAGCCGTTGAAAAGCTCCGTGTTTTTGCATATAAGATGAAACGCCAGCTCCGCACCGAGCGATGCTCCCACAAGCGTCACAGGCTTGCCGAACGAAGCCGCAAGCTCCGCTGTCTGTTCGAGCGCACGCTCTGCCGAGAACATCTTCTCGGGATTTCGTCCGTATCCGGGAAGATGCGGAACTATAGCGCAGTAGTTTCTGGAAAGATAATCACATTCCTTTGAAAAGCAGTAGACAGATTCGCTGTCGTGAAGAAGTATCACAACAGGATTGAATTCGTTTCCGTATTTTTCATAGTAGATCATTCAAGCACTCTCCCAAGTATGTCAAGGCCCTTGTCGATTTCATTATATGTAATGTTGAGCGGAGGAAGAAGTCTTATCTTATCCTTCGCCGTTAGTACGAATAAACCGTCCGCAAGACATTCCTTTGCAGCCTCTGCCGCAGTCTTGCCCTTTATCGTTATTCCTATCATAAGTCCAAGTCCGCTAACACCCTCAACCAAAGGCATAGCCATGATCTTTTCACGCATATATGCGCTCTTTTCACGGACTTCCTTTAAGAATTCTTCGCTTCCGACCTTGTTTACAACAGTAAGTCCGCCTGCACACGCAAGAGGATTTCCACCGAATGTCGAACCGTGTGTTCCGCCCGTCAGAACGTCGGAGCATTTCTTTCCCGCAAGACAAATTCCCACAGGAACACCGCCCGCAACACCCTTTGCGAGCGTTGTGATGTCAGGCTTTACGCCGAACTGCTCGGAAGCAAGGAAAGTTCCCGTTCTGCCTGCACCCGTCTGAACCTCGTCAGCTATCGCAAGAATATCTTTTTCAGCACAGATCTTGAAAATCTCGTCCACAAAAGCCTTATCGAGCGAATTTACACCGCCCTCGCCCTGAACGAATTCAAACATTATCGCACATACGCTGTCATCAGCCTTTGCACGAAGATCGGCAATGTTGTTTGCCTCAACGTTGATGAAACCCTCCGTAAACGGGAAGAAATAGTTATGGAAAACCTCCTGACCCGTAGCCGAAAGCGTCGTCAGTGTTCTTCCGTGAAAGCTGTTCACAAGCGTGATGATGTTCCAGCGCTTTGCGTCCTTGCCGTATTTGTCAAAGGAATACTTTCTTGCTATCTTTATAGCACACTCGTTAGCCTCAGCACCCGAGTTGCCGAAGAACATCTTGTCATAACCCGTTACTTCACTCAATTTCGCCGCAAAATCAGCCTGTATCTTTGTGTAAAAATAGTTCGATGTGTGCTGTATCGCACGAGCCTGCGCACAAACAGCATCTGCCCATTCCTCATCACAGTAACCGAGCGAGTTAGTGCCTATTCCGCTTCCGAAATCTATGTATTCCCTGCCGTCCTCGTCAACAGCAGTTCTTCCGCTGCCCTTTTCGAGTACAACATTGTAACGGTTGTATGTGTGCATAACGTGTTCATTGAATTTTTCAATAGTTGACATTTTTATCAGCTCCTTGCATTTTTATAAGAAATAAGTATATGGCACGGCGCAAAAATCAGTGCCGATATCATCAAAAGTACAGACCTGCTCATTATTCCGCTGAAAAGGAATATTACCGAGGGTATTATCGATAAGCTCAAAGCACGGAAAACACTGTTTTTCTTAAAGCACACCGCCCATATCATGCAGTATGCAGTAACAAGCACCGCATCAACAATAAGATATAAAGCGAAAGCCTCGTCCGAAGCCCACCCGAACCACGTTTTCGGTATGTTTATCACCATAAAAGCAAAACACCCGTACCGCCCTATCTGTTCAAGCACCTCAACAGCCTTGTTTTCCCACCTGTTTCCAAACCCGTCCTTGCATTTCAAAGCAAATATAACGTTCGGTATCATTATAATTACCATAAAAACAAGTCCGAATATGTTTATCTGACCCATTTATATCACCTTTAGGGACATTATAACAGAATTTATAACAAATTGCAACAGAAATTTAAATTTGTCAAAATCCTTTTTCCTTTAAATCGGAAACTATCTCAACATAAGCCTCTCTCGGGTCAAAACCGCCGAAATCCTCACGCATAAGATCGATAGTGTCCCCGTGCGAAACACCTCTGTGACGAACAGGTTCGTAAACCTTTCTGAACTCGCCCCACTTTGCAGACTCTACCGTCACAAGTCCGTCATTTCTGCCGTATTTACGCAATATAAGATATGTAAAAGCAAGGATCCCGAAGCTGAACATTCCGCTCATAACGGAAGCATAGCTCTGATAGTACACCTTGCCCGAATCGGGATTTTCACGATTGAATTTTTCCGCATATTCCGATGTGAATTCGTGACAGGCATTGTAAAAATCGGGGTTTTCATCTCCAAGCTTGTGAAAGCTCCTGTCCATATAAGCCGCAACCTTTCGGTATAAGCTGTCGGGAAGCTTCTGCGCCTCGTCTGCAACCTGCGAACCCCTGTGCGGAGTTCCCACCGTCGTCAGACTTGCAACATAGTCATCCATTCCGAGCGTGGAAATAACGTACCTCGCATCAAGTCCACCCTTTGAGTGTGCGATTATGTTCACCTTTTCACAGCCCGTTTCATCTATCACTTCAAGTATGCGCTTCTTTATCTGCTCCCCTGCCGCTTCAACAGTGATACAGCCGTCCTGCATACCATAGTAAACAGCCGCACCGTTCCGCTTCAGCTCCTTGGGTATTCTTCCCCAGTAGTTAAAATAACGTCTGTCACGGAAACCTATCCCATGAACAAGCAGTAAGGGATATTTCGTACAGCAGACCTGCGACTCTACCCTCTGTTCATCACATTCCGCCCTCGTGTCCTCGAAAGCATATTCCTCGTCGGCTATCTTGTACATATATCCAAGCACAAAAATGTTGACAACAGGTATCGGCAGAAGCAGGAAAACCACTATCCGCTTTATGATATTGAGCCTGTAACAAAGTACAAGCACCCTTATTATTCCGTTCAGCGCAAATCCAAGCACAAGCAGAACAGCCGTCACAGCGTCGGCAATGACAAGTCCCCTCGGCAAGCCGAAAAAGCCGTTCACGCCCATTACAATATAAAATGCCGTCTGCAAAAGCACCGACCACGCGGAATACCCTATCAGGACTTTTCCGCCGTAAAGCGCCTTTACACGAACCTTGACACGAAGCTTTCGGTTGTGCGGCTTTATCGACATCACAACTATGCGGACGAGCATAAACCCACCGCATAAAATGCCTGCCCAGACTGCCGCCGCCCCCGAAAAGTCCATAAGCTTTATAATAAGATAAATGATAAGACAGCAGTGCGGCAAAAACGAAATTTCAATAACACCGCCAAGCCGACCGAACAGCGGAAGCTTCCTCTTAACGTCAAGCACCGCCATTACTGCAATAAACGCTATAATAAGAAATAATTTAAGTAAAGTCATACCTGTCACCAATTATACTATATGTATTTATTATGTCAATTTAAACTCTATGTCATTATATTTATGCCATTATACAAACTGAGTACCAATACCCTGACTTGAAAGAAGCTCAACGAGTATCGAGTGCGGAACACGTCCGTCAATGATACAGGTCTTGGAAACACCTCTTCGTACAGCCTCAACACAGCAGTCTATCTTAGGTATCATACCGCCCGAGATAATGCCCTGACGTTTCATAAACGGTACATCACTGACGTGTACAGTCGGAATGAGTGTGGAAGAATCGTCCTTGTTTTTGAGAAGTCCGACAATATCCGTCATAAGGATAAGGTTCTCCGCACCAAGCTCAGCCGCAATTCTCGAAGCCGCCGTGTCAGCATTGATGTTGTATGTCTGACCCTGCTCATCGCATGCAACCGTAGAAATAACAGGAATGTAGCCATTATCAAGCGCATCAAGAATAGGCTTAGTGTTCACATTTACTATCTCACCGACAAAACCGAGATCGTCCTTGCTTTCCATCTTGTGCGCAGTTATCATATTGCCGTCAATTCCGCACATTCCGAGCGCATTGCCCTTGTGGAGAGTAAGATGTGAAACAAGCTCCTTGTTCACCTTTCCCGCAAGCACCATCTTAACGATGTCAACGGTAGCCTCATCAGTGTAACGAAGTCCGTTCACGAACCTGCTCTCAATGCCGACTCTTTTGAGCATATCGTTTATCTCGGGACCGCCGCCGTGAACAAGAACTACCTTTACACCAATGAGCGAAAGCAGTACAATATCGCTCATAACAGCATCTTTGAGTTCTTCGTTCGTCATAGCATTGCCGCCGTATTTTACAACGACTATCTTGCCATAGTATTTCTGTATGTACGGGAGCGCATCAATAAGTACCTTTGACCGTACCAGATTAGATATGTTTTCCATTTCTTTTCTTCCTCAATTCATTCTATACTAATTGTATAAATTATATTGTTATATACAATTAAGAACGGTAATCACCGTTTATCTTGACATAATCATAAGTAAGGTCACAGCCCCAAGCCGTAGCTTTGGCTTCGCCCTGATTAAGCTCAATGTATATCTCGATCTCGTCCTCGGTGAGTATTT
This sequence comes from uncultured Ruminococcus sp., assembly GCA_900543105.1. Lineage (GTDB taxonomy): Bacteria > Bacillota > Clostridia > Oscillospirales > Ruminococcaceae > UMGS363. Next base: position 3,008 of record UQQA01000094.1, on the reverse strand, counting down.
TCTTAGCCTCGTCCTCAGAGAAATCAACGCCTGCACCATTTCTGCAAACAGCAATTCTTCCTGCCTTTGAACCGAGATCAACATCGACCTTGCTGATGTCGAATTCAGCCTCGGCATAACCAATAGCGCAGAGAACACGTCCCCAGTTAGCGTCAGCACCGAACATCGCACACTTGAAAAGCGGCGAGCGGATAACGCTCTTCGCAACGATTATAGCCGTGTCAAGATCGGGCGCAGAAGAACATACACAGGTAAGAAGCTTTGTAGCACCCTCACCGTCCTTGGCAAGCATACGGGTCAGGTTCGCCATTACCTGATAAAGCGCAGCCTTGAATGTGTCAAGATCAGCACCCTCAGCATTTATCTCGGAGTTCTCCGCAAGTCCGTTCGACATAAGCATACAGGTATCATTTGTAGACTGATCTCCGTCAACGGAAAGACAGTTGTATGTAATTTTAACGATCTCGGAAAGCGCTTTCTGTAACATCGGAGCGGAAACCGCACAGTCAGTGGTGATAAAATTGAGCGTAGTAGCCATATTCGGGTGAATCATTCCGCTGCCCTTAGCCATACCGCCGAGATGACAAACCTTTCCGCCTATCTCGAATTCAACAGCGTATTCCTTTTTCACCGTGTCAGTCGTCATGATAGCAGTAGCAGCCTCCGCGTTTCCGTCATAAGCAAGCTTCTCCACAAGCTGCGGAACAGCCCTTTCAATAGGTTCAAGCGGAAGTATTTGTCCGATAACACCCGTCGAAGCAACAATTACCTCTTCCTGCTTTATGCCCAAAGCATCGGAAACGAGTTTGCACATAGCATCAGCCTTAGCTTCGCCGTCAGCATTGCAGGTGTTCGCATTCTTTGAGTTTACAATGACAGCCTTAGCCTTGCCGCCCGAAGACGCAAGATTTTTCTTAGTAACGATAACAGGCGCACCCTTTACCTTGTTGGAAGTGTAAACACCTGCCGCATTGCACATAACATCGGAAACAATGAGCGCAATATCATTCTTCTTAGTAGGATTCTCCTTGATTCCGCAGTATAAACCGCTTGCTTTAAAACCCTCGGCAGCACATACACCGCCGTCAATTACTTTAAAATTCTCCATTTTATTTTTCCTCTTTTATTCTGATATCGATTTAAGCAAATGCAAGCTTTCCCTTTGGTTTGGGTATCTCTCTTCCCGTAAGTTCAGCGGTCTCAAGCCATTCATCAATTACAGTATGCACATTTTCAAGTGCCGTAAGCATCGATTCTCCGTCAGCCATACAGCCTGCAAGCTCGGGAACTTCGGCAATATAACTGCCGTCCTCCTCGCTCCAATATAAAATAACTTCATACTTATGCATTAAAATGACCTCCCATTCTATACTTAAGTATTATATTTCTTACCTGCTTGACCTGATAGGGTTTTGCCTTGTTTCCTTTAGGCTGAATGTTGATGATCTCCTCAACACCCTCTTTGAAATATATGAAATGATCTCCCTTGATCCTGACAACAAAGCCTAATAAAGTGAGTATCTTCTGTAAATCGGAAAATTCTATATTGCTGTCAGAATTACCGCTCATTATTTGGATAAAAAGCTTGTCATATTTGCTCATAGCCGTATTCCCAATTCCGAATTTAAACAAGACCGTAGGTCTCATCTATCCCCATCATAATGTTCATGCACTGAACAGCCGCACCAGATGCACCCTTGCCGAGATTGTCGAAGCGTGAGCAAAGCATGATGTGGTCGTCATTGCCGAAAACGAATATCTGCATCATGTTCGTGTCTTTCATCGTGTTAGCCGCAAGGAAACCGTTCTCGAGAACGCCCTCGCCCATGAGCGGCATGACCTTTACGAAGTTCTGACCCTCATAATGCTCGGAAAGCATCGCATGAACAGCCTCCGCACTCGTCTTTTTGGGCATCGCACGAAGGAAAAACGGCACAGCAACCACCATTCCGTTGTAGTAATCATCAACGATAGGGCTGAATATCGGAGGATAGGAAAGACCCGATATCGCCATCATTTCCTTGATGTGCTTGTGCTGCTTGCCGAGCGAGTAAAATCTCGGCGAGTTGAATTCGTCAGGCTTGTTTTCGCCCTCATAAACAGCAATTGCTTTCTTTCCCGCACCGCTGTAACCCGAAACTGCGTGACAGGTAACAGTGTGATAAGGTGCAATGAAGCCATTCTTCACCATAGGATAGCAAAGCGCATTGAATCCGCTCGCATAGCAGCCGGGGACTGCAACTCTCTTTGAAGCCGCAATTTTTGCACGGTGTTCAGCCGAAAGCTCGGGAAGTCCGTAATCCCAGCCGGGCGCGGTTCTGTGCGCAGTCGAAGCGTCAAGTATCTTCGTGTGCGGATTATCGCAAAGCTCTACCGATTCAACAGCCGCAGCATCGGGCAGGCACAAAAATGTGTAGTCCGACTCGTTTATAAGACGTTTTCTCTCCGATCGGTGTACTCCTGAAATGCTTCTGCTGATACTTTTTGGGCGTCATGCCTGTTTTTTTTCTGAAAACATTTGTAAAATAACTCTGATTTGGAAAGCAGAGTATCGTGGCAATTTCTACCGGGGAATATTCCGAATATATCAGCATATTACAGGCAGTTTCCACCTTCTTATCCGATATATAGGCACTGATCGTCTGCCCGGTTTCTGCTTTGAAAAGACGTGACAGATAGGAAGAATTTAAGCCGACATGATCAGCCAGTGTATCCAGTGTGATACGTGTATGCAGACTTTCGCAGATGTAATCAATGCATTTTGCCACGGGCTGGGAACAGATCTTCTTTTTTCGCAGATTTTTCATTCTGATCGTATAATCCACACACATTAAAAAATGCAGGTCTGAGATATCCTGTCTGCTTTTGCACGTATCTACCTTTTGAATATAAAAATCGCTGATACTGTATGCTTTGGAAAGGGACATACCGCCTTCCATGCAGTAACGGGCTGCCAGTGCGGCTGTAATGGCAAAATGATATCTGAAGTGCTGCAGTTCATTTTCGGA
>UQQA01000093.1 GCA_900543105.1 uncultured Ruminococcus sp. | reverse complement strand
CTACACCCGATTTAACAAAAATGCACTTGACCTTATCTCTATAAAGTAGTAAACTAAATAAAATATATAATTAACGAATTTAAAAGGAGGATCTTTTCATGCTTGAAACCGATATGTCCAAAAAGTTTGTCAAAGAAGGACTGACCTTTGATGACGTACTTCTTATCCCTGCTGAATCAAACTGCACACCAAATATGGTAAGCCTTAAAACCCGTCTTGCAGGTGACATCTATCTTAACACTCCTATCATCACTTCCGCTATGGATACCGTGACCGAAGCGAATATGGCTATCGCTATCGCCCGTGAAGGCGGCATTGGCGTTATCCACAAGAATATGTCTATCGAAAAGCAGGCAGATGAAGTCGATAAGGTAAAGCGTTCCGAAAACGGCGTTATCGTCAATCCGTTCTCGCTCACAGCGGACAAGCTCGTTTCCGAAGCCGATGAACTTATGGGCAAATACAGAATTTCGGGCGTTCCTATAGTTGATGAAAAGGGCAAGCTCGTCGGAATCCTCACAAACAGAGATCTCCGCTTCCTCTCCGATTATTCAACACCTATCAAGGAAGTTATGACAAAGGAAAACCTTGTTACCGCTCCCGTAGGAACAGACCTCAAGGGCGCACAGAAGATCCTTATGCAGCATAAGATCGAAAAGCTTCCTATCGTTGATGAAAACGGCATCTTAAAGGGACTTATCACTATCAAGGATATCGAAAAGGCTGTCCAGTACCCGAACTCCGCAAGAGATAAGGCAGGCAGACTTCTCTGCGGCGCTGCTATCGGCGTTGCGGCAAATATGATGGAAAGAGCAGAGGCTCTCGTTGACGCTCAGGTCGATGTGCTCGTTCTCGACTCCGCACACGGACATAATATCAACATCGTCAATGCGGTCCGTGAGGTTAAGAAAGCATTCCCGAACACTCCCGTTATCGCAGGCAACATTGCAACGGCAGAAGCAGCAGAAGCTCTTATCGAAGCAGGCGCTGACTGCGTAAAGGTCGGTATCGGACCGGGATCTATCTGTACAACACGAGTAGTCGCAGGTATTGGCGTTCCGCAGATCACAGCTATCTATGATGCAGCCTGCGCAGCTGCAAAGCACAATATCCCCGTTATCGCAGACGGCGGTATCAAGTATTCGGGCGATATTGTAAAGGCTCTCGCAGCAGGTGCTAATGTCGTAATGCTCGGCTCACTCCTTGCAGGCTGTGAGGAATCTCCGGGAGAAACAGAAATTTATCAGGGCAGACAGTTCAAGGTTTACCGCGGAATGGGTTCACTCGGCGCAATGGCTTGCGGCTCAAAGGACAGATACTTCCAGGAGAACGCAAGAAAGCTTGTTCCTGAGGGCGTTGAGGGACGTGTACCTTACAAGGGACCTGTTTCCGATACTATCTTCCAGCTTATCGGCGGTATCCGTTCGGGTATGGGCTACACAGGCTGTGAAACCATTGAAAAGCTTCACGAAAAGGCACAGTTCGTTCGTATCACGGGCGCTGGTCTTCGTGAATCTCACCCACATGATATTTATATCACCAAGGAAGCTCCGAACTACTCGGCACAGATATAATTTAATGTGTAATTCGTAATTCGTAATGCGTAATTATTTTATTCCGCAAATTACCGTGGAATTTTGTAAGGGACGGGTTTCCCGTCCCGAATCGCGTCAGCGATTTTGAACCTTTATCACAAACAAAAAACGACCCTGTTTTCATCGGATAAAACCGTTGAAAACAGGGTCGTTCGTTTATTATAATACATTTTGCGGCATAGGATAGAAAATCCGTCATTTGCATTTTTGCGGTAATTAGCGGAACACAAATAATTCCGAATTCGTAAGAAAACGCCTTGCGGCGCGGGACGGGAAACCCGTCCCCTACGATTTTCATTACAAACTAACAAAGTATAAATAATTACGCATTAAGCATTACGAATTACGCATTGAAGATCAGCCGAGTGTAACAACAACTTCGTTTACGTCCTTGAGCTTTGCAGCAGGGATAAGGTTGCCCTCGAGCTTTTCGCCGTTGAGAACTACGCTTGCTACGCCGCTTTCTGCGCCGTTAGGATTGTTGAATGTCATATTGAGCTTCTTTCCTCTGAATGTCTTTTCTACTGTGTAAGACTTCCATTCGGAAGGAATTGAAGGATTAACGACAAGTCCCTCTGCATTCGGACGCATACCGAGGATACCCTCAACTGTACCTACCATTACTGTAGATGCTGTACCTGTGAGCCAATGAACGTGTGCGCGGCCTGCGAACGGGCTGTCCTTGCCCTCTACGAACTGACCGTAAACATAAGGTTCAAGACATCTGTGATCTGCATTGTCGTTGTATGTTGCAGGAGCTGCTTCCTTCCAGTACTTATAAGCACGGTTGCCGTGGCCGAGGAGGGATTCAGCAAGAATGAGCCAGCCCTGTGGCTGCGAGAAGATACCTGCATTTTCCTTTGTGCACTTGTTGAAGCACTGCATAAGTGCGCCGTTGAAGCCGTGTTCAACATAAGGAGGATACATTACCATTGCACCGTAAGGAGTGTTGAGTTCTCTTTCAACGCTGTCCATAGCCTTTTCAGCCTGCTCCTTGCTTGCAAAGCCGGAGATAACGGACCATGACTGCGGGTTGAGCCACATATTTGCTTCGGGGTCTGTTCTCTGACCGATAACAGCGCCGTCTTCCTTGTAGCCTCTGATCCATCTGTCCTCGTTCCAGCAAGCTGCGAGGATTTCGTCAAGCTTTGCCTTGATGTCGTCGAGCTGCTTGATGTAGTCGGCATCGTTCTTGAGAACTGCATATTCACGGAGGATCTTAACTGCATATACGAGCTGGAAAGCAACGAATGTGGATTCGCCTTTCTTGCCGAGACGGAGGCAGTCGTTCCAGTCAGCGTGGAGACCTGCAGGCATACCGTGGTTGCCGAGGTGGTTCATCGAGAACATGATAGCTCTCTTAAGGTGGTCGTAAACTGTACCCTTTTCTTCGTCATTAGCATAGAAAATTTCTTCATCGAGGAATGCGATGTCGCCGCTTTCGGAAATGTACTTGTAAATTGTCGGGAAAAGCCAGAGAGCATCGTCAGCACGGTAAGAGGGGTGACCTGTTTCCTTAGCGTAAGCTGTGTTCTCATCGTTCTCGTCGGGGTGATTTTCGTGACCTGCGTTATGAGTGTACTTAACGAGCGGAAGTCCTGCGCCGTTGGTTACCTGAGCGGAAAGCATAAATTCGATCTGCTTCTTAGCCATTTCGGGAGCAAGGTGAATGATACCCTGAATATCCTGAACGGTATCACGGTAGCCGAAGCCGTTACGAAGTCCGCAGTACTGGAATGAAGCTGCTCTCGACCAGATGAATGTGATGAAGCAGTTGTATGCGTTCCAGACGTTTACCATATTGTTGAAGTCAGCATCGGGAGTATTTACCTGGAGGTTGCCGAGCTTTTCGTGCCAGTAGTTCTTGAGTTCCTCAACTTCAGCTTCAACAACGCCTGCCTTTTCGTACTTAGCGATGATTTCCTTAGCAACAGCTTCGGGCTTCTGACCGAGAACATAAGTGAGTTCCTTTGTTTCGCCCGGCTGGAGAACGATGTCGCTCTGGAGTGCGCCGCAGGAGTTTGTGTTGTAGTTGAGCTGACCCTTAAGACCTTCTTCGATGCCCTTAGGATTTGCATAGCTTCTGTATGAACCAACGAAAGCGTCACGGTCGCCGCAGTAAGCATCTACCTTAGCCTTGGCAACGCCGAGGAAACGCTCGTTGTTAGGATTCTTGAAAATTTCGTTCTGCTTCTGGAGGATAAAGTTATCCTTGAAGTATGTGCGTGTGATGAAGAGTGTGTACTGGAGGTTTACCTGATCCTGCTCGTAGTTGTTGTCGTTTACGAATTCGCAGTAGCCGGTAACGGAAAGCTTTCTCGGCTTGCTGTCGGTATTTGTTACCTTTGCAGCCCATACTTCGTATGTATCGTCCTTTGGAACATAGTATGTAACTTCGGACTTGATGCCCTTGTATTCGGAAGTGATAACTGTGTAAGCAGTACCGTGGCGGCATTCGCTCTTGAATTCAGCGAGATCCTTGCATACAGGTGCCCAGGAAGCAGACCAGTATTCGCCTGTTTCGCCGTCCTTGATGTAAACGTAACGACCCGGCTGATCGACAGCAACGGAGTTAAAACGGTAACGGATAACTCTTCCGTTAGCGCCGCTCTTTACGAAGCTGTAGCCGCCTGCGTTGTTGGAGATGATAGCGCCGTATTCGGGAGAACCGAGGTAGTTCGCCCAAGGTGCGGGAGTTTCTGGATTTGTGATGACATATTCCTTATTTGCAAGGTCAAAATGTCCGTAGTTCATGGGAACACGCTCCTTTGAAATCTTAATATTTTTACATCTTTTACTGAAAAAACGCAAAGACACTCCTTTGGATAAAATTGTCTTGTAATCGTTTCTTCATTATTATTTTAATTGTATCATTTTCACACAGACATTTCAAGGGGGTATCAAAAAAATTCACAATTTCAAACGATTAAGGCGGTCAAAAACTTTGCAAAATGACATAAAACGGGTTTTGGTCAAAAATAATTTACTGAAAATCGGGTCAATGTTTGACAGCACACTGTAAAGATGATAAAATAATAAAAAAACGGCTATGAAAGGAACGGCTATGACATTTAAAAAGATAATTCCTGCGGTGATGCTTGCGATCTGCCTTGCCGCCTGTGCAGATCAGACCGATGAAGCCGTTCGGACGGACATTACAGCCGCTGTTTCGTCCGAAGCCGTTTCCGAAGCAGTTTCGGTGGAAGAAATGACTGCCAAAAATACGGAAACATCTGTTATAACGACTGCCGAAACTGCTCCCCTTTATGAACTTGACGAAAGCAGAAAAGCTGACCGCACATACGCTGGAATTTCGGACGATACGCCGTTTTTCTCCTGCGAATATGAGCAAACGGGGCTTGTTTCCGCAGAGGATTTCTCCGACAAGGCTCTTATTGAAAATGCAAAGGAAGCATTGATTTCCTCCGAGGTCTATACCGAGCTTTACGATGATGTCAAAAGCCGCCTGCCCGCCCGAGAGCCTGCGATACATATCTGCTGTTCAAAGGTGCTGGCTTTCGACCTTGACGGGAACGGCTTGGACGAGTATGCGTTTCTGTTCAGCTTTGAACCCGACTTTGACAATAATGATGAGGAAATGATGATGAAAGTTTGGGGGGCGGTTGGACCGAATACGCCTTATGTTGTTGTACTCTGCGGAGATAATAGTAAGTTTTATACTAACAGTCAAAAATATGCAATGAACGCAGACCTTTATGTTCTCAATTATGGCGGCTTTGCGCAGTTTGTAGTTGACGGCGGCGTGAGCAACAACTCGTCCTGCGCAGATTATTTCAGCTATTATGACGGCAAATTTGAGCTTGAACTCCGTGAGTTCCGCAAATATGAAATTCTTGACGGGACGTTCCTTATTCAGACAATGGCACAGGCTTCAAACTCGTGGCTTATCGTATGGGACGATGGTATAAAAGGCTATGTGACCCCCGAGGCTGTGACGGTTTCCCGTGAGGAGCGTGACGAAATATTTGAAAAGCTGCCGCTTGATGCTGATGAAAAGGCTTATTTTGCAGACTTTAATATTTGTACTATAGGTAATTATTTCTACTCTTTGTATAATATTGAGCAATACGGCAAAACCTTTATAAAGGACGAAAACGGCGAATTCCAAAGCTTTGACGGTCTGAAAGGCTATGCTGTAAATGAACGCATAATGCGTTACAATGACCCGTTCGGGATACCTTTTGCAAAAGAACTTGACTATGAAAAAATAATTGAAAAGGCAAAGGAGAACTAAAATGCTGACATATATCGATTCACACGCACATTATGATGACGAGCAGTTCGATGCTGACCGTGATGAGCTGCTCCCGAGGCTTCACGAAAACGGCGTTCGGAATATCATAAACATCGGCTGTTCAATGGAACGCTCGGAGTTTTCCGTTGAGCTTGCGAAGAAGTATCCGTTCGTCTATGCGGCTGTCGGAATTCACCCCGAGGACGCTTCGGGCGCGCCGAGCGATTACCTTGAAAAAATTCGCAGGCTTGCGGAATATGAAAAAGCTGTTGCTATCGGCGAGATAGGTCTTGACTATCATTTTGAGGGCTATGACCGCGAGATGCAGATACGCTTTTTTGAGGAACAGCTTGACCTTGCAAAAGAAATGGACCTGCCCGTGGTTATCCATTCCCGTGATGCGACCGAGGACACAATGGATATTCTCGGCAAAAGGGGAGAGGTGAAAGGCGTTATGCACTGCTTTTCGGGCTCGGCAGAAACGGCAAAGCAGGTGCTGAAGCTCGGAATGAACATAAGCTTCACGGGCGTTCTCACATTCAAAAATGCACGGAAAGCGATCGAAGCGCTTAAAGTAACACCGCTCGACAGGCTTCTGCTCGAAACCGACTGCCCCTATATGGCACCCGAGCCGAACAGAGGAAAGCGCTGCGACAGCGGTATGATAGTGAATGTCATCGGCAAGATAGCCGAAGTCAAAGGCATCTCGCCCGAGGAAGTTGCGGAGCAGACTGTGAAAAACACGCTCAGTCTGTTCTCGGGGATAAAATAAAAAATGCTTATGACATTTGGCACACCGACAGACGGTCGCCCCCGAACTGAATGATCAAAAGAAATAACCGTTAAGTTGGTAGCTCGGGCGGTTATTTCTTTTTGCTGTTAAGCGCTATCTGAATGATATCGCAAATAAGTATGCCCAAAGTTAAAACTTCTGTGATACTCATTAAAAGAAAATGCAAAAACAACGGCGAGGTCGCAAAAAGTGACCTCGCCGTTGTTTTTTGGATAAAGTTCAGTGATGCAATAATTACGAATTACGCATTACGAATTACGCATTGACAAAGCGGTGCGAATATTGCAAACCCGAATGCTATCGCAAGCTGTTGACCGGAGAGCGCAGTTGTGGAGAAAATTATCTGCATGAACGGCACATATACTGCCGCAAAAATTATGCAAAGCGAGGACAGCACTGCAAGTATTAGCTTCGGGTTGTTGAAATACGGCACTGTAAAGATGTTCTTCGTTTCCGATTTGCACTCGAAAACGTGCGCAAGCTGGGTCATTACGAGGGTGAAAAGCGCCGCAGTTCTGGCGGTGTCAATATTCCCCGACATATAGTTCGTCAGGAAAAAACAGCCGAGCGTACATGCACCTATCAGAATACCTCTGAACACTATTTTCGTCATAAGACCGCCCGAAAAAAAGCTTTCGTTCGCTTTTCTCGGCGGCTTGTTCATACACTCATGCTCGGTCGGTTCTACGCCGAGAGCAACGGCAGGAAGTCCGTCTGTAGCAAGGTTTACGAGAAGAAGCTGGGTAGGGAGAAGCACCACGGGCATTCCCATTATGATCCCGAGGAACATTGTCAGCACCTCGCCGATATTGCAGGAGAGCAGGTAGCGGACGAATTTCCGGATATTTGCATAGATACCCCGACCCTGTTCAACGGCTTTGACAAGTGTTGCAAAGTTGTCATCGAGCAGGACAACATCGGCGGCTTCTTTTGTAACGTCCGTTCCCGTAATTCCCATTGCAACGCCGATAGAAGCTTCTTTTACCGCAGGAGCGTCATTAACGCCGTCACCCGTCATAGTCACTATATCGCCCCTGCGCTTGAAGGCACGGACGATGCGAAGCTTATCCTCGGGAGTTGCACGGGCATAAACGGCGGCTTTTCCGATAACACCGTCAAGCTCTTCATCGGACATTTTTTCAAGCTCAGCGCCCGTTACAACGATATCATCACCGCGCAGGATACCTGCTTTTTTGGCAATTGCGGCGGCGGTGTTCTTGTGATCGCCAGTTATCATCACCGTTCGGATATGCGCCTTTCGGCAAAGCTTTACAGCCTCAACAGCTTCGGGACGCGGAGGGTCGGTCATTCCTGCAAGTCCGAGGAATATCATGCCGCTTTCGCTGTCGCCGCCGTCAATGTTCTTCTCACAGAAAGCAAGCACACGCAGCGCCTCGCCCGTGAGCTTTTCGTGTTCGGCTTCAAGGCTTCGGCGAACGGACGGGGTGAGCGGCTTGATGCCGTCATTAGTCATTATAAATGAGCATCGGGGGAGGATAACGTCAAATGCGCCTTTTGTAAAGGCAGTTTTTCCCGAGCCGCCCGAGCATATCACGGTCATACAGCGTGTTTCACTGTCGAAAGGTATTTCCTCATTTTTGCGGAAGCTGTGACGGAGCTTTTCCATAGTAAAGCCCGACTTCGCCGCCATTATAAGGAGTGCGATCTCTGTCGGGTCGCCTGCGGTGTTCCATTCTTCCTTTTTGCCGAAGCTTCTGAGTTGACCGCGTTCGCGCTGAGAGATTTGTGCCATTTGCGGCGGTGCGCTTATGTCGGCGTTATTGCAGAGAACTGCACAATGCATAAGCTCGGATAAGTTCTTGTCTGCGCTCGGATTGATGTTCTTTCCGTCCTCGGTTATGCCGCCCTGAACGTTGTAGCCGCTTCCCGAGATATCGTAAAGCTTATTTCCGCAGAAAACCTTTGTCACGGTCATTTTATTTTCGGTGACAGTACCAGTTTTGTCCGTGCAGATCACCGAAGCACAGCCGAGCGTTTCGACCGAGTGGAGCTTATGTACAAGCGCTTTCTGCGCAAGCATACGCCGAACGGCAAGGGCAAGTGCGATAGTTACTGTAGCAGGAAGTCCCTCGGGGATAGCGGCAATGGCAACGGAAATTCCCGTCATAAGCATATCGAACGGCGGCTCTCCGTGCAAAATTCCTGCGCCCGCGACAACGATGCAGACAGCCGTGCATATTATCGCAACGACCTTGCCAAGCTCGCCGAGCCTTTTCTGGAGCGGAGTTTCTTCCTCCTCAATATCGGTCAGCATACCCGAAATTTTTCCGACCTGCGCCGAAAGTCCCGTTGCGATGACCTTTGCAAGAGCCGTTCCCTTTGTTATAACAGTACCGCTGTAAACAATGTTTGCCTTTCCAATGGAATTATCGGCATCATCGGGCGAACCTGCCGATTTTGCAACGGGGGCGGATTCGCCCGTGAGGATACTTTCCTCGGCAAAAAGTCCTCGGCTTTCAAGAAGTGCCGCATCGGCCGGTATCTTATCGCCTGCTTCAAGCGAAATAACGTCACCCGGAACGATAACGGACGCAGGAAGTTCGGTAAGATGTCCGTCACGGTAGACCTTTGCATTCGGTGCGGTCATATTTTTGAGCGCAATGAGCGTTTTTTCGGTCTTGTACTCCTGCACGAAGCCCAGAACTGCGTTCAGAAGCACGATAACGATGATAGTCAGTGCGTCATAAACTTCGCCGAGGAATATCGACACCGCCGTTGCTATCAGAAGTATCATTACCATAACATCTCGGAACTGCCCGAGGAAAATTTTTATTGGCGCAGTCTTTTTCCTGCTTGCGAGCCGATTTTCGCCGTACCGGAGAAGCCTTTCCTCCGCCGATGTTGACGAAAGACCAAGCATCGAGCCGTTTATGTTTTTTTCTGCCATTTTTATCTCTCCCGTTTAAATAAATTTCCGACTTTGAGCGGTCTGTTCAGTTCTAATTATATTCGGACAGGTCGGGAAAAATGACGATCGGTAAAATTCCGTGAAAGTATTATTTTCCTGCAAAAGTTAGTCAATATTTATATTTAATGTTATGTTACAATAGATAGGTGACACAAAGTATAGAAAAACAACTTCCAAAA
>UQQA01000092.1 GCA_900543105.1 uncultured Ruminococcus sp. | reverse complement strand
GTATTGATTTTTATAAATTAATATGTTAAAATATAAAATGGGAAAAGTTTCAAATTTTCCTTAAAAGTATTTTCAAAGGCTTTTTGCTGTTATGAGAGGAGGACACATACTTAATCCAAGTATGGTCAGTTTATGAGAAAAACAAAGATAGTCTGCACAATAGGTCCTGCTACGGACGATGACAACATTTTGCGCGAAATGATGCTTTCGGGCATGGACGTTGCACGTTTCAACTTTTCACACGGTGATTATGAGATACACAAGCGCCGCTTTGAACAGGTAACACGCCTGAGAAACGAACTCGGTCTGCCCATTGCCACAATGCTCGATACAAAAGGCCCTGAAATAAGACTTGGACAGTTTGTCGATAACAAGCCTGTCGATGTTGACGACGGCGACACTATCACGCTCACAACTATTGAGTGCGAATGTACCGCAAAAAAGGCTTACATCAACTTCAAAAACCTGCCGAAGGACGTAAGCGTCGGTACAACTATCCTTATAAATGACGGCGCAGTTGAACTCAGAGCAGAAAAGATAACCGATACAGATATCGTCTGCACGGTAGTTCACGGCGGAACGCTTTCCAACAACAAGGGCATCAACGTTCCCGGCGCTGAGCTTTCCATGCCGTATCTTTCCGAGCGTGATATGAACGACCTTGAATTCGGTGCAAAAATGGGCTTTGACTTCATCGCGGCTTCGTTCGTCCGCTCTTCCGCAGATATAAATTACCTTAAAAAGTTCACAAAGAGCCTCGGCTGGACAACTCCGAGGATCATCTCCAAGATCGAAAATATGGACGGCGTGAACAACATCGACGAGATCATCGATGTATCCGACGGAATCATGGTCGCAAGAGGAGATATGGGCGTTGAGATACCTTTCGAGCAGATACCTGCTATCCAGAAAGAGATCATCGAAAAAGGCTATATGAGCGGCAAGCAGGTCATCACCGCAACTCAAATGCTCGAATCGATGATAACCAACCTCCGTCCTACAAGAGCCGAGATAACCGACGTTGCGAACGCTATCTACGATGGCACTTCCGCAATTATGCTCTCGGGCGAAACTGCCGCAGGCAAGCACCCTGTTGAAGCCGTAAAGACAATGGCTCTCATTGCCGAAACAACGGAAAAGGATATCAACTACATCGCACGTCTTTCCAAGCGTCCGATGCAGAAGGGCATCGACAGCACGAACGCTATCGCTCACGCCGCTGTTACAACAGCTCACGACCTCGGCGCAAAGGCTGTTATCACTGTAACGAAGTCGGGTTCGACCGCGAAGAACATATCGAAATATCGCCCGACCTGTATGATAATCGGCTGTACGCCCGATGATACCGTTCACCGTCAGATGAGTCTCAGCTGGGGCGTAGTTCCCGTAAAAATGGACGAAAAGAGCAGCACCGATGAACTTTTCAGTGCCGCAATCGATGCCGCAAAAAGCCACGGACTTGTTGAAAAGGATGACATTGTTGTCATCACCGCAGGTATCCCTCTCGGCGTTGCGGGCAAGACAAATATGCTCAAGGTAGACACGATAAAATAATGCGTAATTCGTAATGCCTAATGCGTAATTAATGCAATGCAGAGCATTGCATACAAATTAAGAATTGTAAAAAATGCGTTCACGTTTTTTCACGTGAACGCATTTTTATTATTCTAACGGAACAGCGAAGCTAAATTACGCATTACGCATTACGAATTACGTATTAAATTCACCCTCCGAGTTTTTCCCGTTCCTTTGCAAGCTCGGAAACAAGCTTTTTTATGCTCCATTTCCGGTTAGAGGGCGTGAGAGCCGCTTTTAACGGGATAGAAACCTCCGCCTTGCGCAGTTCTGCAAGCACGGAATCGATCTGACTGCCCGAAAGTCCCGAAAAAATGATACAGCCGCTGTTCGCTTCACCAATCTTTTCACTTTTCTCAAATCCGTTAAAGCCTGCGAAGAAGCCTATCGGCGTTTCAGCTTCGTTGTCTTCAGCGATGATAAGCTTGATGCGTAGCTTATCGGTGATTTTTTTCAGAGCAGTAAGGTTTTCCTGCTGTTTATATGCGATGATACGCCCGTCAGTGCTGTTTATTATCCTTGCTTTCATTTTTTTAGTCTCCCCAAAATTATACCAAACACCATTTAAAATATGGGAAAAATCAAGCCGACAATCTCGTAGCTGTTTTTAACAGGTTTATATGGGATTTCGGCGCAGATTTTTCCTGTATTTTATTGGTGTTTAGTATTAATACTACTGAAAATATATCATATTTTCCTGAAAAGGTCAAGCTATTATATAAATAAAAAAGCCGACAGGTGAGCCTGTCGGCGAAAAGATATCTTTTTAATTTGTAAACTTGTTCTGGAACTTTGAAATGACAAATCCAACGCAGGCAACAACGCCAACGAGGATAACGCAGACAAGAACGATAAGAATGATCCTTGGACCTTTTGAAATTGAAACAGTGACCTGAGAAGCTTCTTTTCGGTCGCCGATATTTGCGATAGCCATTCCGTCCGAAGTCGTAACGGTGAGTTCGTCAATGTAGGCAACTGCGCCGTTATAGCTTTCAAAGACAGGGATAGAGAAGCCGATCCTTGTGTTGTCTGCATTTTCGGGGACAGTGAGCGAAACGTCCGTCCATTTTCCTGCATTTTCATTGCTCAGGTCGGTGCTGAGCCAAACGATGCCGTCCGAGAAAACGGAAAACGACTGCGCAAGCTTTGCCGCATCGCTGTCAAATAATACTTTCATCGATACGGTGCAGCCTGCAAAGCTGTCAAGACCGACTGATGATGAATCAAGGTAAACACCGCCGAAACGGTTGTCATCTGCAATTGATTCCGTAACATTTTCCGAAAGCTTCAGCGAACCGTTGCCGTCAACTTTTGTCTGCTCATCGATCGAAGCTTTAAAGCCTGTTTCCGTTGTTGAACCATAGCTTTGGAACATTGAGAGCGAAGTGTCGGTATCGAAGCTGAAAGTTGCTTCATCAACGGCGAAAGCGGAAAAAGCAGCTGCGGAAAGAGCCATTACGGAAGCTGCAGCGGCAGCTATTATCTTTGTGATCTTCATTTCAAAAACCCGTCCTTTATTTGTTTTGGCTGACAGGGAGTGCGGGAACTTTACCGTATCAGCAAATATTGATATACTATATATATTCTATTACAATACGCAAAATTTGTCAATATGTTTTTACGCATATTGACAAATTTTATTTTTTGCAGGGATGCCCCTGCAGGCGGTTCACGCCATGCTCCACTTCGTTCCGCTTGTTTGTGCAGAAAATAAGTTTATGTCCGCGAAGAAAGTTGATCAAAGTGTCCAAAAAATTTAATCAAGGGGATGCCCCTGCAGGCGGTTCACGCCATGCTCCGCTTCGTTCCGCTTGTTTGTGCAGAAAATAAGTTTATGTCCGCAAAGAAAGTTGATCAAAGTGTCCAAAAAATTTAATCAAGGGGATGCCCCTGCAGGCGGTTCACGCCATGCTCCGCTTCGTTTTGCTTGAAGTGAGGTGAAACCGCTCAATTATTAATTCAAATAAAAAGTTTTATCACGCTTAATAATTACGCATTAAGCATTACGAATTACGCATTATTCTTCAGCACCGCCCATTGAAAGGATAACATCACTTACAAGGTTTCCGGGAAGCTGCTCATAGCGGAGGAATTCGAGTGAGAAGCTGCCCTTGCCGCGTGTGATCTGGCGAAGCTGAGTTGTGAAGCTCTGCATCTCACGGAGAGGAACTTCGGCTTCGATCTCAGTCATACCGTTCTTGACAGGGGTCATACCGATAACTCTGCCGCGGCGTTTGTTGAGGTCACCCATAATATCGCCCGTGTTTTCGTCAGCGGCTGTAACATAAAGCTTGCCAATAGGTTCAAGGATAGTCGGGTCAGCCTGCTTCAGACCCTCTTTGTATGCGAGCGAAGCGGCTGTCTTGAACGACATTTCCGAGCTGTCAACAGGGTGATAAGAGCCGTCAACAAGGATAGCCTTTACGCCCATTACGGGGCAGCCTGCGAGAACGCCTTTCTTCACGCAGTCCTGAAGTCCCTTTTCAACTGCGGGGAAGAAGTTCTTCGGAACAGCACCGCCGACAACTCTTTCTTCAAATACAAGTCCGTCCGAAATGCAGGGCTCAAATTCGATCCAGACATGACCGTACTGACCGTGACCGCCCGTCTGTTTCTTGTATTTGCCCTCTGCCTTTACCTTTTTGCGGATAGTTTCGCGATATGCTATCTTTGGTTCGGTGAGAGTTACTTCTGCGCCGAATTTATTTTTGAGCTTTGCAACAGCGTTTTCAAGATGCTGTTCACCAAGACCCTTGAGTATCTGTTCCTTTGTGAATGGGTCAAGTCCGAAGCTGAGGGTCTTATCCTCTTCGATAAGTCTTGCGATGCCCGAGCTTACCTTTGCTTCATCACCCTGCGTCTTGGCGTGAACAGCCATACCAAAGCAAGGCTTCGGGAAGTCGGGCGAAGCAACGGTAACAACTCTCGACGAAGCACAGATAGTATCGCCCGTGTTTGCGCTTATCTTTACCGCAACAGCAATGTCGCCTGCGGAAGCTTCTGTGATCTCGGTCTGCTTCTTGCCGACAAAGGTGTAAAGCTTGCCGATCTTTTCGGGAGCGGCTGTTCTGCTGTTGATGTAGTCGGTATTGGCAGTGATCTTGCCGCCGAGAACTTTGAGAAAGGACATTTTTCCTACGAACGGGTCGGCAACGGTCTTGAAAACGTAAGCCGCAGTCGGTTCGCTTTCGCTGTACTTGATCTCAACGATGTTTCCTGCGGCAGTTTCAGCCATAACAGGCTTGTTGTCGGCAGGCGAGGGGAGAAGAAGTGAAATTTCCTTCAAAAGCATATCAACGCCCGCGGTAGAGGTCGAAGAACAGCATACAACAGGAGTGATAATGCCCTCGTTCATACCCTTGTGGATACCGTGAACGAGTTCTTTCTGCGTGAAAGCTTCGCCCTCGAAGAATTTTTCCATAAGCGAATCATCGGTCTCGGCAATAGCCTCGGAGAAAGCGGCAACAAGACCGTCCATACGGTATTCAAGCTTTTCGGAAACCTCTGCGGTAGGCATTTCGGTTTCAACAGCGTTGCCGTTTTCATCGTATGTATAAGCTTTCATTTCGATAAGGTTCACGAACGAAACTACCTGATGATCCTTTATTATCGGGAAAACAACAGGGCAGACGGTCGGACCGAATTTCGTTTTGAGCTCGGTGAGAACGTTGAAATAGTTAGCATCGGGGTCATCGACCTTTGTGATGACGAACATTTTCGGCTTGCCAAGTTCGGAGGCGAGGTCATAAGCCTTTTCAGTGCCGACCTTAACGCCCGACTTTGCGGAAACGGTTATCATTACCGTGCCTGCGGCGGAAACGGCTTCGTACATTCCTCCTGCAAAGTCGAAAAGACCCGGTGTATCGAGAAGATTTACTTTTATATCATTATATTCAAAAGAAACAAGTGACGATGCAAGCGTTGCGGACGATGGCTCGATCCTCTGAGAAGCACCCGATTTGAGAAGAAGTGCTTCGGAAAGCGCAGTCTTTCCTGAACCTGAGTGGCCTGCAAGGGCGATGTTTCTTATGTTTTCTGCGGAATACGGTTTCATAACGGGATCTCTCCATTCTTGAATAAAAATTAGTATAAAATAAACAAAATGTTGCTTTTTTATGTTTATTATTATATACCATTTGTTTAATATAATCAATCCCTTAGCATCAAATTTTACAGTTATTTTAAATCTTTATATAAATTCTTGTGCATATTGACGATAGAATATACTTTTTTATAAAATACTCGGTCGGATATTGACGAAAAATAATTAGTGTGGTACAATTAAAGATAACATTTTATCGGAAAAATTTTTTGCGGAGGTAAATTTAATGAAACTGCTTGAGGATAGGATCATTAAGGACGGCATTGTCAAAGACGGCGGAGTTCTGAAAGTTGACAGTTTTCTCAATCACCAGATGGATATTGACCTTTTTAACGAGATCGGAAAGGAATTCAAGCGTCTTTTCGGCGAGGAGAGCAAGCGCATCAATAAAATTCTGACGATCGAAGCATCGGGCATCGGCATTGCCTGCATCGTCGCACAGCATTTCGGCGTTCCCGTTGTCTTTGCGAAAAAAGCGCAGAGCATCAATATCGACGGCGAAGTCTACAGCACGAAAATACAGTCATTCACGCACGGAAAAGTATATGACGTTATCGTTTCAAAGAAGTACATATCGAACGAAGATCATATCCTTATCATCGATGACTTCCTCGCAAACGGCTGCGCACTTGAAGGACTTATTGACCTCGTACAGAGCGCAGGCGCAACAGTCGAGGGCATCGGAATATGCGTAGAAAAAGGCTTCCAGCCGGGCGGCGAGGCTATCCGCAAGAGAGGCATACACCTTGAATCGCTCGCAATCGTAGATGCAATGGACGCTTCAACGGGAACAATTACTTTCCGCAAGCAGTAAAAGCGCATAAAAAACAGCGCCCGAAGTTTCAAGGCTTCGGGCGCTTTTGTCTTAAAAAACTGATCGGATGAATCACTGCCATATTACTCATTTTCAATAATATGAGTTTCCAACGGAATAATATCTCCGTTTTCATCCCATATAAGATTATTTCTGAAGTCGTCAAAATCATCAAATCTCCAACCGTTTTCGGTCAATATAACAGTATAGTAGAAATCACGAAAGCTTTCAATGTTTGGTTCGTCACTGTGCCAGAATCTCGAAACCGCTTTTATAGTGATCTTATTTTCAGTTTGTTCTGTAATTGAAAATGATACACTGTCGAAAAAAGGATTACTGCCGCTCTCTTGGTCAATATAACAAAGCTCACCGTCACAATTCGTATATGCTGCCAAAGACTCATTTTCTCCGGATAAAAGATATCCTGCAAAATCATCAGTAAAGTATTTTTGCAATTCATTTTTGAAGCTGTTATACGAAACTCCTGTCTTGAAGAGACCTTCGGGGGAAATATCTGAATTCTCAAAATTATGTGAGTATGTGTATCTGAAATAGAAAGTGTAAATATAAGCTGCTTCATTTAAAAGCTCGGTAAGCTCATCGTTATCCCATTCTATTGATACCCAGTCATCGTTTTGCAGTTTGTCATGTTCAGGCATAACAAATTCAGACAACGTGCGTAGTGCGCTCAATACGGTCGTTGTGACAGAGGTTTCTGTTTCGTCATACACACTTGTCGCAAGCGATTCGGAAATGTCAGAATTATTGACCGAATAACATGATGTAAATAAAAATGCCGTAATTACCGATATAACGTTCAAGCAGCTTTTTTTCATGTTTACACTCACCTTATAAATTTTGTTCAAACTTAACAATACTACTTTGAGGTTTGGGGCAAGCAGGGCAATAGATAAAAACAGCCTATGCAGAGCGAAAGCAACAAGCTTGCACAACTGCGGTAGTTTTATCAGAAAAGCCTTTCATCGGGATTTTCGTGAACTCCGCATTCCCCGACCATTTCGGAGAGCGCGACCATATCGGCAGGCTCAATGTCAAACCCGAAAACGTCAAGGTTCTGCTTTATATGCTCGGGCGAAACCGACCTTGCGAGTGGAACAAAGCCGTTCTGCAAGCACCAGCGTATGCATAGCTGAGGAATGCTCACGCCGTATTTTTCGGCTGTCTTCGCAAGCGGCTCGGACGAAAGCGCTTTGCCTGTCCCGAGAACGCTGTAGCCCTCAATGAGTATTCCCTTGCTCGTGCAGGCGGAGATAGTTTCTTCGTCAACATCACCCGGACAAAGACGTATCTGGTTCACGCAGGGCGAAATTTCCGCCGTTTCCATAAGCGCATCAAGATGCCTTGCACAGAAGTTGCTCACGCCGATCGCACGGACTTTTCCGTCACGGAAGAGCTTTTCCATTGCGCGCCAAAGCTCGGCGTTGCGCTCTTTCCAGCAGGCACGGAATTTCAGCGGATTCGGCCAGTGTATAAGCAAAAGGTCAAGATATTCCGTCCCAAGCAGTGACAGCGACTGCTCGCAGGCGGCGATAGCTTCATCATAAGTTCGGATATTGTTCCAAAGCTTCGTTGTAAGAAAAAGCTCCTCACGGGCAATGCCGCTTCGCTTTATTCCCGAACCGATGAACTCTTCATTGCCGTATGCGGACGCAGTATCGATGTGCCTGTAGCCTGCACGGACAGCTTCGGCGGCGGCAAGCTCGGCGGCTGAACCCTCGATCTGCCATGTTCCGAAGCCAACGCAGGGTATTTTCACTCCGTTGAGAAGCTCAACAGTGTCGGCAGAGCCTTTAACATTATCTGTCAGCATAAAATGTCCTCCATTACTAAGGAAACGCTGATAAAAACGTTTTGCTTTAATCAGCCTATTCCTAATTGAGCAAGTCAGATTTCACATTATATCTACCGTCATTATACCACAAAACTAACTTGCATCAATGAATTTTTTGTGTATTTTAATTAAAAATGGTTTTTTGACACTTTTTTTGAAAAAATGCTTGACAAATATGTTGGTATCTGATATAATAACATAGTCGGCACGGAGAAGTCGCCTAGCCCGGTTTATGGCGCACGACTGGAACTCGTGTATGGGTTAATAGCTCATCGAGGGTTCGAATCCCTCCTTCTCCGCCACAAAGCCCTGCAAATGGATATTTGCAGGGCTTTTTTGTTTGCATAAATGCTCGGAGACGGACTTCGCATGGGAGCAGTTTAAATCGTTCCGCTTATTGTCAGAACGCTTCTGCCGGGTTCAACATTCCAGCTTCCGTCCGCATTCTGCGTGTACTGTGCCGCAGGGACTGTAATTGCCCCCGCTGTGGTTGCAAACGCACCGGTTGTACTGTTGTAGGAATAGTTTGCTGCGGCTGTCCATGGAGTGTTGTTGAATGAAACTGAAATGTTTTCCAGGATCGGCGCAAAGGTATCTTCAACAACCGTATCATCTGTGGCAGCAACTGCGGACGCACCTCTGTTTTCGATAGTAAATTCATAGGTGACAGTGCCGTTATCGGCAACCTGTGTCGGTTCAAGCGACTTTACGATGGATAAGATCGGTTCTTCCGAGAATACCGTATTTGATGTTCCCGAAATGTCGCCGACAAGTCCGCTGCCTGTCAGAGAAGCCGTGTTTGTTATGCTCTGTCCTGCGCCGAGAGGTGCGAAGCTGTTTGCTCTTGCTTCATAAACGATAAGAACATTACCGTTGGCAGGAATGGTTATTCCGCTGAAAACAAGCGGAGATACCGACTGTGGGATCAACGGTGCGGGAGCGGTGAGCTGTCCGTTTGAAAAAAGTCTTGCCGAACCGCTTTCAAATGTCAGCGGAACAACATTCTGACCTGCGAACTGATATCCTCCCAGATCATCGGTAACGGTAATATCGTTATAAGCGGTGTTTCCGGCGTTGGCGATGCTGATGATGAACGTCATCTTTCCACCCTCGGAATAGCTGCTGCCGAGAGTGGATTTTGTCACGCTCACGGTGTCGATTATTTCGCCCGTGACAGTGTTGGAGCTGGTCACAGTACCTTTGTAGACGAGCTGTGCTTTATTTGAAAAAGGAATTGCCATATAATGACCTCCTGTAGTTATTTTCGGGATAAGATCCCTGTTATAATTTATGCAGACGGCAAAAAATTGTCACACATACATTGAATCTGTTATTTCTTTATGCTATACTTATAGTGGTTTCCGGAGTGAAAGTGTAAAAAATCAAGCAAAAGCTTGCATGTATAGTTTTTTTAGTCTAATACTAATTCTCGATCAACCTATAGACAAACTCTCGGCTATAATAAGTTCAT
>UQQA01000091.1 GCA_900543105.1 uncultured Ruminococcus sp. | reverse complement strand
TGACGAAAAATCTGACTGCGCATCTGAGGCACTATGGTTTTTAGAGGTGACCATATAATAGATCGTGAGAAAGGACATTCCTTATCAATTTTTTGAAAAACCACATAAAAATAAAAAACAACTTTAAGTATATTTTTGTATAAATAGCTAAAAAATTATCGCTAAATTCTATACCTGTTTTTATTAATATTATTTGACTAATGTTAGAAAATATGCTATAATACTTGTGAAGTATTTTTGATAATACGTTTGCGGACAGCTTTTTGCGGTTTTTTTCTGCATAGCTGCCGGTATTATTATTGAAAGTGGTGTTACAAATGGACGATCAGACAAATGTTTACAGTGAGAAAAAGCTCGCAAGTTTTGAAACGATCTACAAGGAAAGCGTTTTCTCAAAGCCGCTCGATATCACTGTTACTATAACTGCCGCACATATCTACGGCGCAGGCTATATCTGCGTTCAGAAGGGAACTAAGGAGGACGATCCCGAATACGGAAAGTATATATGCGGTCTTGAAGATATCACAAAGCTCTCGATCAATACCAATAATAAGAGCCAGCCGATCAACGTTCAGTGCGATGAGGTCGAAAAGGGCGTTCCGTCAAGAAAGAGAATAATCCTCCCTCATTTCCCGAATGCGGAGGAGATCATGCGCCTTATCAACGATGCAAAGGCTGATTATGACAGAAAACACGCTCCGAAAAAGCAGCCGAGCGAAGAAGAGAAGCAGAAAGAGCGTGAGCGCCTCAAAAAGGCGGCCGATGAGGAATTCCTCAACGCTACCGCCGATTATGACAAGCAGGACAAAAAGTCTAAGAAGGGTGAAGATTTCACCGTTGCCGATATCCTCGGTCTGGACGATTTCACACCTATCGTTCCCGAGAAAAAGGCTGAAGAGCCTGTAAATGAAGAACCGATCAGGGAAGAACCGTCTGCAAAGCACTCCGATGCCGTTGATATCGATGATATCCTTGAAGCCGCTCCCGAAGCCGATGTTTCCATACTCGAAGAAGCTGCCGAAGAAAAGACTTCCGAAGTTCCTCTCACAGATTCGTTCGATGAGATCGTTATCCCCGATACTTCCGATCTTCCCGAAGCGCAGACTGTCGAGAATCCGGGCTTTATCCCGAACGAAACTATCGAAGAGATCGGCGTAGTCGATGTCAGCGAGGACGCTATCGAAGAACCGAAGATCGTTCCGACGCATAAATCCGAAGCTCCGAAGCAGCTTGAGAAAGAACCCGAAAAGGAACCTGTCAGGGCTGAACCCAAGCAGGAGAAAAAATCCGCTGAAAAGAAAGAAAAGGCTCTTGATATCCCAACTCCGAAGGACGGAGAAAAGATGTCGCTCGAGGAATTCCAGACAGCCGTTAAGAAGCTCAAAGCTATGCACGATGAGGGCTTGATGGACGATGAAGAATTCGCTTCCGAAAAGTCCAAGCTGATGAAGTTCCTTTACTAAAATGTACATAAGGGTTTCCGACAGACCAAACGAAAAAGAATATTCCCGTGCGGTCTGCACAGACCCCATAACAACACCGTTACGGTTTTCCGCAGCGGTGTTATCTGTCTTTAAGGAGAAAACTATGTCTTTGCCGAATGACCCTTTTATGCTTTTAAGCTATGTGAACACAATGCTCCGCGATAAATACGCAAGCCTTGACGAACTTTGTGACGACCTTGATGCAAGCAAAGCCGATATCACGGCGAAGCTTTCCGCCGCAGGCTTTGAATATGACGCAAATCTCAATAAATTCTGCTGATAAAATGAAAGAGGAAAAAGAAAATGGCTGAAAAGAAATTTACCATTGAACTCAAAGCTATTATTGACGAATTCAACCTTGAAGCGATATATCTTCCGCAGGACGCTTCAAAGATACTCATAGATGAAAATGACGTAAACCGTCCCGGACTCCAGCTCCAGGGCTTCTACGAATATTTCAGCAATGCAAGAATACAGATACTCGGAAAAATGGAGTTTGCTTACCTTGCAACGCTTGACGAGCAGACGAGAACGGAGCGCCTCGATATGCTCTTTGCACAGCATATCCCTGCACTCATAATCTCCCGAGAGCTGCCGTATTTCCCCGAAATGGTGACTATCGCGCAGAAGTATGAGGTTCCGCTCCTCCGCTCAAAGGAAAGCACTTCAAGCTTTATGTCTGCACTCATCGCATTCCTCAACCTCCACCTCGCTCCGAGAATTACTCGTCACGGCGTTCTTATCGAAGTATACGGCGAGGGTATGCTTATCCTCGGCGAAAGCGGCGTAGGGAAGAGCGAAACTGCTGTTGAGCTTATCAAGAGAGGTCACCGTCTTGTTGCTGATGATGCTGTTGAGATAAGAAAGGTTTCAAACATAAGCCTTGTCGGTTCTTCACCCGAAAATATCCGACACTTCCTTGAAATTCGCGGCATCGGCATCGTAAACGCGCGCCGTCTGTTCGGTATGGGTGCTGTAAAGGTCACGGAAAAGATCGATATGATCGTTGAGCTTGAACCTTGGGACAGCGAAAAGGTTTATGACAGAATGGGCGTTGACAGCGAATACACCTCGATACTCGGCGTAAAAGTTCCCTGCGCAACGATCCCTGTAAAGCCGGGCAGAAACCTTGCCGTTATCCTCGAGGTTGCCGCTATGAACAACCGTCAGAAGAAGATGGGCTACAACGCAGCGCAGGAGCTTCTTGACAACCTCGGTCTTGAAATGGATCACAAGGAAACTATTAAAAAGTGGGATATTTATTGATATGAAAATAATCGCAGACCTGCACACGCATACGGTCGCTTCAACTCACGGATTTTCGACTATAAAGGAAATAGTTGACGTTGCCGCACAGAAAGGACTTTCCGCCGTCGCAATAACCGACCATACACCTGCATCGACGGACGGTCCCCACGTCTGGCATTTCCATAATCTCCACAAGGCGATCCCGAGAGAAGTCAACGGAGTAAAGATCATATACGGCGCAGAATCGAGTATAATAGACTATGAGGGCAATATCGATTTTCCGCACGAAGAATGTGCCGCTCTCGACTGGATGATCGCATCCTTCCATAAGGATATGCTGAAGCCTGCAAGCTTTGAGGAGCATACGAATATGTATCTGAAGCTTGCCGAGAATGACGATATTGACGTTATCGGACACTGCGCAACGGTCGTTTGTCCGTTCGATTATGAAAAATGCCTGAAAAAATTCAAGGAGTGCGGTCGGCTCGTCGAGATAAACGAAAGCACTATCCTCTGGAAAAACACCCGTGAAAACTACCGTGAAATTATCCGTATATGCAGGAAATATGAGATACCCGTTGTCATAAACACGGATGCACATTTCTGCACTATTGTCGGCGATGTGACGGAATCACTCAAACTTGCGGAGGAGATAGGACTTCCCGAAAAGCTTGTCGTAAACGCCGACTGGGACAGACTTTATGCTTATATCCAGAGCAGACACGGAAAAATTTTCGGCTGATCAAATACTAATTTTTAATCAAAGTGTAGACAAAAAATCGGCGCAAAAGCCATATAAAGCTATTTTCAATAGCTACGAGCTTTTGCTTGATTTTTTGTACACTTTCAGTTTAAAAATTAGTATAAGCAAAAATACCTTTTATCTATGGGGTAAAATTTATGAATAACAACCTGAAGCTTCTTATAGATGAAGCAGAAAAAGCAGGCTGCAAGGTGGAATTAAAGCCTTTGCTGAAAGACTACACGACCTTTCGCATAGGCGGCGAAGCTGCTGCACTTTTTGAACTCGATTCTGTTCAGAAATGTCAGCGGCTTATTCCGTTTGCGGCGAAAAACAATATACCGTATTTCGTCTTCGGAAAGGGTTCAAATATCCTCGCCGATGACAGAAAAACGGACTTGGCAATTTTCCGCATCAACGGCTCTGCGCCCGAGATGATCGGTGAAGATACAATACGCTGTTTCGCAGGAGTTCCGCTCGTGAAGCTTTGCGGCTTTGCGCTTGACAACGGACTCGGCGGACTTGAATTTGCCTACGGTATCCCCGGCAGCGTTGGTGGAGCGGTATATATGAATGCAGGAGCTTACGGCGGCGAGATGAAAGACGTTCTCGCCTCGGTAACTGCGCTTGACATAAACGGAAATATCCGCGAATATTCCGCAGACGAGCTGGAAATGTCCTACCGTCACAGCCGTTTTACGGACAGCGGTGAGGTCATACTTTCGGCTGAGTTAAAACTTCAAAAAGCCGATAAAAACAGCATAAAAGCAAGAATGAGCGAGCTTATGGAAAAACGCCGCTCAAAGCAGCCGCTTGAATTTCCGAGTGCAGGCAGCACGTTCAAGCGTCCTGAGGGCGCTTATGCCGCACAACTTATCGAAGAATGCGGCTTGAAAGGCTTCACGGTCGGAAATGCACAGGTCAGCGAGAAACACAGCGGCTTCGTCATAAACCGAGGCGGGGCAAGCTTTGACGATGTTATGGCTGTTATCGCAGCGGTAAAAAAGACCGTTGCCGAAAAAACAGGCTATAAGCTTGAGTGTGAACCTATCATCATTTCGGAGAGGGAGGAATACGGAAAATGAAATTTCTCATAGTAACGGGACTTTCGGGTTCGGGAAAATCGGGCGTAATAAATGTCCTCGAAGATATCGGATATTACTGCATCGACAATATTCCGCCGCAGCTTATCCCGAAGTTCGCCGAGATATGCATAAAATCGGATAAGATGATCCACAATGTCGCTATCGTCACCGATATCCGAGGGGGGGAGCTTTTCCTCGAGCTTGACGAGGGCATCGCCTACTTCAAGGAAAACGGACTTAACTATAAGATACTTTTCCTCGATGCTTCCGATGATGTTCTTATAAGAAGATACAAGGAAACGCGCCGCAGACACCCTCTTGACGAGCAAACACACGGCAATCTGCTCCGTGCTATCACGACCGAGCGCCAGATGCTTATGTCTGTGCGTGAAAATGCCGATTACTACATAGACACCTCCGACCTTTCAATGGCACAGCTCAAAGAAACGCTCTACACGCTTTTCCTTGACAATCCGAACGATTCAATGGTCGTAAAGGTAATGTCTTTCGGCACGAAATTCGGCTGCGCAAGAGAGGCTGACCTCGTTTTTGACGTTCGATGCCTGCCGAATCCTTTCTATATCCCCGAACTCAAAGAGCATACGGGTCTTGAAGAGTGCGTGAGCGGCTATGTTATGCAGTTCGACCAGTCAAAGGAGCTGCTGAAAAAGCTCACCGACCTTATCGACTTCCTCATTCCGCTTTATCATCGCGAGGGCAAGAGCCAGCTTGTCATTGCGTTCGGCTGTACGGGCGGAAAGCACCGCAGCGTTACCTTTGCCGAGGCTATTTTCAAGCATTTGCAGGAAAATGGCGTTCGCAGCCGAATATGCCACCGAGATATAAACAAAAAGTAAGGGAATACCTATGTCGTTTTCATATTCCGTTAAAAAAGAATTGTGCGGCCTTATGACCGACCGTGACAGAAAGTTCGCCTGCCTTTACGGTATGCTTCTTTTCTGCAAAAATTTTGATGCAGACAGTATCGTTTTCCAGACGGAGAACGATATGGTCTGCAATTTGTTCTGCGAGCTTGCGGACGATGTCCTTGAACGTCACAAGGTCGTGACGGTTTCAAGCAATGAGAAGAAAAACAACACGGTTCTATACACTTTGAGCATTGAAAAGCTTGAAGACCGTGAGGAAATAATCTACCGCTTTCATATTTCGAGCCGCAGTCTTATCCATCGGATACAGCGTGAAAATATCAACAATAATGACATTTTCGCCTTTGTCGCAGGCGCATTTTTATCCTGCGGAAGTATTTCCGAGCCGCTCAAAGATTACCACCTCGAATTTTCTGTGCCGTATTATAACCTTATGCTCGACCTGACGGAGCTTCTCGGCGAGATAGGCTTCAACGTAAAATCGACCGAGCGAAAGGGCAACCACGTTATCTATATGAAAGACAGCGAGGTAATAGAGGATCTTATCACATTTATGGGTGCAACGATGTCCTCGATAGAGCTTATGAACGTGAAAATCCTCAAAGACGTTCGCAACAAGGCGAACCGAATTGCCAACTGCGATGCGGCAAACATCGACCGAACGCTCAAAGCCTCCGACAAGCAGATAGCAGACATTGAGTACATAGCCGATAAGATAGGTATGGAAAATATGCCGCCCGACCTTGCCGAAATTGCCGAGGTCAGGCTCGAATTTCCCGAAATGTCGCTCAAAGAGCTTGGCGAGGAGCTGGAAAAGCCGCTCGGACGTTCGGGAGTGAACCACCGCTTAAAGCGAATTTCCGCACTTGCCGAACAGCTTCGTGAGGAATACAACGAACCGGAAACAGAAGAATAATTATGGATAATTTTGTGAATCTTCATCTTCACAGCGAATACAGCCTGCTTGACGGCGCTTGCCGCATTAAGGATCTTGTCGCAAGGGCAAAAGCACTCGGGCAGAACGCTGTCGCTGTCACCGACCACGGCAATCTTTATGCTGCGGTCGAATTTTATAAAGAGGCAAAGGCGCAGGGGATAAAGCCTGTTATCGGCTGCGAAGTTTATGTTGCACCACGAACACGCTTCGATAAAATTTCGGGCTTGGACGGAAAGCCTTATCACCTTGTACTGCTCTGCGAAAACAACGAGGGTTATCACAACCTTGTAAAGCTTGTTTCGATAGGCTATACCGAGGGATTTTACAACAAGCCGAGAGTAGATATCGAAGTTCTGCAAAAATACTGCAAGGGCATAATTGCGCTTTCGGGCTGTATCGCAGGAGAGCTGCCGCGCCTGCTTGCCAACGGCGAATATGACAAGGCAAAGGAAACCGCGCTTTTGTACCGTGATATCTTCGGCGAGGGCAACTATTATATCGAGATTCAGAACCACGGGATCCGTGAGGAAATGTCCGTCCTGCCGCTTCTGTTCAGGCTTTCCGCCGAAACGGGGATACCGCTCTGCGCAACCAACGATGCGCACTATATTACCAAAGCCGATGCGAAGGTCCAGCGTGTGCTGATCGCAATTCAGACGAACACGCCGCTCAGTCAGCCGACACCGCTTGCTTTTCCGACTGCTGAATTCTATATGAAAACGCACGATGAAATGGCAAGGCTTTTCCCGAATCATCTTGATGCGATAGAAAACACCGTGAAAATCGCCGAGCGATGCAATGTCGAATTCGAGTTCGGCAGGATAAAGCTTCCCCGTTACGAAGCCGAGGGCGTGACCGACAACAAGGCGTATTTCGTTCGGCTTTGCAGGGACGGATTGAAAAAGCGCTATGGCGAAGTGCCGCCGAAGGCTTACGAAGAGCGCCTTGAATATGAGCTTGACGTTATAATCAAAATGGGTTATACCGATTACTACCTTATCGTGTGGGATTTTGTCAACTATGCGAAAACGCACGATATTTCCGTAGGTCCCGGGCGAGGCTCGGGCGCAGGAAGTATTGCGGCTTACTGCATAGGCATAACGAACATCGACCCGATGATGTACGATCTGCTCTTTGAGCGTTTCCTCAATCCCGAGCGTGTTTCGATGCCCGATTTTGATATCGACTTCTGCTATGAAAAACGTCAGCTTGTCATTGATTATGTCGTACGGAAATACGGCAGTGACCGTGTTGCACAGATAATAACGTTCGGAACAATGGCGGCAAAGGCGGCTATCCGTGATGTTGGGCGAGTTATGGAAATGTCCTATCAGAAAACGGACGAGGTCGCAAAGCTTATCCCGTTTGAACTTCACACAACGCTCGACCGTGCGCTTGAAAACAGTCCCGAGCTGAAAAAGCTTTATATGTCCGACAGCGATGTTCACGAACTCATAGACACCGCGAAGAAAATAGAGGGTATGCCCCGTCACGCTTCAACTCACGCGGCAGGCGTTGTTATCTCCGATGCGCCCGTGAGCGATTATGTCCCCGTGCAGAAAAATGACGGCGCGATAGTAACGCAGTACCCGATGAATATCCTCGAGAGCCTCGGACTGCTGAAAATGGATTTTCTCGCACTGCGAAATCTCACGGTTATTGACGGAACGGTCAAGGACATTCGCCGAACAGAACCGAATTTTGATATTGATAAAATTCCGCTCGATGACGAAGCGGTCTTTGCGATGCTTTCCGCAGGAGAATCGGACGCTGTTTTCCAGTTTGAAAGCGCAGGAATGAAGCAGGTTCTTGAACGGCTCAGACCCGAGTCGATAGAGGACCTCATCGCAGTGCTTTCGCTCTACCGCCCCGGTCCTATGGACAGTATCCCCCGCTATATCGAGAACAAGCGCCACCCCGAAAAGATAACCTACAAGCACCCCCTGCTCGAAGATATCCTGAACGTCACCTACGGCTGTATCGTTTATCAGGAGCAGGTCATGCAGATATGCCGAAAGCTTGCAGGCTATTCCTACGGCAGAGCAGACCTTGTGCGCCGCGCAATGGCTAAGAAAAAGGCTGACGTTATGGAAAAGGAGCGAAGCGTTTTCATCGACGGCGCAGTGAAGAACGGAGTTTCTGCCGAAACCGCCGAGGATATTTTCAACGAGATGTCCGGCTTCGCTTCGTATGCGTTCAATAAATCCCACGCCGCCGCTTATGCCCACGTTGCGTATCAGACGGCTTACCTCAAATGCCACTATTATAAAAAGTATATGGCACAGGTCATGACGAACGAGTTTGCTTCGCAGGGAAAGCTTATTGACGATATCGCACTCTGCGAAAAGAACGGCGTGAAAATACTCTGCCCCGATATCAACAGAAGCGGCGCAGGCTTTACAGCAGATGAGAACGGTATCCGTTTCGGTCTGCTCGCAGTGAGAAACCTCGGCAGAACAGCTATCGACAATATCATTGAGGAGCGCAGAAAAGGCGGGACATTCCGCTCGCTTGATGAATTCTGCCGAAGAATGAGCGGAAAGGACGTAAACCGAAAGGCTGTCGAAAGCCTTATAAAATGCGGCGCGTTCGACAGCTTTGCACTCAACCGCCGTGAGATGATGGAGAACTACGACCGAATTTTCATCGCCCTCCAAACCGACGTGCGGAATAATATCGAGGGGCAGATGAGCTTTTTTGATTCAGTAGGCGGTGATGATTCGCCGTCAATGATAGATAACCTCCACCGAACGGAGGAATATCCGCTGAAAACACTGTTAATGTACGAAAAAGAGGCAGTCGGAATGTATATCTCGGGTCATCCCCTCGATGAGTTCAGGCTTATCTCCGCCGCCGCAAAGCATAACACGATACACAGTTTCTTCTCGGAAAATCACCCGAAAGACGGCGCACCTGTGCAGCTGATATGTATGATAACCTCGGTAAAACAGCATAACACAAAAAAAGGTGCGCAAATGGCGTTCTCGACCGTCGAGGACAACGGCGGCGAGTGCGAGGTAATCTTTTTCCCCGAAGTCTACGCCCAAAGCGTACAGCTTATCCGTACCGACAGCATAGTTTTCCTCAAAGGAAAGCTCTCATATAAGGACGAAGAGCCGAAAATACTCGCCGAAACGGTCATTCCTGCCGCACAGTATGTGGGACTTGCTGCGAAGAGCGGACTTTTTATCCGCTGTATGAGTACGGATAAGGAAAAGATAACCCGAGCAGCCGAGCTTTGCCGAAATTATAAAGGCGAAGGAAAGCTGAATTTCTATTTTGAGGATATAAAGAAATATGTCCGTCCGAAATCAGCCGACGGCGTGAATATAACCGAAGAACTGCTCGAAAAGCTTGCGGATATCGTGGGAGAGGGGAATATCGCTTTAATGCGTAATTCGTAATTTTTTGCGGAGCTGACATTTGTATGGCGTTGCGAAGCCAAGCAAAAGTTTCGTCCACCTTTTCAAAGGTGGCAGGGGTCAAGG